>JBBSCZ010000035.1:0-17916 GCA_038249795.1 Gemmatimonadales bacterium | reverse complement strand
TACGCTGGGGTGCTGACGCCCGTGCAGGACACGCTGCACTTTGTCGTCGACGTCCCAGCGTTCGGCGCGCGCTATCGCACACCCGCCGCGATCACGACGCACACCGCTGACTCGGCGGTGGCGCGTATCAACCAGTTGGTGTTCGAGCGGTGGGACGCGCAATCCAATCGCGGCCTCCTTCGCGCGCTTCGGCCGACGGAAACAGACAGCACCTGGTCGCGTGCGGTGGCGCGCGCCCGTGCGCTGACCGGGCCGGCGCAAGACCCGCGCGTCCGTGCCGTTGCGTATGTCTCGCTGCTTTCGCTCTTTGATGAAGGCAGCCCGAAGCCTGTGGACGATGCGCGTGCCTTCCTGGCCGCGATCCCACCTGGTAGCGCGGCCCTGCGCGAGAATGACGCGATGGCGGCCGCAAGTCTCGCCATTGCGTTCAGCGATACGACGCCCTTCGCAAGCGCCGCCGACTCGAACCGTCGGATGCAGGAGCGGCTGGCGCTGCGGCGGGCGTACCTGATGCCGCTGGCGCAGGATCGCGCATTGCCGAGTGCGGTGCGCGCTCAGGCCTACACAATTCTCATTTTTGGCTTGATGGGCGCGGTGGATCAGCGGACGCTCGACGCACTGATCGACGAAGCCGTGGCGGCGGTCCCCGAGGATCCCAACATCAAGTCCATGCCAGCGTCGTTTGGGC
This sequence comes from Gemmatimonadales bacterium, assembly GCA_038249795.1. GTDB lineage: Bacteria > Gemmatimonadota > Gemmatimonadetes > Gemmatimonadales > Gemmatimonadaceae > JACMLX01. The sequence goes on along the minus strand of JBBSCZ010000035.1, from coordinate 17,228 downwards.
GGCTGCGTGTCCTTCGTGAAGGCGCGCCATTCCCCAAATTCACGATGCGCGCGCTCGGTGACTCACTCGCGGCGCCGATCAGCAATGCGTCGTTCCACGGTACGGTGACGTTGATCGACTTCTGGGGCATGTGGTGTGCGCCGTGCGTGGCCGAGATGCCCGTGCTGCATGCCGCGTACGCGAAGTATGCGAGCCGTGGGTTCACCATTCTCAGCATCGACACGGATTTCGATCTGGATCGCGTGGCGGCATTCCGGAAGTCGAAGTGGCCGATGCCGTGGCTACATGGCTGGGCAGGGGAGGGGCCGATGAGTCCTGCGTTGCAGGCCCTTGGTGTGACTGCGTTTCCGACCGCGGTGCTGGTGGACCGTGAGGGTGTCATTCTCGCAGTAAATACCGGGTTGCGTGGCGCGGAACTCGACAAGACGCTCGCGCGGCTACTGCCGTGACGCTGCTCCGCGCGAGGGCAATGTGGGGTGGCTGCCGGATCTCATGACGTGCCGGCGTCTTGCGTCGGCTGGGCCGATCACGCCAGCGGTGGCCGATGCATGGTGGCGGCGCTCCGTTCTCGTTTCCACGGCCGCTGAGGTCGTCGGGGCGCGTTGCCAGATGCGCACCACGGAACCAGCGTTACCCGAGTGGGCAAGGGCGGGAGGGGAAGACGTGACCTGGCTGCCGTGCGCGCGACGACACTTGCCGGTGGATCGCCCGGGAAGTCCGCCCGACGGAAGCCCGCGTGCACTCGCCGATTCTCGCCGAGCGGCTCCTCAGGGACTCACCTCTCGACCCCGGTTCGACTAGGTTCCCACGCTCGCCGCCCTGCGATTCAATGGCTAATCAATGGCTAATGGCTGAGCTGGGCGGCGGCCGAGGGGTCAGTTCCCCCTCTACAGGACAGGTGGCCGAGCGGTTGAAGGCGCACGCCTGGAAAGCGTGTGAACTCGAAAGGGTTTCGTGGGTTCGAATCCCACCCTGTCCGTGCTCCACCGCGCGGCGATGGCGTCGGCCCGATCGGGCGCGACGGCACTTCCAGTGCGCATGTGCGTATTTACGCTCTATGTCATTCGTCAAACTCACGAGCATCGTGCGCCGCACGCGTCGGCTTCTGCCCTTGCTTGCGCTCGGCAGCGCCGCCGCTGCGCAGGGCGAGGTGGCGCCGCCCGCCACGGCCGCACCGACACCGTCGACGCCCAGCGCCCTCAGTCCCGCCAACTCCGTGCGACAGGCGCAGGCAGAGTTCGAGCGGGCTCGACACGCCTCCCTCGGCTTCAGCTCCGGTGGCGCGACCGCGGCGCCCGACGTGCAATTCGGCAGCATCTTCTATTGGAATAACAACAACGACGTCCCGCCACGCCCGGAACGACCGGAGATCGGCATGGCGCGGCGTCGGCTGCTGCAGTCGCTGCGCGAAGCCGCGATGGTCGCGCCCGGTGACGGCTGGATTGCCGGGCAGCGAGTAAAGTACGCCATCGAAGCGAAGAACTTCGCCGAAGCCAACCTCGTCGTGTCGGAGTGCAAGGCGACCGACTGGTGGTGCAGTGCGCTCACCGGCTTCGTGCGACATGCACAGGCTGACGCGCCGGGCGCCGAACGCGCCTTCAACACCGCACTGACTCAGATGCCCGCAGCGCAACGCTGCGACTGGCAGAACATCGCACCCTGGCTGGCAAAGGCCGACAGCCTCGCCTACCTCGGTAAGAGCTGTGCGGAGCGTGTTGCTTACAACACCCGCGTCTTCTGGCTGGGCAAGCCGTTCGCGCATCTCGATGGCAATGATCTGCGCAACGAGCTCTTCGCGCGCCGGACCTACAATGCGATCGAGCTGGGAACTGCCACGGTGTACGGGCCTTGGAAGGCGGAGTTCGGTGAATCCCAGTTCCGGTATGGCTGGCCAGTCGCTTGGTCGACGCAGAACACGATCATCGATCAGCGTGGCTCGATGGTCTCCAGCACCATCGGTCACGAGCGCACGCCGAGCCACGATTTCATGCCGAGCGAGGCCGCACTGAAGAATCCCTTCACCGCAGTGCCGGAGGATTATCCTCTCAATGCGCGGTATGCGGAGATGCGTTACGCGCCGGTGTACGCCCCGGGTGGCTTCCAGGAGTTGGGTGGACAACTCGTGCGCTTCCGCCGCGGCGATTCGACGCTGCTGGTGGGAGCGTACGTGCTGGAAGGGAAGGCGCGTTACGAGCGCGGGAAGACCCGCACGGCGCTGACGCTCGAGCGCGGGCCCGGTCAGCGCGTATCGCGCATGGTGAAGGATGGACTGCCGCTGCGGGGTGCGGTGGCGGTGAATGCCGGAGTCTTCCGCGACACGCTGCTGGCGAGCCTCGAAATTCTCAGCGAGACGCGGAAGTTCGCTGGCCGCTTCCGGACTGGCGTGACGGCCATCGAGCCGGACGCGCGGATGTCCGACCTGCTGCTTCTCTCCGTTCGTGCCAGCGATGCCGCGTCGGCCGGTTTGGCGGACGTCGCCACCCTTGACCAGGTGCTGACCTCGGCGCTCGGCGGCACTGACATCGGCGATGGGCAGTCGTTCGGCATCTATTGGGAATATTACGGTGACCCCGGCGCGACGGTGACGATCTCCATCACGCCCAAGGATACCGCGAGCGGATTCCGACGCCTGGGCTCACTCTTTCGCCCGGGCAGCGGCACGGCGGGTGGCGCCGCGTTTCGCATTCCAGACCCGGCACAGCTCGACGGCGGCCCGGGTCGACGCATGACGCTGACGATGCCGGAAACGAAGCCGGGCCGCTACCAGCTGGCTGTCGAAATCACGGCACCGGGCCAACCGAGTGCCCGACGCGAGATCGTGCTCCGCGTGCCGGAGGGGCCACCCGCAGCGATGCGCTGATCGGGTAGGCATCTGCCGGATCCAGGCTGTGCCAGTAACCACCCGCTTCCAAATCCTGGCACTCGGCAAGATCTGCCGGGAAACGTGGTGTCATTGGCCACGCAAATTAGCGGTGTCTATTGACTCGGCTTGTTCCGCTCGTCAGCTTCGCCCCACTGGACCATACGGCTCAGTGGGCTCGCCGCTTCGACGCGTCGTATCCGACGCGTGATGGAGCACCGAATCGGCGTGCCTCTTTCACACAACGAGGTGCTGAGTGCTGCCTGTCATTGTACGCCGCCTGCTACCGGGCGTGGCGAGTCTCGTGCTCGCCACGACAGCCGCTGCGCAGACTGGATCGCTGAGCGGTCGAATCACGGCGCGCGAAGGTGGTCGCCCGCTCGAGAATGCGCGGATCAGTGTTGTGGACGGTTCTCGTACACTCGGTGTGGGAGTGAGCGCCGAGAACGGGCAGTACTCGGTGACCGGTCTGGCCGCAGGCTCGTATGCCGTGACCGTCAGCCGGATCGGATTCAGGTTGCAGCGCGCACCCGGCACGGTCATTCGCGTCGGAGCTGGAACCGTGTTGAACGTTGCGCTGGACGAGATTCCGACGCAGCTCAATGCCGTCGTCACCTCCGTGTCGCGTCGCCTGGAGAAGGCGCTCGATGCGCCCGCCTCGGTCTCGGTCATTTCCACCGAGGCGATCGAGCGCCGACCGTCGATCACCGTCGCCGACCACGTGCGCGGGCAGCCCGGTATCGACGTCTCGACCGGCGGCATCGCCCAGAGCAACATCGTCGCGCGAGGATTCAACAACGCGTTCAGTGGCTCACTGTTGACCCTGCAGGACTATCGCTTTGCTGGCGTGCCCTCGCTGCGTGTGAACGTGCCGTTCCTGTCGACGGGCACCAACGAGGACATCGAGCGGATCGAACTGCTGCTTGGTCCGGCCTCGGCACTGTATGGCCCCAATTCGTCATCGGGCGTGCTCCACGTGATCACCAAGAGCCCGTTCACCTCGCAGGGCACGACGCTGACGGTGGATGGGGGTGAGCGCAGCATCTTCCGCGGGGCCCTTCGGCACGCCGGCACGATGGGAAAGAAGTTCGGGTACAAGGTGTCTGGCGAGTATTTCACCGGCGAAGACTGGCGCTTCAACGACCCGGGCGAGCCGGACTCGATCACCCGTCGGATCACCGATGGGGCAGCGCCGGTGCGCGTAGCCAACCAGCGCGATTTCCTGACGCAGCGTTATTCCGGTGAGGCTCGCCTCGACTGGCGCCCGCGCGACGGCATGGAGTTCGTGTCGACGCTGGGACAGGCGAAGGTCATGAACGCCCTCGAATTGACTGGCGCCAACGGTGCATCCCAGATCCGCAACTGGAGCCTGACGTCGCTGCAGCAGCGTTTCAACTGGAATCGCCTGTTCGGCCAGGTCTTTGCGAATCTCTCCGATGCCGGCAATGCTGACACGCTGTCGAGCACGGGCACGTTCCTGCTTCGCACCGGCAGCCCCATCGTCGATCTGTCGCGCGTCGTGGCCGGCCAGTTGCAGCACGGTGCCACCTTTGGATCGCTCGACCTCGTGTACGGTGTCGACTACATCTGGACGAACCCCCGGACGGGTAACACGATCAACGGTGCCAACGAAAACCGTGACAACGTGAGCGAGCGGGGTATCTACACGCAGGGCCGCTATCAGCTGGCAACGAAGTGGGAGCTTCTCGCGGCCCTTCGGCTCGACCAGACGAGCGTCATCAACGGCACGGCAGTGTCTCCGCGTGCGGCCCTGCAGTGGAAGCCTGAGCCAAACAGCACCGTGCGCGCCGTGTACAATCGCGCCTTCAGCACACCGGGCAACTTCGCCTTCTTCCTCGACCTTCCACAGGGCCGGAACGCGTTCTCGGCGCTCGTCGGTCAGGTGCGCTCGGGACTCGGCGGGGCCGGCGCGTTGGTCCCCGGTGCGCCGTTCAACTACGATGTGATCGCCAACGGGAACCCGCCGAAAACGGGCTACCAGTTCGACCGTTCGTGCACGGGCGCAGGATTCGGCTCGTTCTGCATGCGATCCTCCCTGGTCGGCGGCGGCACACCGGTTGCTGCCAGCGCGGCAGCAGCCTTCCCGGCGCTCGCCACGGCGCTGACGCCCGCGCTGCGCGCCGTGCTCACGGCCCAGCTTACACCGACGCTCGGAGCAGCCGGTGCCGCCGTTGCTGCGAGCTCCATCATGTCGCGGCTCAGTGCGGCGGCACCGACGGAGGCGCAGATCTCCACGCGCGCAACCCTCGATGTCGCCGGGACGCTGACACGTGGCGCGCCTGGTGTGCAGCCAGCCGAAGTGCGTGATCTTGGCGCGCTCACGCAGTCATTCAATGACACGTACGAGATTGGCTACAAAGGACTGTCATCCAGCGGGAAGCTCAGCTTCGACGTGTCGACCTGGTACCAGCGTCGCGGCGACGTAGCCGTGACCGCAGCGTTGGCGACACCAACGGTCCTGTTCGGCAATCCCCAGCAGCTTGGGCAGTACATCGGCGGACAGGCCGCTGCGGCACTGGCGGGGTCTGGATTGCCGTTGACGCCAGCGCAGATCCAGGGCATCGCCGGTACCATTGCGCCAAGCCTGGCCTCGGTGATGGCCCCGCTGCCGCTGGGGACCGTGACGTTCGACGACGCCAGCATCGTGTCAAATGGCAATCTGCGCGCGACCTACCAGCGTCTCGACAAGACGATCGAGGTGTTTGGCACGGACATCGGCCTGAGCTACGCGCTCAGCCAGAACTACGCACTGGACCTCACCGGCAGCGTGGTGAGCAACGTGATTTTCGATGTGAACGTCGGGCCGCAGCCGTTCGCGCTGAACGCGCCAGGCGCCAAGGCGGCGCTGACGGGTCGCTACACCTCTGACGAGAACGGCTGGGGGGGCGAGCTGCGCTATCGCTACTCGAACGCCTTCCCGGTGAACTCCGGTGTGTTCATCTCCGGGCAGCCGCTGGTCACCGCCGGCACGGTCGTCGGTCGCAGCGCCAACTACACGTTGGATCCGGTTCCGGTGAATAACCTCGTCGATGTCGGCATCTCGAAGCGCTTCGGCTCGGACGCGCGCCGCCGGTTGACGTGGAGCCTGAACGTGACCAACCTGTTCGATCAGCGCGTACCGACCTTCGCCGGCACGCCAGACATCGGCCGTCTTGCCATGACCCGCATTTCGACGACGTTCTGAGATTGAAGCGCGGGATCGTAGTGTTCGGGGCGGCTCGCAGGACGCGAGCCGCCCCGTTGCACTTGCCACCCTTTCACCGTGCGACGATGGCCGTGATTCATCAGCTCGGGCGGCCGCTCGTGATCGGGCATCGCGGCGCCGCCGCCGTCCGGCCAGAGAACACCCTTCCGTCGTTCGAACACGCCATCGACCTCGGCGTCGATGCGCTGGAATTCGACGTGCGGATCACCGCTGACGGCGTGGCAGTGGTCCACCACGATGCCAGTACCGCGCGCACCTGCGGCGACGATCTGCTGATCGAGCGCTCGACGATCGAACAATTGCGACGACTGGATGCAGCCACGACGTTCACCGGTGCGTATGCGTCGGCCGGGCAGACGGTGATTCCGCTCCTCGACGAAGTGCTCGCACTCACCCGTGGCATTCCACTGATCATCGAATGCAAGACGGTGAACGCTGCCCCGGTGGTCCTCGAGGCGCTGACGGCGCACGGCGCCACCGACCGCACGATCGTCGGCAGCTTCCTGCATGGCGCGATCCACCACGCGCGGCACGCCGGCGTGTCGAGCGGCGCGTCGCGGCGCGACATGATCGCACTTGTGCTGCGCGGAATGCTGCGTCACGCCCCGCGCCGAATGCCCTATGCCGCGATGTGCATCCCGGAGGCGTCATCAGGTGTGCGATTGCCCATCGGTCGATTCGTGCGCTGGGGACAGAAGCTCGGTGTCCCTGTGCACATCTGGACGGTGAACACCGCCGCGGACGCCAACCGGCTCTGGGACCTGGGCGTCACGGGTGTGATCAGCGACGATCCCGCCACCGTCCTTGCGGCGCGAGCAAAACGTCGCGCTGGCTGACGGGCGCGCTTCAGTTCCGGTCGGCGACCCGGCATATTCACCGCCGATGACCGCCACCCACACCATTCTCGACGCGCGAGCCTGCGAACGCACGCTGCGCCGCATGGCCGACGAAATCGTCGAGCGAACCGACGGCACTGATTCGCTCGTGCTGGTTGGCATTCAGCGACGCGGCGTACAACTGGCCGCCCGCCTCGCCCAGCTGATCGAAGCGCGGGAAGGCGTGCCCGTGCCGCGCGGCGCCCTCGACATCACACTCTATCGCGACGACCTGCAGACGATCGGGCCGCGCCCGCTGGTTGGTGCCACCGAGCTGCCGGTCGACATCGACGGAAAGCAGGTCGTGATCGTCGATGACGTGCTCTACACCGGCCGCACCGTCCGCGCCGCCCTCGATGAGCTCGCAGATTTTGGACGCCCCGCGCGCATCCTCCTCGCCGTGCTGATCGACCGCGGTGGGCAGGAGCTGCCGATCCGCGCCGACGTGATCGGCAAGGCCGTCACCGTGCCCGCCGGATCGCAGGTCGACGTGCGCGTCGCCGAACTCGATGGTGACGACAGTGTCGTCGTGGGACCTGCGCGAACTCGCGACGCATGACGAGCCTCGGCAAGGATCTGCTCGACCTCGAGTCGCTCAGCGCTGAGCAGATCACTGCCATTCTCGATACCGCTGAGCCGCTCAAGGCGATCAGCCTGCGCGCGATCAAGAAGGTGCCGACGCTGCGTGGCGAGACGATCGTGAACCTTTTCTTCGAGGCGTCGACGCGTACACGCGTGAGCTTCGAGTTTGCCGAGAAGCGAATGTCGGCCGATGCCGTCAACGTCGCGATCGGCAACTCGTCGGTGAGCAAGGGCGAGACGCTGGTGGACACGGCGCGTAATCTCGAGGCGATGAAGATCGACATGGTGGTCATTCGCCACCAGGCCAGCGGTGCCGCGAGATTTCTCGCCGAGCGCATCGAGTCGAACGTGATCAATGCCGGTGACGGCACGCACGAGCATCCCACGCAAGGTCTGCTCGACCTGCTGACGTTGCGCGACAGGTGGGGATCGCTCGCGGGCAAGCGCGTCTGCCTCTGCGGCGACGTGCTGCACAGCCGCGTGGCTCGCTCGAACATTCACGGTCTGCGCAAGCTGGGTGCCGAGGTCGCGGTCTGCGGTCCACGCTCGCTGTTGCCGAACGGCGCCGAGGATGCGCTTGGTGTCACCGTCTTCGATCGCATCGAGCAGGCGATCGAGTGGGCTGACGCGCTGAACATCCTGCGCCTGCAGCTCGAGCGGATGACCGCGGGCTACATCCCCTCGCTGCGCGAGTACAATCGCGTGTTCGGCGTCACACGTGAGCGCCTCGAGCGCTCGCCGCGTGACCTGCTGATCCTGCATCCGGGCCCGATGAATCGCGGCGTGGAGATTGATTCCGATGTGGCCGACGGCCCGCACAGCCTGATTCTCGATCAGGTCACCAACGGCGTCGCGATCCGCATGGCCGTGCTGTATCTCTTGCGGGGCGGACGCCCCGACCTCGCCGCGGCTGGCATGGCCGCAGGAGAATGACCAACGCATGACGACGCGACCCCTGCTGCTCACCGGCGGCCACCTGCTCGATCCCTCGATCGGCCTCGATGGCATCGGCGACATTCTGTTGGTCGACGGCGTGGTCGCCGCCGTCGGCGGCCGGATCGCCGGGCCTGAAGACGCCGAGCGAATCGACTGCCGCGGCATGCATGTCACGCCGGGTTTCATCGACGTCCACTGCCACCTGCGTGAACCTGGCCGGGAAGATGTCGAGACGATCGCCACCGGTGCTCGAGCCGCCGCCGCTGGTGGTTTCACCGCCGTCTGCGCGATGCCGAACACCGACCCGGTCACCGACAATCAGGCGGCGGTGGGCTTCATCCTTGCCCAGGCGGCCAAGGCGAATGCGTCGCGCGTGTACCCCATCGGCGCGATCTCGGTGGGCATGAACGGACAGCAGTTGAGCGAGATGGGCGAGATGGTCGCAGCCGGTGCAGTGGCAGTCAGCGATGACGGACGCCCGGTGGTGAGTGCACAACTGATGCGCACGGCGCTGGAGTACGCGCGCACCTTCGGCATTCCGGTCGCGGACCACTGCGAGGAGCCGACACTGGCACACGGCGGCACCATGAACGAGGGCGTGATCAGTGCCCGCCTCGGCCTCAAGGGCATCCCGTCGGAGAGTGAGGAGATCATGGTGATCCGTGACATCCTGCTGGCGCGGCGCACCGGAGGACGCGTGCATCTCTGTCACATGAGCACCTGGGGCAGCGTGGAGCTGATCCGGTGGGGCAAGGAGCGTGGGATTCCCGTCACGGCCGAGGTCTGTCCGCACCATCTCACGCTCACCGAGGATCGTGTCGGGCAATACGACACGAATGCGAAGATGAATCCGCCGCTCCGCACACAGCGTGATGTCGATGCGCTCGTCGCCGCGCTCAAGGATGGCACGATCGATTGTGTGGCGACCGATCATGCCCCGCATCACAACGACGAGAAGAATCGTGAGTTCGCCGATGCACCCAACGGGATCGTCGGGCTCGAGACCGCGCTCTCGGTGCTCATGACCTGGCTCGTCTCACCGGGCACCATCACGCTGTCGCAGCTGGTCGACAAGATGTCGTGTGCTCCCGCGCGCGTCTTCGGCCTGCCGGGCGGCACGCTGCGTCGCGGTGCGCTCGCTGACGTCACGGTGCTGGATGCGACCGCGACCTGGACGGTGCAGGGGAGCGACTTCCGCAGCAAGGGACGCAACTCGCCATGGCTCGGATCGACGCTGTCGGGTCGCGTGGCGCGCTGCATCGTCGGTGGGCGGCAGGTGCACGTGCGCGACGCACTCGTCTGAGGCGCCACTGATGGCCTTGCGTCCGCATCGGCTCCAATCGGCGTTCAGCGCGCGCGAAGAGATGGTGCGCGTCTGCTGCGCGCTGGCCGATCGTCAGCTGATCGCGGGGCAGGATGGCAATGTCTCGCTGCGCACCGGACACGATCGACTGCTCATCACGCCCGCCGGCTTCGCCAAGGGCGCACTCTCGGCCGACGATCTGGTCGAGGTGACGCTCGACGGTGTGCAGACGGCGGGATACCACCGCCCGTCGAGCGAAATGGGCCTGCACCTCGCCGCCTACGCCGTTCGCAACGATGTGCAGGCCGTGGTGCATGCGCATCCGGTCACGGCGACCGCATTCACGCTCGTCGGTCGGACGGTACCGGACGGTGTGCTTGCCGAACTCATGCTGACGGTTGGTGACGTTGCGCTCGCGCCGTTCGTCCAGCCGGGTACGGAGGAACTGGGCAGAGCGTTGCGGCCGCTGTTCCGCGAGCACGATGTCATTTTGCTGGCGCACCACGGTGCCGTCGCGCTCGGTCGCACATTGCAGGAAGCACATTTCGCGATGGAAAGCCTCGAACATGGTGCGAAGATGATCCATCTGGCGCAACAGCTCGGCGCTGTGGTTACGTTGGATGCTGCCGCTTGTGACGCGCTGCGCGCGGCTCGGCGTAATGCGCGCAGCGAGGCGGCCCCGGGTACCGATCTAATGGAGACCAGGAATGACTGACGTGACCAACGCTCTCGAGGCTGTCGGCGCGCTGAGTGCCGAGCGCACGAAGTACGAAGGCTGGATCACTGCGCTCGCGAGCAAGACGGATGTGCCGGCGCACGTGCTCGAAAAGGTGCGCGCCGATTACACCAGCCGTCTGCGCACCGTGCTGCAGGGGTTCACGGCGCATACTCCCACGCTCGACGCGGCCCTCAGCGAGCTGCAATCGCGCGACGGTGCTCTTTCTGCGCAGGAGAAGAACTGTCGTGACGAGCATGCGGAGGGTGAGCTGCGTCACATGGTCGGTGAGTACGACGCCGATGAATGGGACAAGGTGCGCATCGGCCATGAGGCGCTGCTGGGTCGTCTCGCGAGCGAGCGTCAGGCCATTGCGGGCGAACTGGCCAACGTGCAGCGCAGCCTGGCAGCCGCGGCCGAGGCGTCACAGCGCGCCCGCTCGATCGGCGATACGGTCGGTGCCGTTGCTGGCAGCCCACGGGTCGAATACCCGACGCCGGTGATGCAGGCATCGGCGAACGAGCCGGCTGCCTTGCCTCTTGCATTTCCGACGCCGGAGTCGGTCACGCCCGTGCCGCACGAGTATGCGGCACCTCAGGCTGTCGCGGAGACGGTGCAGCCTCGCACGAACGTCGAGGACCTCGGCTTCCTGCGCACCACGCCGAGCGCTCCGACACCGCGTGAAAGCGCCTTGGCGCCGGAATCAGCCGCCGTTGCGACGGCAACGCAGTCGCCCGAGACGCCGATGCTGCGCATCGTGCCCAGTGGACCACCCGAAGTACCAGTGGACGCAGCCAAGACGCTCCGCTGCGGCGAGTGTGGCACCATGAACTTCGCGACCGAGTGGTACTGCGAACGCTGCGGCGGCGAGCTCGCCGTGCTGTAGTCGTACAGTTGGTGGTGCATCGAAACGGGCGCTCTCATCGAGGGCGCCCGTTCTGTGTTCCACTCCCATCCCGCCGCCGCCGCCACCGCAACAACAACAGCAACACTTTTCACGCAGAGGCGCGAAGCAACAGAGGAAGGGAGACCGCTCCCGGCCAGCGTGCGTTCGTGCGGCGAGATGCTGAGAGGTGCTGTGGGAACTGCGTGCGGCGGGGCGGTTCCCCCTTACCTGGACTTTTCTGCGGCGTGGAAGCCGAACTGGCGAACCGAGCGCTCCCCACCTCCGTTGCTTCGCGCCTCTGCGTGAAAAGTGTTGCAGTTGCGGTTACGGCTCGAGCTACCGGAGAAACGAAGAACGGGCGGACCCGAAGGCCCGCCCGTTTTCACTTCGTTCACGACAATCCGCGACTCAGGCTGCCGCAGCGGCGTTGACACGCTTCGCCATACGGCTCTTCTGCCGGGCAGCGGCGTTCTTGTGGATCAGACCCTTGCGGGCGGCACGATCAAGCAACGTGGTAGCCACTCCACGAACCTCTGCCGACGCGCCCTCGGCCTTGGCCTTCTTGAGGGCGGTGCGCAACGCGGAACGCTGCGCGCGATTGCGTGCCTGAGCAGCACGCGACTTCCGCATGTTCTTCTTTGCGGAGGCAATATTCGGCACTGATAACTCCAATTCAGAAAATGAACACGATTCGCCATCTGAGGCGAACCGCGAAAGATAGGGATCGAGCCTCGACTGTCAATCTTTCTCGCTGTCTTGGCCGCGACCGTCGGCGCTCTTACCTTCCCATGCTGCTCCGGCGCGACGTCCGAGGCCAGTCCTGCGGGGCCGGTCTGGGCGGCCAGCCGGTTCGACCTCCGCCGCTCCCGGAATCTCCATTCGCGTGCCCTTCTCCTGCCGCTCCCGACCGATGATCGACGCCGTCGTCCGCCGGAGAATGGTCTGCCACACGCTGGCGACGTGACGAGCGTCGCCACAGCCGCCGCCGCTCCGGCCGACGAATCCACCGCCCCGATGAGCTTCGTGGTGGATCTGCCGGCCTACGCGGGGCCGCTCGACCTGCTGTTGTCGCTGATCCGGGACGAGAAGGTCGACATCTACGACATTCCGATCGCACACGTCGCCAAGCAGTTCCTGCTGCGCATTCGCGTGCTGCAGCTGAACGACGCCGCCGAGTATCTGGAGCTGGCCGCGCGCCTCCTCCGCATCAAGGCGCAGATGCTGCTGCCGCGCCATGGCGAGGCCGAAACCTGGGAAGATCCGCGTGCCGAACTGGTGCGTCGCCTGCTCGAGTATCAGCAGATGCGCGAAGTCGTGGACATCCTCGAGCGGCGCGGCGACGACCGGCGTAATCGTTTCGCGCGTGCGTACTTTCCCGAGGCGAGTGGCGAATCGGTGGCGGCACCGCTGTCCCTGTCGCTGGGCGAGCTGCTGACGGCGGTGGATCGCATTCTGCGCGTGACGAAGGAGCCGACCGTTCACACCGTCGTGGCGCGGACGCTGGACGTCGCGGGCGCGATCGCGATCGTGCGCGACGTGATCATGGCCCGGCGCACGGCGCGCTGGAGTGATCTGGTGGCACGTGATGCTGCGCCGTGGCAGATCCTGTCCATGTTGCTTGCATTGCTCGAGCTGGCGAAGCTGGGCGAGCTGCGGCTCGCGCAGCCTCGCCCATTTGCATCCGTCGAGATACAGCATGATTCCCCTGGTGAAGCTGCTTGAGGCGGCGCTCTTCGCGAGCCCGCGCCCCATTCCCGTCGAGGAGCTGAGTGTTCTGGCCCCAGAGGCGAGTCCGGCCGAGATCGCGTCGGCACTGGACACGCTGCGCGAGCATTACGACGTGGATGGCCACGGTGTGGAACTGGCGGAGCTCGGAGGGGGCTGGCAGATCCTGACGCGCGCCGAGTACACCGAAGCGATCGAACGGGCGCAGCTCGCCGCGCGGCCGCAGCGGCTGTCGGCGGCGGCGCTCGAGACGCTGGCGATCATTGCATATCGCCAGCCGATCGGTCGCACGGAAGTGGAGGAGATTCGCGGCGTCGCCGTGGGCTCGATTCTCAAATCATTGCAGGAGCGCGCGCTGATCGACGTCGTGGGTCGGGCCGAAGGGCTGGGTCGTCCGATGCTGTATGGGACGACATCATTGTTTCTGGAACAGTTCGCGCTGCGGCACCTCGAAGAGCTGCCGCGGGCCGACGAACTGGCAATCGCATTGCGGCCCACGCCGCAGCCGCTGTGACCGGCCGCCCGCCGCGTCGGACCGGCAAGGCGGCTCCCGCACCGCGCGGCGTCAAGCCTCCGGAGCGTCCGGCCGCCAAAGGTACGCGCACGCCGCTCGGTCCCGACGCACGTGACCCGCGCAAGCGCAGCCCGCGCAAGAAGCAGGGCGCCGCTGGTCCGCGAGCCGAGGTTCCGCTCGCGCCCACGGTCGTGAAGACGCCGAAGGATGCGCGCGAGTCGATGCGACTGCAGCGCTTTCTGGCCCGGGCCGGAGTGACCTCACGCCGGCAGGCCGAGACGCTCATCACCGAAGGGCAGATCACGGTCAACGGTGTCGTCGCCACGCTGGGATCCAGTGTCGATCCGCTGCACGATGTCGTGGTGATGGGTGGCAACCGTGTGAAGATGGCCGAGACGGTCACCTGGCTGGTGCTGAACAAGCCGGCCGGCGTGGTGACCACGCGCACCGATCCCGAAGGCCGCGACACGGTGTTCGACCTGGTGCCCACCGTCGCCGGACTCACGTACGTCGGACGCCTCGACTACATGACCGATGGCGTTCTCATAATGACCAGCGACGGTCGCGCGGCGCACCTGCTCACGCACCCGAGTCGTGAAGTCACGCGCACGTACGAGGCGGTGGTGCAGGGTGCGGCGATGGCTGCGCTCGACGAGCTGCAGGCCGGTGTGGAAATCGATGACGGCACGGTGCTCGTCGATGCGGCGCACGTCGACAAGCTCGGTCGCAGCAAGTGGCTGCTGACGCTCACGCTGCACGAAGGACGCAACCGCGAGGTGCGCCGCCTCTGCGAGGCCGTGGGACTCTCGGTCGACAAGCTGACCCGCGTGAAATTCGGACCGGTGAGTCTCGGCGACCTGCCGTCCGGACAGTGGCGTCCACTCACGCCGACCGAATTGCGCGGCCTCGCGATCCGCGGCGGCGTCGAGAAGTAGGCGTGCGATTGCTCGACGCATTCATCACTTCTTCAGGCTGGAGAACGCGCGCATGACGGCGGTGCCCCTTTCGGCGTCCGCTCCCTCGGGAGCAGCGGCGGTGCAGGCGATCCTCACGGAAGTGGGTCGACGCGTCGTCGGGCAGGAGACGATGGTGGAGCGCCTGCTGATCGGCCTGCTCACGGGCGGACATGTGCTCCTGGAGGGCGTGCCGGGCCTCGCGAAGACGCTCACGGTGCGCACGCTCGCCGAGACGATCCACACCACGTTCAAGCGCATTCAGTTCACGCCGGATCTGCTCCCGGCCGACGTGGTCGGTACGCAGATCTTCGATCAGGCCTCGGGCGAGTTCCGCACCAAGCGCGGGCCCATCTTCGCCAACATCGTGCTCGCCGACGAGATCAATCGCGCGCCCGCCAAGGTGCAGGCCGCGCTGCTCGAGGCGATGCAGGAACGGCAGGTCACGATCGGCGGCACCACCTACCCGCTGGCCGAGCCGTTCCTGGTGCTGGCGACGCAGAATCCGATCGAGCAGGAAGGCACCTATCCGCTGCCTGAAGCGCAGATCGATCGCTTCATGCTGAAGCTGCGCGTGGAGTATCCGACGCGCGCCGAGGAGAAGGAGATCATGCGCCGCATGGCATCCGGCGTGGAGATCCCCATTGCCGTGGCGGCATCGCCGCAGACGATCCTCGACGCGCGTCGCGAGATCGCCGCACTGCATCTCGATGAACGCATCATGGACTACATCGTCGAACTGGTGCACGCCACGCGCCTGCCCGGCGAGGTCGGGTTGGCGGGACTGGTGCCGCTGATCGAGTACGGTGCCTCACCACGTGCGACGATCGCACTGGCTCAGGCCTCACGCGCGCATGCGTACCTCCGTGGCCGCACGTTCGTACTGCCTGACGACGTGAAGGCGATTGCGCCCGACGTGCTGCGACATCGCGTGGTCACGACCTTCGAGGCCGAAGCGCAGAACGTCACCAGTGACGAGATCGTCCGTCGAATCCTCGCGGCGGTCGCCGCGCCGTGATGCTGCCCTGGCGCCGCTCCGCCCCTGCGGTGGCAGCGCCCGTGCCGCTGGCCAGCGCGGTGCTCGGCGCACCGGCGCCGCTCGAAATTCTGGAGCAGGTGCGTCGGCTGGAACTGAAGATGCGCCGACTCGTGAACTCGCGCTTCGCCGGCGAGTACCGCTCCGTGTACAAGGGGCAGGGCATGGAATTCTCGGAAGTGCGCGAGTATCAGCCCGGTGATGAAGTGCGCAGCATCGACTGGAACGTGACGGCGCGGCTGCAGAAGCCGTACGTGAAGCGCTACGTCGAGGAACGCGAACTCACGGTGCTGCTGCTCGTCGACTGCTCAGCCTCGGCGCACTTCGGCACACGCACTCGCTTCAAGGATGATGTGGAGCTGGAGGTGGCCGCAGTGCTTGGCCTCTCCGCGCTGCGCAACAACGATCGTGTGGGACTGGTGGCGTTCACCGATCGCGTGGAGCATGCCGTACCGCCGCGCAAGGGACGTCGTCATGGACTGCGCCTGCTGCGTGATCTGCTCTCACTCCGGCCCATAGGGCTCCGCACCGACGTGGCGATGGCCTGTGCACAGGCGGAGCGACATCTCTCGCATCGCTCGCTGGTGTTCGTCATCTCCGACTGCAATGACGCGGGTGCGGAGTCAGCGCTGCGACGGCTGGCAGCGCGTCATGAGGTGGTGGTGCTGACGGTGGAGGACCCCGTGGAGCATGCGCTGCCGGCGGCCGGCGTGCTCGTGCTGGCCGATCCGGAGACGGGAGAACGCGTGGAAGTCGACAGCAGCGACGCGGCATTCCGGACACGGTATGCCGCTGCGGCGGCAGCCGCTGGGGAGCGGCGCGCGGCCATGTTCGCGCGCTGTGGCGTGACGTCGGTCACGCTGCAGACCGATGCGCCGATCGTCGAGCCGCTGCTCGCTTTCTTTCGTCGTGCGCGTCCCACTGCGCGGCGTGGGGCCTGACGTGCGTCGCGCATCTGCGCTGCTGGTGGCATTGCTCCTGTGCGTGTGCACCGCACCAGCGCAGGAGGCTGACAGCACCGGCGGTCGTGTCACGTTCCGCGTGCTGCCGGAGACGGTCACCGTGGGGCAACCTTTCGTGGTGAACCTGCGCGCCATTCCTGCAGCTGGACGCACGGCCATCGCGCCACCCGTGCCGGATACCGGCGGGATCGTCGAACCACTCGATCCCGCCGTGATCTCGCGGCGTGCGGATACACTGCTCGTGCGCTATCGGCTGATCGCGTGGCAGCCCGGTGTGCTGACGATCCCGCTCGCGCCGGTGCTGATGAAGCGCGACCAGAGCGAGATCGCGATCCCGGTGGACATTCGGGTCGTGGTCGCGTCGGTGCTGCCCGCTGACTCGGCGAGCCGTGTGCCCAAGGCCGCGCGCGAACTGTTTCCACCCATCGCGCGCTGGTGGGCGGACTGGTGGCAATGGCTGCTCGCCCTCGTGGCGGCCCTCAGTGCGATCTACCTCTGGTATCGATGGCGCACGCGTGAACCGAAGGTGATGTCGGATGACACCTCGCCGCTGGCGCGCGCCGAGGCGGCGTTCGCGCGGCTCGAGGCCCGACAGCTCCCCGCAGCTGGTGAGGGTGGTCGTCAGGTGACACTGGCGACGGAGATCGTGCGCCAG
>JBBSCZ010000034.1:0-18027 GCA_038249795.1 Gemmatimonadales bacterium | reverse complement strand
GGGGACCTCCGCCGCTCGCCCGACCGTGGAGCGCAACGTCACTTCCGTTGCACTGGTGCGGGAAGGTGAGACCCTGCTGTTCGATTGCGGCGAAGGGACGCAGCGCCAGATCATGCGGTACGGCGTCGGCTTCACCATCGGTGAGATTTTCTTCACACACTATCACACCGATCATCTGGTTGGTCTCATCGGGCTCACCCGGACGATGGCATTGCAGGGTCGCACGGAGCAGCTGCGCCTTTATGGTCCGCCGGGTGCCCACAAGGCGTTGCGCGCGTGCATCGCGTTCGGGGGCGAGCGCCTCACCTTCCCGGTAGAAATTGCCGAGCTCGAATCCGGTGCTTCTCTGGACCGGACGGACTATGCGATTCACGCGATCGCCGCCGATCATCGCGGCACCAGCGCACTCGGGTACGCACTCGTGGAAAAGACGCGACTGGGCCGATTCAATCCGGAACTCGCGCGCGACATGGGCATTCCCGAAGGGCCGCTGTGGGGCCGGCTGCATCGCGGCGAGACGATCGAGCTGCCGGATGGGCGCCAGGTGAATGCCTCGATGCTCGTGGGAGCGCCGCGAGCGGGACGCCGAGTGGTGATTTCGGGTGATACCCGCCCCACCGCCGCCCTTCAGGCCATGGCCGCGCAGGCAGATCTTCTGGTGCATGAGGCGACGTTTGGCGACGAGGAGGCCGAACGTGCCGTCGAGACGGGACACAGCACCGCACGCGAAGCGGCGCAGTTGGCGCGCGACGCCGGCGTCCGCCGCCTGCTGCTGACCCACTTTTCGGCGCGCTACTCACGCGATCCGGGCGAACTCGTGACCCAGGCCCAGTCGGTGTTTCCCGCCACGGTCGCGGCGCGTGACGGCCTCGAGATCGAAATTCCCTACGACACGGAGCTCACTGCATCGACGCCATGAGTGCGGCAGTCCGACGCGTCAGGAACGCGACGGGTCGTCCTCTTCGCCTTTATCGATGTCGAGCATCACACCGCTGTCGCGCCCTTCCCAGCGCGTGACCTCGTCCTCACCCGGTTGCCAGAGCAGGCGCGCCGGGATTCCGTCGACGAAGGCGAACCACTCCACGCGGCCCGAGCGGGGCGATCGGCAGGTGGCACCGAGCGGCGCCAGCTCCTGGCGCAGTGCATCGATCTCCGCGGCATGTCGCTTCACATCGCGCTGCGCGGTGCGAGCGAGCTGCGAATTGATGTCGGCATCGAGTGCCGCGAGCACGGTATCGTAACGCGTCACAGCCGCACGCCAGGCTTCCCACGACACACGCAGGTCGGCGATGATGCGACGCACGAGTGGCAGCATCTGCGTGGCCAGCTCCCTCGTCATCGGTGCCATGTCCGCACGCGGGCTGAACGTCACCGGAAGCGGACGCGCTCCGGGGCTCGAATCTCCGCCGATCGTCATAGGGCCGCCTGCCTGGCTGCGGTGGGGCGCGCACGGCCGCGCAGCGACGCTGCACGAACCTGATCCGAATAATAGCCTGACTCGGAGAAAGCGCGCTCGAGCGCCTGCCGCCACTGTCCCGCCGGCTGGATGATCGAATCGCCGACGGCAATAATTCGGCGCACCGGGCCACGCATGCGGATTAACGCCCGCCTGCGTGGCCCGGTGCGCGAAGCGATCTGTGCCACGTCCTCGCCATCGTAGTTGATTTCGAGAGAGAGTGTCCCGAGATCCACCCGCGTACTCGAGTCGGGCTGCAGACGCGGCAGCGGTGCGCGCGCGACAATCCACCATGGAGGCGGAGTCAGCGCCACCGGCTCGAGCGCAAAACGATGTGTGTCGCGCGTCTCGTCGATCACCTGCTCGTCATGCACGAGGAATTGCGCGGCGAGCGAATCGCCGCTCCGTGTGAGCGTGAAGCTGAGCGAGTCGAAGATCAACGCGGCCATGGCACGACTCGCAGCCTGTCCGGCCGTCCCCGCACCACGCTCGGCGAGCACCACGACGGCAGTGTCGAAGTCGCGTCGCGCACGCTGGATCGTTTTAGGCGCCGTACCTCGTGCCGACACATCGGCGAGGGTCAATCGCGCACCCGTGCGCAGGTCCACCGTGGCGCGATAGGTGTCGTGCATGCCAAGCTCGCCGATGGTGCGATCGACATGCACTTCGAGTCCGAGCGTGTGCCCGACGACGTTCATCGGTGTGATGCTCGCCTCGAGCGCGCGGGCGCCGGGTGTCGCGGGCTCGTCATCCTCGAGACGTTCGGCCGTCGGATGGGCACGCAGGTACTCATTCGCTTCGCGCAGGACGGTTGAATCGGCGAAGACCAGCGTGCTGTCTCCCGACACGAGATCACGCCGGAACAGACGCGTCACGAGAAACGTGGACTCGGCGAAGTCGATGGGATCTTCGGCAACGTAAATCTCGATCAGACGCCCATCGAGCAGTGCCACCAGCAACGGCGCGCGCGTTACCACGACCGTGTCGGAGAACGTGCGAACCCACGCGGTGGAATCGTCGCTGACGACCAGAAACTCGGTCGTCGCGGGCGTCGTCGCACGCGGCGACGGGCCGCAGGCCATCAACGGCAGCAGTGCAAGCCAATGCAGCCGAGCGAGACGACGCAGGATCACGAGGAGCGCAGCTCGACCCCGGCCCAGCGTTCCACGAGCCGCACCGCTTCGACGTGATCGACCTCGTCGCCAAGCTCGAGATGCGCGATGCGCATGAGATCCGCAGCGAGCTGCAACGTGGGCGCCGCGCTTTTCTGCGAGCGGGCGAGGGCGGCCGCGATACCGGCGTCCTTGGCCAGCAGTGCGAGTCGGAAGGTGCGCGGGAACGCCCCCGTCAGCACGCGCTCGGGAAAGAGGTTCATCGAGGCGTTGCTGCGACCCGACGACGCATTGATCACGTCGAGCGCGACCTCCGGCGCCACGCCAGCCTTCATCGCGGCCACGAGCCCTTCGGCCGTGGACCAGAGGTGCAGTGCGAGCAGCGTGTTGTTGACGGCCTTCAGCGCATGTCCCGCACCGAGCGCACCGCAGTGCACGATCTTGGCGGCGAAGCTCTCCAGCGCGGGCCGCGCACGCTCCAGCGCTTCCGCAGGGCCACCGACCATCACGGTGAGCGTCCCTGCTTCCGCGCCCGCCACGCCGCCGCTGACCGGCGCGTCGATGAAGCCCACACCGATCGCTGCCAGCTCCGATGCGATGCGGCGGCTGGTATCAGGGTCGCCCGAAGTGCAATCCACCAGCAGCATGCCGGGGCGGAGCGCCTGCGTGAGCGCCGCGTCGCTGGCTGCCAGCAACTCGGCCACGTCAGCGGACTCGGGGAGGCAGGTGATCACGATCTCGACGTCGCGCACCGCATCGGCCGCGGATGTGGCGACGCGCGCTCCGGCAACGGCGGCAGCGCTGCCACTGGCGCGCTCCATCGTGCGATTCCAGATCGTGAGCGAGTGCCCCGCGCGGGCGAGGTGCGCGGCCATGGGAGCGCCAATGGCGCCGAGTCCGAGAAAGGCGACGGAATTGGGCATGATGCAAGCTAGTCGGATCGGGATGCGTATCTTTGCTGCATGCGGACGATCGTGGAGGTAGAGGGAATGCGGGCGGTGCACTGCGTGCGGGCGGTGCAGACGGCACTGGCCATGGTGCCGGGCATCACCTGGTGCGACGTGGCCATGGGTCGCGTGCAAGTGGAGCACGATGGTGCGGCCACCGAGTCGTTGCTGCGCGAGGCGATCGGCGTGGCGGGATTTGCCGTCGCGGCGGTGCGGGCGGAACGACGGCTGCCGATCGTGAGCGAACCGTGACGCTGGTGCACTGCCGTGGGGTTACCCCGTATGGCAGGTCGGCCTAACTTGGCCGTGCGTACCGGCGCCCGAGGCGCTGGACCACAGCGTTCCCGACGGCCGGACGGTCGTCACCTCTTCCGTGATGTCGGTTGCCGCGCCCACTGCGGCGGAGCAGCCGCACGAATGACCGGCACATGATGGCAAAGAAGCGACGCGACGACGACAGGCCGATCGCCTCGTTGCTGGCACCGGACATCCTGGCGCTGCTGGACGAGGCGCCGGAGTCGGTGGCGGCCGAGACGGAGGAGATGCATCCGGCCGATCTGGCGGATGTGGCCGCGGCGATCCCGCGCGATCGCGTCGTGTCACTGCTGAACGCATTGGGCGCCGGGCGCGCTGCCGACGTGCTGGAGTACCTCGACGAGGAATTGCGCAGCGATGTGCTCGAGACGATGACGACGCGCCAGGCGGCGCAGCTCGTCACCGAGATGACACCCGACGACCGCGCCGAGGTGCTCGACGAGCTCGAGGAGGATGTCGCCGACGAAATCATGCTGGCGCTGCCGCCGGAGCAGCAGCGCGAAGCCGAGCAACTGCTGGCGTACGAGGTCGATACTGCCGGCCGTCTGATGACGACGGAGTTCGTGTCGGTGCCGGGATCGCAGCGGGTGGAGGATGCGCTCGCCGGCGTGCGCGCGATCGCGCGCATCGGTCGCAAGGAGGCGATGTACACGATCTACAGCACCGATGACGATGGCCGCGTGAATGGCGTGATGTCGCTGCGCGAACTGCTGGCGGCGCCCGACGGTGCGATCGTGTCGGACATCGCGTGGCGCGAGGTGGTGACGGTCACGGTGCATGCGGGACGTGAGGAGATCGTCGAGCGCACGTCGAAATACGACCTCGTGGCGGTGCCGGTGGTGGACGAGGAGATGCGGCTCGTCGGCGTGGTGACGGTGGACGACGTGATCGACATCGTGCAGGAGGATGCCACCGAGGACACGCAGAAGCTCGGTGGCATGGAGGCACTCGATGATCCGTACATCGACTCCGGCTTCTTTACGCTGCTGCGCAAGCGCGCCGGCTGGCTCACGGTGCTGTTCATCGGTGAGATGCTGACGGCGGTGGCGATGGGTCGCTTCGAGGGTGAGATCCAGCGCGCGGCGGTGCTGGCTTTGTTCGTACCGCTGATCATCAGCTCCGGCGGCAACTCGGGGTCGCAGGCGACCTCGCTGCTGATCCGGGCGCTGGCGCTGCGCGAGGTGCGACTCCGCGACTGGTGGCGGGTGGCGATGCGCGAGCTGCCGAGTGGCCTGCTGCTGGGCGCCATCCTTGGTGGGCTTGGCTTTGCCCGTATCGAGACGTGGGAGGCACTGGGCTGGTCTCAATACGGACCCGGACACACCATGCTGGCGCTGACGGTGTCGCTGTCGCTCATCAGCGTGGTGACATTCGGCACACTGGTGGGAGCAATGCTGCCCTTCGCGCTGAAACGCGTCGGCCTCGATCCCGCGAGTGCCTCGGCACCGCTGGTGGCGACGCTGGTGGACGTGACCGGACTCGTGATCTACTTCTCGCTCGCGCTGCTGCTGCTGCGTGGCACGTATCTCTGACGCACTCATGACAGCAATGCCTACGTGACGGCAGTGGATGTGGCATCGGCAACCACGCCGGCGCATCCGTGGCGCGGCACGATCCTGGTGCTCATCAGCGCGGCGTGCTTCGGCACCACGCTGATCTTCACGCAGCGCGCATTGGATGGCGGGGCTGCGTTGCCCACGCTGCTCGCCTATCGCTATGTGATGGGAGCTGCACTGCTGGCGCTGATCGCGGGCGGGCCGGCACCAGTACTGGCTGTGGGACCGCGAAAGTGGCCACTGCTGCTGCTCGGCGGCACGGCACAGACGGCGGTCGCGACGCTGTCGGTGGCGTCACTCACGCTGATTCCTGCGGCGAGTGTGGCGTTTCTGTTCTACACGTATCCAACGTGGGTGGCGCTGCTGGCGATCGTCCGGCGCACCGAGTCGGTCGACGCGAACAAGGCGATTGCGCTGGTGCTGTCGCTGATCGGCATCGTGACGATCGTAGGCAACCCGCTGGCGACGCGACTCGACCCGCGCGGCATCGCACTCGCGCTGGCGGCGGCGGCGGTGTACGCGGTGATGATTCCGTGGCTGGGCAAGATGCAACACGGGCTCAAGCCCGCGTCGGCGGTGACGTGGATCGCGCTCGGCGCCGCGATCTGGTTCGTGGTCGGTGCGCTGGTGCTGCGCTCGCCGCTCACGGCGCCGACGTCGTCACTGCTGATCAACACCGCGGCGCTCGCAATCTTCCCGACCGCGATCGCGTTCGTGGCCTTCGTGCGCGGCCTGAGCGAGCTGGGTCCGGTACGCACGTCGATCGTGAGCACACTGGAGCCGTTCTGGACGGCGCTGCTGGCCGGGCTGGTGCTGGGTCAGCACGTCGGACCGCGCACCTGGATCGGCGGCGCCATGATCGCCGCAGCGATGCTCATCCTGCAGCGTAAACCACGCTCCGCTTGAACGGCGCGTGCTCGGTGTTGATCGTAGGAGCTACAACTCTTTTCACGCGAAGGAACGATGCAGCGGAGGACGGGAGGAACAACGGCATCGCACAGAGGGCGCAGAGGGCACAGAGAGGTTGATTGCGTGAGGCAATCTTCCGTGCGTATTGAGGCGTCAGATATTGAGGAACTGCGTCGCCGTCCGCGGTTCACCTTTTAGTTTTCAAGGCCGTCGCGGCACGGAAGCGTGGCAGTCACGCCGACCCGCCCGTGCCCTCTGCGCCCTCTGTGCGATGCAGTTCCCCGGAAGCGCCCAGCACCCTTCCCATCTCCGTTGCTTCGCGCCTTCCCCGAAAAGAGTTGCAGTTGCTGTTGCTGTTGCAGTTGCTGTTGCTGTTGCTGTTGGCGTAGGATGAGCTGCAGAGCTGCGTCAGGTGTTGTCAACGCGGGGGAGGTGGCGGCGGCGGTCGGTGTAGGCGAAGAGGACTGCGCCGATCACGGCGATCACCGCAAAGCTGAACCACTGCACCGCATAGCTCTGGTGTGCGCCCTCGGAGGGCGGCGGCGGGACGATGCGCGGGGGGATGTCGCCCTTTGGCGACGTGTCGCCGAGCTGCAGGAGCTGCACGCGCGCGATCGGATAAGGCATGCCTCTCTGCACGGCATCGAAATCGAGTGTGCGCATCAATTTCGGGCTGCTGAGACCCACCGCGCTCGAATCCGACGTGTAGGCGGGGAGTGCGAATGCCAACACATCGGCGGTGTCGGGTTCACGCCATTTCGCCTGGTCCACCTGCTTGCCGTCGGGGGAGTACACCCAGCCGCGATTGATCAGATAGGCGCTGTCGCGGCCTGCCACGCGCAACGGTGTGACGAGATTCACGCCCGGCGAGCCACTGCGGATGCGCTGCGTGATCACGACTTCGTTGGCATAGTCGAAGACGCCGCGCAACGTGACGCGACGATAGCGCAGGGCAGCGCTGTCACGCGGGAGCAGGTCCACCGAAACCGGCGGCGCGGCAATGTGCGCGGCGACTTCGGCATTCAGCGCCCGTCGCCAGGCAAGGCGGTCGAGCTGCCAGAAGCCGAGCCGTGCGAAGAGCACTGCGAGCGAGAGGGCAATGCCGACGAACACGAACACGCGCATACGCACACCGCGCGACTCGGACTGATTGATCTGCATCGACTCGCGGAGCTTAGAAAAGCGAAATCTGTTCGCCGAGCTGGTCGGGCGTGACTGGCACCTGACCGAGCAGACGCTGCAGCTGCCGCACGCTTTCCGGGCTGTGGCCGGAGAAGTGATTGTTCACGAATCCGTAGATCGTCTTCACGCGCGTCTGCAGTCCCTTGATCGCAGTGGCCCAGGCGGTGAGCTCACGGGTGCGGTCGGCCTGGATATGGCTGTAGTCGGTGAAATCGCGATTCGGTCCCATCCAGCGCAGGTACGCGGTCTGCGACGTCGGGGTCTCGGCCAGCGCCAGCATCTGCTTGCGCGGGATCCAGCGGGCATCGGTCAGGGTCAGCGCGACGTTGTACTCGCGGAGCAGCGCCAGCACGCCATCGCTGATCCAGCCCCGCTGCCGGAACTCGACCGCGAAGGCGATCTCCTTCGTCGGCAGGGTGGGCAGGTAGGCGGCGAGGGCCGGCAATTCAGACGGCGCGAAGTCGGGGCCGAGCTGGATCAGCACGATGCCGAGCTTGTCATCGAGTTCGCGGGCGCGGTCGAGAAACAGGCTGGTGAGGTCGGCCGACTCGCGCAGGCGATTGTCGTGCGTGATCTCCTGCGGGAGCTTGAGCGCGAACTTGAAGTCGTCGGGGACCTTGTTGCCCCATGAGCGCACCGAGCGCACCGACGGAATGGCGTAGAACGTCGAATCGATTTCGACGGTGGAGAATGCGCGAGAATACACGCCGAGATAGTCGGGCGCTTTTGTACCGGACGGGTAGAACGCGCCGAGCCATGCGTCGTAATTCCAGCCCTGTGTGCCGAGCCGGATCGTGGCTGCCATGATCGAAAGGTCGCAAGCGGGGGAAGCGGGGCCAAGGGGCCGCGCCTGCACGATTGCAAATTCCCCGACGCAGCCATGCTGTTCGCGACGTCAACGGCTCACTAAAGCGCCATCATCGATACGTCTCGAAGAATCCGATCCCCTCGCCAGCCAGCGCGGCACCGCCGACCCGACCGGTCAGCCGAGCCCGGCCTTTCATCTGGATGAACCAGGGGGTCGCAAGCTGCCGCGCATATTCCCCATCGCCGCGATCGGCGAGCCCGATCCGCGTGTCGGAGGCGACCGCATCATCGATCTCGAGTCGCAGGTCGAGGGTATCCTTCCCACGCACCTCGAACAGTCGCGCCGTCGCCGGACCGCGCCCCGGCCCCGCCACCGCGCGCGTGTCGTCGTAGGTGATCTGCTTCGGCCGGAAGACGGCGCGAAAGCCGAGCGAGTCCACGAGGTACACGAACAGCGGCGGATCCTGACCCGAACGGGCCGCTTCCGGCGACCGCACGCGGCCGTAGAGAATCGTGTAGCTCCCGGCGCGTGCCGCACCCCAGTCCCACGTCACGCCCTGCCACGTGCCCCAGTTGTGATCGTGATAGGACTGGGCCTGTGCAAACTGTTCGCAGCGCGTGGCGATGCAGATGCTCCCGTCGGCGGAGGCGCGCAGTCCGAGCACCGCGTAGCCGGAGGGTGCATCACCTTCCAGCAGTGTCGCGCCGGGGAAATAGGCGCGCGGTGCCGGCGACACGACCAGATCGAGCGTGAGCTGCGTGCCGCTGCCATCCTCCGCACGCGCAATGCCACGGATGGCATACGCGCCGTCGGTGCGCACATCGACGCGTCCTGCGCTGCCGAAGTCGAGGTTGGCATCGCGCGTGCTGAATCGCACATCGCGCTTCGGTACGGTCATCGAGAATCGACGCGCCGGTCGACCCGTCTCGTGCGCGGTGACGAGCACCTGCCCTCCCCACCGTCCGTTCGGCACTGCGCCGGCAATGAGGTACGTGATGAAGTACCAGCGATCGGCGTCGGGCGTGATCACGTTGAAGTAGTGCCACTCGCCCCAGCTCTCGGGCGACGCGGCATCCGCCGGCGGCAGGTGGAAGTGATCCGCGTCGTGGCGCAGCTGTTCGGGCGTGGGACTGATCCACCGGCGATCTCCCGCATCGCTGGTCCAGGTGCCTGCGGTGAGCAGTGCGGGCGCACCGACCTGCTCGCCGGCGTCGGGGATCTCTCCTGCTGCACGCACCGTCACTTCCTCGCCATCAGGCAGCGTGACATAGAGCAGCTTCGACTCGATCTGCGGTGCGACGGCTCGCACTTCGTCCGCATTCCGTGGCGACGCGAGCAATTGCTGATAGAGAAAACGCGCGTTGGCAATGGAAAAGAACATGCCGCCCACGCCGCCGGTCTTCATCACTTCGACATCCATGCCTTCGGGCAACACCGTCACGTCGCCGCCGCCAACGAGCTTCTCGTCGCTCGCCTGCGCGATCATCGCGTCGCCCACGGACAGCAGCACGATCATCACTGCCACACCGAGTCCGTAGCCGGCCAGCAGGAAGAGTGTGCGCAGCTTGCGGAAACCGAGGTTTCGCAGCGCGAGCTGCCAGATCACGGAACGTCTCCGCTGACGATCACACCATCGCGCATCTGAATGCGGCGACCGGCCGCCGCCGCCATCTGTGCATCGTGCGTGACGACGATGATCGTCGTGCCGTCGCGATTCAGGCGTCGGAACAGCTCGATCATCTCGAGGCCGGTGGCGGCATCGAGCTCACCGGTGGGTTCGTCGGCGAGCAGCAGCGCGGGACGGTTGGCCAGCGCACGTGAAAGGGCGCCGGGTTGCGGCTCGCCGCCGCTCAACTGCGACGGCCGGTGTTCGGCGCGTGCCGCCAGGCCAACGTAGCCAAGCAGTTCCTGCACACGCGCGCGTCGTGCCACACGCGCGACCTTCGCTTCCGCCATCGGCAATTCGATGTTCTCGGCGGCGCTCAGTGCCGGCATGAGATAGAAGCGCTGGAACACGAAACCGATGCGCCGCAGCCGGAACGCCGTTGCAGCGGTATCGCTGAGCCGGTCGATGCGCTCGCCCGCGATCGTCAACGAGCCTGCATCGGGCGTATCGACGGCACCGAGCAGGTTGAGCAGCGTGCTCTTGCCGCACCCCGACGGGCCGACGATCGCCACCCACTCGCCGTCCTGCACATCGAACGACACACCGCGCAGTGCCTGCACCGCCCCGCTGCCCATGCTGTAGCCACGCGCGAGGTCGCGCACCTCGACGATCGCACTCATGCCACAGCCTCGCGGCGCAGGGTTCCGGCGATCGGCAGTGAGGCCGCGCGCCAGGCAGGATAGATGCCTGCCAGCATGCCGGCAGCACCGAGCATCGCGAGCGCAATGCCGGCATCGCGCGGCTGAAAGACGAAGAAGTGGAAGGTGGCCGGCAGCCCCGGAAAGTCGGAGAGAATCCGCTCCAGCCACTGCGCCGTCACGAGCCCGATGCCGATGCCCGAGATCGCCCCGACGCTGGTCAGCACGATGCCCTCCATCACCACCTGCGCGACGATGCTCCCCTTCGACACGCCGATCGCACGCAGCACCGCGATTTCACCAGCCCGTTCGTTCACGCCGATCGTGATCAGCGTGGTCACCAGCAACACACCGACGGCGAGCGAGATGCTCCCGAGCACCAGCGCGAGCTGCTTGAAGTAACCGAGTCGCTGTTCCACCGCTTCGGTGGCACCCTCGAGCGAGATCGCCGAGATGCGTGGGCTCACGGCCGCGATGCGTTCCCGCACACGCTCGGCATCGACACCGTCCCCCGCCTTCACCATCACCAGTGACACACGGTCACGCCGCGCGGCGCCACCCATGCCCTGCATGGTGGGAAGCAGCATGCCCAGCGTGGCCTGCGTGGCGGCGATGTAATGAAAGCGCGCCACACCCTGCACCACGAAACGGCGCTCACCCACTGCAGTGCGGAGCTGCGGGTCGTAGCCAATGGCCAGCGTCACCGTATCGCCAATCTCGTGCCCCGTGGCACCGAGCCACCGCTCGTTGGCCACCACGCTGTTGCTGTCGACGATGTCGCGACCGCGCATCATTTCGTAGTCGCCCTGCACATCGGGAACGAGGCCGAGCGTGAAAGCAGTGACGCTCGAGTCGCCGGCGACGGTGGTCTGCAGCTGCGCGCCAAGAACGGGGCTGACTGCGCTCACACCCTGCAACTTCGAGATCGCGTTCACGAGCGCCGTGGCGCTGTCGATGGTGGCATCGCTGTCGAACGGCAGGGTGCCCTTCGGTGCCACGCGCAGCTGATAGCCGCGCAGCATCAAAAATCCCTTGAAATTCTCGCGCATCCCCGACGCGAGCATCACCATGTCGAGCAGCAGCGCCGCCGAGACGGCGATGCCGAGCAGCGCCAGCAGTGTGCGCGCCGGATGACGGAAGAGCGCGAGCATCGCGAGACGGACCGGCATCAGCGCCCCAGCAGTGTGAGTGCGGGCTGACTCACCAGTCGCCGTGCCGCGACCCAGCCTGCAACACCGCCCAGCAGCACCGAGAGGATGCAGGCGAAGAGCACCGTCTGCGGCGTGACCAGCGTGAACGCGAGCGTCGTGCGATACACACCCTGAAAGTGCCAGTTCACGAGCCGTGCGATGATCAGGCCGAACACCACGCCGGCCATCGAACCAAGCAGTGCGATGATGCCGGCCTCGATCACCACCGATTTGACGATCGTATCGGCCGAGATGCCCATCATGCGCAGTGCTGCCACATCACGCCGCCGCTCGTCGATCTTGAGCAGCAGGATGCAGAGCAGGAACGCTGCGCTGGCCACGATGGTGATCACGCCGATGGCGCTGTTGAACCGTCGCACGACCTGAAAGGTGCGGCTGGTGCGCACCGCGATTTCGGCGCTGGGCCAGGCGCGGAATCCGAAGGCGGCGGAATTGATGGCGTCGATCAGCGTGATGCGTTGACTGTCGCCCGTGGACTGCACCGCGAAACGATCGACGCGATCACCGTAGCGGATCAGTCGCTGCAGCTGATCGAGGTGGAGACGGGCGCGATACTCCTGCCGTGCGATCTCGCTTGGGTCGGCGCGTCGTGCCAGCAATCCGCTGACGACGGCACGCTCGGCGAGACTGTCGCCCGGTGCGGCCGAGACGCGGACCGTGTCACCGATGGCAAGGCCGTGATCAGTGGCGAGGCGTGTGTCGAGCGCGATGGTGCGCACGACGGGCGATCGCGACGGCGCCGAGTCGATTGTCTGCGCGGGTGATGTGGTGGCGCAGGAGACAATGGCCACCAGGCCGGCAACCCACCGCACGGTCACGCGGTTGGTGCGATGCGGACGGCGCGCGCCGCAATTGGGCCGATCTGACGCAGCTCGGTACCGACCATCACTTCGATCGGGCCGTCGTACGGTGCACGGGCGTGGACTTGTACCATGGCACCAGGTCGCAGTTCGAGTTCACCGAGATAGCGCAGCATTGCTGCATCCTTGTCACTAACGCTCATGACGGTGCCGCGGGTGCCCACCGGCCAGTCGGCGAGAGTGCTGTGTCGCGTTTCATCCACGACGCCGTCGCGGGTCGGGATCGGTGCGCCGTGCGGGTCGAAGAGCGGATCGCCGAGTGCCTGCGCCATGCGGTCGATGAGTGTGTCGCTGGCGGCATGCTCGAGCTGCTCCGCTTCGGCGTGCACATCGTCCCACGGCACACCAAGCACGGTGGCGAGGTAGCTCTCCAGAACACGGTGGCGGCGGAGCGTGCGAAGTGCCGCTGCGCGGCCGGTGGCAGTGAGACGGGCGCCACGATACGGCTCGTGATCGAGCAGTCCCTGCGACGCGAGGCGTCGCACCATGCCACTCACGCTGGCGGGGGCCAGCGCGAGGCGTTCGGCGAGGACGTTGGTGGTGGCGGCGTCACCGCCCTGCTGGATGTCGTAGATCGCCTTGAGATAATCCTCGACCGGCGCCGTGAGCGGCGCCGAGTCGGAGGCGGCTGGTGAGCGGCGTGGGGCGGCGGCCATCGTCAGCTGACCTCGTCGGGCGTCGTGGTGGTCGCCGGGACACCGCGCACCATCAGCACCGGCACCATGGTGCGGTGCCGCACCTCGTTCGCGACGCTGCCCCGCACGATGTCGTTGAGAAAGCCGTGGCCATGCGTGGCCATCGCGATCAGGTCACATCGCTCCCGTTCGGCGGCGTCACAGATCTCGGCGGCCGGATCGCCGGAAGCGAGGATGGCATCCACTTCGAGTTCCGAACCGGCCAGCTCGCGTGCACACTGATCGAGATACTCGCGATCGACCCGCATCTCCTCCGATTCGCGCAGATTCAATGCCTGCATGTTCCGGGCAGCGAATCCGTCGGCCACATGAATCAGTGTGACACGCGCGTTGCAGAGCAGCGCGAGGCTGCGCACATGACGCAGGATCGACCCGTCGTAGGCCGAATTCTCGAGGGCGACCAGCAGGTGTGTATACATGCTCAGCTCAACCAGTCGGTGGCAATCTGGAACAGCAACCAGAGATTGAGCGCTGCGATCACGACCGCAATGGTCCACGCCATCAGCGTCAACCACCTCGCATTCACGAACTCTCCCATCTTGCTGCGGTCTGAAGTGAACGACACCAGCGGAAAGACGGCGAACGACAGCTGAAGACTGAGAACCACCTGGCTGAGCACGAGCAGCTGCGACGTGCCGCGTGCGCCATACAAGATACTGATCACCACCGCCGGAACAATCGCGATCAGGCGCGTGATGAGGCGGCGCAGCCAGGGGCGAAGCCGAATGTTGAGAAATCCCTCCATCACGATCTGTCCGGCGAGTGTGCCGGTGAGTGTCGAGTTCTGCCCCGAGGCCAGCAGCGCCAGCGCGAACACGGTGCTGGCGCCGGCGCCGAGCAGCGGTGTCAGCAGCTTCCACGCATCCTGAATTTCTGCGACGCCCGCATTCTCGGTGCCGTGAAAGGTGGCGGCAGCGACGATCAGGATTGCAGCGTTGATGAACAATGCGAACGTGAGCGCGATCGTGGAATCGGCAAACGCATAGCGCACCGCCTCGCGCTTCCCTTCACTGGTTTCGTCGTACTTCCGCGTCTGCACGATGCTCGAATGCAGATAGAGATTGTGGGGCATCACGGTGGCACCGAGAATGCCGATCGCGATGTAGAGCATGTCCTTGTTGACGAGGATCTCAGGCCCCGGGATGAAGCCGCGCAGCACATCGCCAACGTCGGGGCGGGAAAGCGCGAGTTCGAACATGAAACAGGCGCCCACGATCGCGACCAGCGCGATGACCATCGCCTCGAGCAGACGGAAGCCCTTGTTCTGCAGCCAGAGAATGATGAGCACGTCGAGCGCGGTGATGATGACGCCGACCGGCAGCGGAAGCCCGAAGAGCAGCTGCAGCGCGATCGCCGTGCCGATCACTTCGGCCAGATCGGTCGCCGCGATGGCCAACTCGGCAATGATCCAGAGCGCGAACGCCATCCGCGGCGGGTACGCGTCGCGGCAGGCCTGCGCGAGATCGCGGCCGGTGACGATGCCCAGCTTGGAAGCCAGTCCCTGCAGCAGGACGGCCATCAGGTTGCTCAGCAAAATCACATACAGCAGCGCGTACCCGAACTGCGCGCCACCGGCGATGTCCGTCGCCCAGTTGCCGGGATCCATGTAGCCCACCGCGACCAGATACCCGGGCCCGGCGAACGAGAGGAGCTTCCGGAACCAGTTGCCGCGACTGACCGGCACCGACCGGTAGACCTCGGCCAGTGACGGCGACTCGCGCGTCCGCCGCCAGCCGACCGCGGCGTCGTTGCCGGTGGGGGTCGGGCCTGGGGCGGGGCTGGCGGTGGGGGTATCGCCGACTGGCAGCGTCCCGTCAGGCGGGGTGCCGTCAGTCGTGGAACGCTGTGGAGGTTTCATGGTCCGGCGAAGAAGTAATTTCGTCTGCACGAAATTATCGGCACAACCGGCGGCCAAGTCCAGTGCGCGGCACGGATCGAACGGCAACCTGAACCGCGGTCTGGTCCCTGCCCTTAACACGCGCCGACCCCGGACGTCTGCCCTGTCGTCACGCTACCGCCGGAGCCACCCCTTGGCCGCTCCACCATCTCGACTCACCCGCGACACCCGGAGAATGACCATGCGGATCCGCTCCACACTGCGCGCTGCCACCGCGCTCACCGTCACCCTCGCACTCGCCGCCTGCGGTG
Organism: Gemmatimonadales bacterium; assembly: GCA_038249795.1. Taxonomy (GTDB): domain Bacteria; phylum Gemmatimonadota; class Gemmatimonadetes; order Gemmatimonadales; family Gemmatimonadaceae; genus JACMLX01. The sequence continues at coordinate 2,524 of JBBSCZ010000034.1, read as the reverse complement.
ATGCAGCACCGACCGAGAATCCCGTCTCGGCGTCCGTCGTGGCCGCCACCACCCTCGACGTCGCCACCATCGCTGGCGATGCCGCGACCGAGGACGTCGAGACGTTCAAGGTGAACCGCGGCGCCCTCGGCCTCGCCCAGTTGGCCGACTTCGAGCGCTTCGGGCGTTGGGATCCCTGCCCGTACGATGGCACTGCGGCGCGATTCGTCTGCGCCCCCAAAGCGCGGGGCCCATTCAGCAGTACGCGCAGCTACGCCTACGCCGATGTGGCCGGCGCCGCCCAGAGTGCCTACAGCGCCACCACCACGGCCTCGGCCAACTTCCGGTGGACGCTGGCCGGCACCATCACCAGGCGGCGCTGGAGCGGTACGATGGCGCGCGAACGCGATGTCACGATTTCGGGTCTACTAGGCTCTAATTCGACCGTCACGGTCAACGGCACTGGCTCCACCGAACGCCAGCGCACGAGATTCGCGAAGGACGGCGTCGACGGCGCGAATGCGATCGCCCGGGAGTACGAGCTGGAAGGATCCGCCGTACTAAAGGACGTCGTCACCGCCGCCATCCGCCTCCCTGACGCCTGGCCGGCGAGCGGCACGATCACCCGCAACCACTCGGTCACCCGCATCGACGCGGTCAACGGCACCAGAATCACCACGCGAACGTCGGTGGTGACCTTCAACGGCACGCAGTTCGTCCCGCTTACCGTCAACGGCACCGAGTTCACGCTCGACCTCGCGACCGGCACCGTCACGCCCAAAGCCTCCTGACCATCGTGCTGCGCCGCTGAGAACAGGTGTCACGCGGAGTCGCCAGGCAGAGACCGGCGATCATACAGAAAATGCGGCAGGGACTGGGCTCACGAGCCACAGCGCCTGCCGCATTTTTCATACATCGCTTCGTGCCCGCTGCGGCGGCCGAGTGAACGGGTTCGACGCTGACGCTGCCATACGAACTACGAAATCGACGGCCGCGCCACAGCGAGCAGTTGGGTGACGAGCCGCTCGGTCATTCCCCACACGACATCGTCCCCGCACTGGTAGGCCGAGAAGCGCATCTGCGCTCCGTCACGATCGAAGACATGCTCCACGGTTCGCGCGGGGTCGAGCAGTTCCGACACCGGCACCCAGAAGGTGGAATGCACCTCCTCGTTCGGCACCAGCACCACGTCGCGCGACAACCGGAACACGTACGGCCGCACCGCGATCGACGGTAACGCCGCCGCCCGCGGCCGCAGATCATCGAGCACGCCCAACAACTCCGCGTCCGCATCGAGATCCAGCGCCAGCTCCTCTCGCGTCTCACGACGCGCCGTCACCTCGAGCGTCGCATCCGTCGCATCACGACGCCCGCCAGGAAACGCGACGTGGCCGCTCCACGGATCACCACCCCGCTCGGCCCGTCGAATGAACAACAACTCCGCCTCGTCCAACACGGCGCCTCGCAATACCAGCGCCACCGCCGCCCAGCGCAGCCCCTCCTCCTCCGCCTCCTCCCGCCGAACATGCGTGCGCAACGCACGAGACAGCGACTCCATCACCAGTCACCCGCACCACACCACCACCTCATCCCTCGACGTCGCCGTTCGCGTCCACCCACGCCCGGAATCCACCCGCCATCGACGACACCTTCCCATACCCCATCAGCGCCAGCGACTCGGCTGCCAACGCCGACCGGTTCCCGCTGGCACAGTACAGCACGATCTCCGCATCACGCGGCACCGCCGCATCGATCTTGCTCTCCAACGTGCCACGCGACATGTGCACCGCGCCCGCCGCATGCCCAAGGTTCCACTCGCGATCCTCACGCACGTCGATCAGCACCAGCGCTCCACCAGCCGCACCCTTCGCCACCGTCTCCGCCGCACTGACCTGCGCAACCCGCGCCTTCGCCGCCGCAATGAGATCCGCCGCACTCTGCATATCCGACACCCTCGCTCAGGAGACTGATTCCAATTTTACCCACGAGAAATATGACGAGTGAACCAGCGCGTCATACAAGTCCACACGACCGTCGCCACAGTCCCGACAGCTACACGCGTCACATCCTCGCTATCCAGGAACAATCGCCGACCTGCCGCCACGTCACATCACCGACGCTTCTCCGACTGTCGGCACGCTTTCGATGATCAGTGCGCGATTGCGGTACCCACCCGCACCGCCACCCGCACTACCGTGGCGCCATGCTCTCCACCCGCGCCGCCCACACGCTCCTCGCCAACGCCACCTCCCCCACGGGACTGCGCGCCCTCGCACACGCACTCGGCTTCACCAACCCAGCACACACCGTCTCGCGACGCACGATCCGCACGATCGGACTCCCCGACGACACCCACGCCACCCGCATCACACTCGGCCCAGACCTGGCCACGCTGATCGTCGAACACGTCGATTCGGCAACATGGCGCACCACCCTCCGCAACCTCGCCAGCTACCTCGACCGGCTCACCGATCCGCGACGCTACCTGATCATCCTCCACTGCCGACACGACGGCCCACTCGCCATCGCCTGCTGGCTCTCCTCC
>JBBSCZ010000033.1:0-18075 GCA_038249795.1 Gemmatimonadales bacterium | reverse complement strand
CCGGCCCGACCCATGATCACGTTGCGCAGAAGCCGCAGCCGCTCACGTTGACCGCCGCGAAGGGGACGAAGTAATGGCGACCGAACAGCTCCACGCAGTCGGCCGCCGCAAGGAAGCGGTGTGCCGCGTCTACATCACGCCGGGCACCGGCAAGTGGGAGATCAATGGTGGCCGCACGCTCGGCGACTATTTCCCGCGCCCGTCGCTCGTGACGTCGATTCAGCAGCCGTTCTCCGTGACGGACACGATGGGCAACTATGACGTGAAGGCCAACCTCACCGGTGGCGGCCAGGCTGGTCAGGCCGGTGCCTTGCGCCTCGCAATCGCCCGTGTGCTCGTGCAGATCGACGGCGACCACAGGAAGAAGCTGCGCGAGTTTGGCCTCCTGACGCGCGATGCCCGCTCGGTCGAGCGCAAGAAGCCCGGCCAGCCGGGCGCCCGCAAGAAGTTCCAGTTCAGCAAGCGCTAATCGTTGTCGTCATGGCCTGGCGCACTCCTGCGCCGGGCCGTGGCACTGCTCGTATCTCTCACGCGTCCTGAGTGCCCGCTGGTGCCGGCTGCTGCCGGTTGCGACGCACGATGACGGACGCGGCGGATTCAACCTTCTGATAGACTTCATCACATGTCGCAGCCCACGATCGAACAGCTCCTGGAGGCCGGTGTACACTTCGGCCACCAGACGCGCCGCTGGAACCCGAAGATGCGCAAGTTCATCTTCGCCGAGCGCAATGGCATTCACATCATCGACCTGCAGAAGACGCTCAAGCAGCTCGAAATCGCGCAGAAGCTGGCGCGCGAAGTCGTGTTGCGCGGTGAGCAGGTGCTCTTCGTCTGCACCAAGCAACAGCTGCAGGCCGTCGTGGCGCAGGAAGCGGAGCGTTGCGGTGCGATGTTCATCACCGAGCGCTGGCTCGGCGGCCTCCTGACCAACTTCGGTACCGTCAAGAAGCAGCTCAAGAAGCTCAAGGAGCTCGAGGCGGGCAGCGAGGAAGGCGGCGGCTTCTCGAATTACACGAAGAAGGAACAGCTGATGATGCGCCGTCAGCGCGACAAGCTGTCGAAGAACCTGTCGGGCATCGCCAGCATGACGCGCCTGCCGGGCCTGATGTTCGTGGTCGATGCGAAGAAGGAGAACATCGCGGTCTCCGAAGCCAACAAGCTCGGGATCCCGATCATCGCCATCGCCGACACCAATGCCGATCCGGACCTGCTCACCGTACCGGTCGCTGGCAACGACGATGCAATCCGTTCTGTCGAGCTGATCGCCCGCGCGATCGCCGACGTGATCATGGAAGCGCGTCGCGAGGCTCCCAGCCGCGTGGTCGAGGAAGAGTCCGAGGACAGCACCTACAGCTCCGACCGCGGCATGGAATCGGCCGGTCGTGGTGATGACCGTGGCCGTCGTGGCGGCGGGCAGGGTGGTGGTCAGGGTGGTCAGGGTGGTGGTCAGGGCGCCGGTGGTGCTGGCGGGGCCGCTGGTGCACAGCGTCGCCGTCGTCGCGCCAAGCCCGAGGCGATTCAGGCGCGTCTCCGCGGCCCGGATGCCGCGACTGCCGTCGAGACGCCCGACGACGCTTCGTAAGCCGACGCGCAGGAGAGTGGCGCGGCTACCCGCGTCCCTGCGTTTGGAGTAAGCTTCCCGACGCCGCCGGCTCCCAGCCGGCGGCGTTTCCATAATCCAGATTGACGCGGTTTTCCGACCAATACCACAATGAATTTCACGGCCAAGGACGTCCAGGAACTGCGGCAGCGCACTGGCGCCGGCATGATGGACTGCAAGAAGGCACTCACTGAAAACAACGGCGACCTCGACGCCGCCATCGAGTATCTGCGCACCAAGGGCATCGCGAAGGCAGAATCGCGATCGGGTCGCACCACCAGCGAAGGCATGATCGGCAGTGCGGTGACGTCGGATGGCCACACCGGCGTGATTGCCGAGGTCAACTGCGAGACCGACTTCGTCGCCCGCACTGATGACTTCAAGGCGCTCGTCGATGTCGTGCTCGCACATGCGATGGTGACCGACGCCGCCGACGTCGACGCGCTGCTCGCCGCGCCCGTTGCCGCAGAAGGCGGCAAGACGCTCGACACCGTCGTCAAGGAGCGTTCGGCGAAGCTCGGTGAAGTCGTCAATGTGCGTCGTGTGATGCGCTACGCGGCCGCCAATGGTGCCGTCGGCATGTACACGCACCACAATGCCAAGGTCGGCGTGCTGGTCGAAGCGTCGCTTGGTAACGCCGATGTCGCAGCCACGGAGCCGGTGCAGGCGATGCTCAAGGCGATTGCCGAGCATGCTGCGGCGATGAACCCGCTGGCGCTGGACCGCACCGGAATCGATCCCGAGCTCATCGCCAAGGAAAAGCGCATCGCCGAGGATCAGGCGCGCCAGAGCGGCAAGCCGGAAGCGATGATCGAGAAGATTGCCACGGGCAAGCTCGAGGCGTTCTTCAAGGACATGTCGCTGATCTCGCAGCCGTGGGTGCGTGAACCGAAGAAGACGATCATGGACCTCGTCCGCGAAACGGGCAAGACGGCCGGTACGGAAATCGAAGTGACGCGTTTTCTCCGTTTCGCTCTCGGCGACGCGTGAGCGACGCTGGTGCTGCCGCTGCGGTGACGGATGCCGGCGTGACCGGCATCCGGTATCCGCGTGTGCTCATCAAGCTCTCCGGTGAAGCACTCGCTGGCGAGAAGAAGATCGGGTTCGACTTCGAGCGTGTCGCGTTTTTCTGTGAACAGATCAAGGAAGTCGTGGACCTCGGCTGCCGCGTCGGTCTCGTGATCGGTGGTGGCAACATCGTGCGCGGCGCCCAGCTTGCCCAGAACGGCATGGACCGCGTCGGTGCCGACTACATGGGCATGCTGGGTACGGTGATCAACGCACTCGCACTGCAGGACCAGCTGGAGAAGCGCGGTGTCGACACGCGCGTGATGACGGCCATCCGGATGGAAGAACTGGCCGAGCCGTACATCCGTCGCCGCGCGATGCGGCATCTGGAGCAGGGGCGTCTGGTGCTGTTCGCCGCCGGCACCGGCAATCCCTACTTTTCGACCGATACCGCGGCCGTGCTGCGCGGTATCCAGATGAAGGCCGACGTGATCATCAAGGCCACCAGTGTCGACGGCGTCTATTCCGCCGACCCGAAGAAGGACCCGAACGCCGTAAAGTTCGAGACTGTCAGTTTCCGCGACGTCATGTTCGGCGAGCTTGCGGTGATGGACCAGACGGCCATCACGCTCTGCAAGGAAAACTCGCTGCCGCTGATCGTCCTCAACACTCACACTCCCGGCGCCATCGCCCGCGCAGTGCGTGGTGAACGCGTCGGCACCTTCGTGTCATGATCCAGGACATCCTGAAGGCAACCAAGGCCGGCATGGAAAAGGGCATGGAGAACGCCAAGCGCGATTTCTCCACCGTCCGCACCGGCAAGGCCTCCCCGAGCATGCTCGACACCATCATGGTCGAGGCATACGGCTCGCTCGTTCCGCTCAACCAGGTCGCATCGGTGTCGTCGCCGGAGGCGCGCACGCTCCTCGTCACGCCATTCGACAAGGGGCAGGCGAAGGTGATCGAGAAGGCGATCCGCGAGTCGGATCTCGGTCTCGATCCAGCCCATCAGGGCAGCATCATCCGTGTGCCGCTGCCATCGATGAACGAGCAGCGACGCAAGGAACTGGTGAAGGTGCTGCACAACCTCGCCGAGGAAGGGCGCGTGGCGATCCGCCATGCCCGCACTGACGCGCGCGACAAGCTGAAGAAGCTCAAGAGCGTCTCGGAGGACGAGGTGAAGGCCGCCGAGAAGGATCTGCAGAAGCTGCACGATGACTTCATCGCAAAAATCGAGTCGGCGGTGAAGGCGAAGGAAGCCGAGCTGATGGAAGTCTGAGAAGGGTTGTGGCCACGACCTCCACACTGTCCACGCCTGATCTGCTGCAGCAGGTGCGGCTGGCAGGCACTCCACCGAAACACGTTGCAATCATCATGGATGGCAACGGCCGCTGGGCGCGCAAGCACTTCATGCCGCGCCCACTCGGTCATCGCTCGGGGATGAAGGCAGTGCGGGAGGTCGTGCACGGGGCGATCGAGGCCGGCGTCGAGAATCTGTCGCTCTTCGCGTTCTCGCAGGAGAACTGGCAGCGTCCCACGACCGAGGTCTCGGCGTTGATGGCATTGCTCGAGGAGTACATCGCCAAGGAAGTGGCGGAGCTCTCCGAGCGTGGTGTGCGTGTGCGCATCCTCGGTGAACGGGAGCGTCTCACCGACGGCGCACGGCAGGCCGTGGAACTGGTGGAGCGCACCACGGCGCACAACGCGACGCTGAACCTGAACATCTTCATCTCGTACGGCAGCCGCATGGAGCTCGTGCGCGCCACGCAGTCACTCGCCCGCGACGTGGCACTGGGCGTGATGCGTCCCGAGCAGATCGACGAGGACGCCATCAGCGGACGTCTGATGACCGCCGGCATGCCCGATCCCGACCTGCTCATCCGCACCTCCGGCGAGCAGCGTGTCTCGAACTTTCTGTTGTGGCAGCTCGCGTACACGGAGTTCTACATTTCCGGTGTACTCTGGCCTGATTTCGGACGTCGCGATCTGTTCACGGCGATCCTCGACTACAAGCGGCGCGAGCGTCGGTACGGTAAGGTTTCCGTCTGACCACAGGCATGTCTGAGCTCGTCAAGCGCATGGTCGTCGCGTTGATCATCGCCCCGATCGCCGTTGCTGCCGCCTGGTTCGGCGATGCCGCGCTGGCTGCGCTGCTGAGCATCGTGGCCGGCGTCACGGCGTGGGAGATGTGCCGGATGTCTCGCGCCTCCGGTGTCCGGCCGCTGCATCGGATCACGATCGGACTCGCCGCGCTCCTTCCGCTGCTCGCGCATGCGGTGCGCCTCGCGGTGGTGCGACCCAGTGCGGCGTCGTTCGCCATCGTGCTGCTGATCATCGCCACCGTCGTCGTCTTCCGGCGCACCGTCGACGAGCGACCGTTCTCGGTGATGGCGGTGACGTTCGGCATCGTGCTGTACACCGGCGGCATGCTGAGCTTCGCCTACGATCTCCGCTATCACAACTACGCGATCGGCAGCGTCAGTCAATGTCTGGTGCTGCTGCTCCCGGTGCTGCTCACGTGGGGGTCCGATGTTGGCGCCTACTTCGCAGGACGGCTGCTCGGCCGCCGCAAACTGATGCCGTCGGTGAGTCCTGCAAAGACCGTCGAAGGAGCGATCGGCGGCGTCGTGCTGAGCATCATGCTCTGCTGGGTTTACGTGCGCCACCTGCTCGTGCCGCATGGCCAGCTGGGTCTCTCGCCGTGGGGCATCGTGATCTTTGCGGTCACGATCGCAGTGGCCGCGCAGCTGGGTGACCTGTTCGAGTCGCTGCTCAAGCGCGAAGCGAAGGTGAAGGACAGCTCCGATCTGCTACCCGGTCATGGCGGGTTTCTCGATCGCGTCGACAGCCTGCTGTTCGTGCTGCCCGTGGCGACGGTGCTGCTCAACATGCTGCTCATACCAGCACCGCAGGGATGATGCGACGCGGCATTGCGATCCTCGGCTCCACTGGTTCGGTCGGTACCACGGCACTGCGCGTGCTCGTGCGCCAGCAGGAGCGTTTCTCGGTGCGGGCACTGACGGCATTCAGCAATGCTGGGCTGCTCCGTGACCAGGTCGCCGCGCATGCGCCATCGTTCGTGGGGCTGGTGCAGCCCTGTGCCGATGCGGATGCGGGCTGGTCGACCGGTGCAGAGTGCCTGATCGACGCTGCCGTGCGTGACGACGTGCACACGGTGATCAACGCCGTCGTCGGTGCCGCGGGTCTGCGTGCCACGATCGCGGCGCTGGAAGCCGGCAAGCGGGTCGCGCTGGCCAATAAGGAGACGCTGGTGATGGCGGGTGGTCTCGTGACGGCAGCGGGCATCCGCGGCGGCGGCGAACTGGTGCCGGTCGACAGCGAGCACTCGGCGATCCTGCAATGCATTGCCGGTCGTCCCATGAGTGAAGTGCGCCGGTTGATCATCACGGCATCGGGTGGCCCATTCCGCACGTGGAGCGCGGAACGTGTCCGCGCTGCCACCGTCGCTGACGCCCTCAATCATCCGACCTGGTCGATGGGGCGGAAGATCACGATCGACAGCGCCACGCTGGCCAACAAGGCGCTCGAGGTGATCGAGGCGCATCATCTCTTCGGCATTCCGTACGACCGTATTCAGGTCGTGGTGCATCCGCAGAGCGTGGTGCACTCGTTCGTGGAGTTCGTGGACGGGAGTGTGCTGGCGCAACTTGGTGTACCGAGCATGGAATTGCCGGTGTTGTACGCGCTGACGCACCCGGATCGCATTGCCGACACCGGTGTGCCGGCGTTCGATCCGGTCGCGCTCTCGCCGCTGACGTACGAACCGGTGCGCCACGATGTCTTTCCCGCATTGGAGCTGGGCATCGCCGCTGGCCGGCGCGGCGGGGCGGCTCCGGCGGTGTTCAATGCCGCGAACGAGCAGGCCGTGGCACGCTTCCTGGATGGGGAGCTTTCATTCGGTGACATCGCGCGTGCGATCGCGAGCGCGTTGTCCGCTCATGGTGACGCCGCTGGAGATACCCTCGAGGCACTGGTGGCCGCAGACGCAGTCGCGCGCGCCCATGTGCAGGAGTTTGCATGAATATTCTGCCGATCTTGTCACCACTGCTGGTCTTCGGACTGGTGGTGTTCGTGCACGAACTCGGACATTTCCTCGCGGCGAAGGCCGTGGGCATTTACGCGCCGGTCTTCTCGCTGGGCTGGGGGCGCCGGGTGTGGGGCCGTCGTCGCGGGGAGACCGACTACCGTCTGTCGCTGTTCCCGATCGGCGGCTACGTACGCATGGCGTCGCGAGAGGACGAGGCGATGGCTGCCTTCGAGGGCGGCGGTGACCGGGGTGATCTGGCCGGCGATGCCGCTGCTCCGAAGGGCGAGCCCGGGGTGCCCTGGGATCCGGAGGCGCTGGTGCCGTTCGGCCCGAAGGGCGTGCCGTCGAACCGGTGGTTCGAGTCGAAGCCGCTCTGGGCGAAGCTGGTGGTGTTGCTGGCCGGTGTGACGATGAATTTCCTGCTCGCGATCGTGGTGATCAGCGCGTTGCGCATGACGGCCGGCGTGGCGAGTCCCTCGCCGGTGATCGGGACGATCGTGGCCGGGATGCCAGCGGAGCAGGCGGGTCTGGCGGCGGGAGACAGTGTGGTCGCGATCGCGGGAACGCCGATCGCGGTCTGGACTGACCTGACCGGGTTGGTTTCGACGCAGCCCGGTGTGCCGCTGCAGATCGATGTGATCCGTGGCGGAACGGCACGGTCGATCACGGTCACCCCCCGGACGGTGGTCGATACGAATCCGGAGACCGGCGTTGCCCGGACGCTGGGTCGCATCGGTGCCGGTGGCTCACGCATGCAGCTCGGTCCGATCGATGCGCTGTCCGAGGGCGTCTCCGGCACCTGGGGCATCGTGGTGGCCACGGTCGACGTGTTGGGCGGGCTGATGACCGGGCGCGTCTCTCCGAAGCAGCTGGGCGGGCCGCTGATGATCGCGCAGGCCTCCGTGCAGACGGCGCAGGCGGGCGGTCTGGAAGCGGTGCTGGGGCTGCTGGCGCTGATCAGCGTCAACATCGCCGTGCTGAACCTGTTGCCGGTACCGGTGCTCGATGGAGGGCAGGTGGTGCTGGCGCTGCTCGAGTCGGCCCGGGGCAAGCCGCTCGGTGACCGGGCGAAGGGGTTCGTGATGTACGCCGGCGTGGGCCTGGTGCTGCTGTTGCTGGTGACCACGACGTTCAATGACCTGGCGCGGATCGGGTCGCAGGTGCTGGGTTACTTCCGGGGCTAGGTTTCCCCCCGAGCGGAGGTGGTGGCGCCGTAACGCTTTACTTCCATGCGTAGGGTCTGTATTATTAAGGGCTTACGATCATTCAGGACATTCGGACGCGCGTCACAGCGCAGACCCAGGACCATGGCATTCGAAAAGGCTGCAGCAATCGAGAAGCACCGTCAGCACGAGACCGATACCGGCTCGACCAATGTGCAGATCTCGATTCTCACGGAACGGATCAACTACCTCACTGGTCACTTCCGTACGCACAAGAAGGATCATCATGGTCGTCAAGGCCTGCTGAAGATGGTCGGGCGACGCCGTCGCCTTCTCGACTATCTGAAGCGGACCGATCTGGCCGGATACCGGAAGATCATCGCTGACCTTGGCCTCCGGTATTAATCCGGGCCTCACTGGCAATCGCGCGGGCGTCATTGGACGTCCCGCGCGTTTTGCGTTTCCCGCAGCCGATTCATACACGTGATGCACAGAATTGAAAAGACGTTCGCCGGCCGTAAACTCGTCATCGAGACGGGTCGCATGGCGAAGCAGGCCGCCGGGTCGGCCCTCGTGACCTACGGAGAAACGATGGTGCTCGCCGCCGTCACCGTGAGCGAGAACAAGTCCTCGCTCCCGTTCTTCCCGCTGACGGTCGAGTACAAGGAAAAGACGTACGCCGCCGGCAAGATTCCGGGTGGCTACATCAAGCGCGAAGGGCGCCCGTCGGACAACGAGATCCTGACGTGCCGCATCGTCGATCGATCGATCCGTCCGCTGTTTCCGGAAGGCTTCCAGAACGAAGTCCAGGTCGTGATCTACGTGATCTCGGCCGACCAGGAGAACAAGGCCGACACGCTCGCCCTGCTGGCGACGAGCTATGCGCTCGCCTCTTCGCACGCGCCGTGGAACACACCGATCGCCGGCGTGCGCATCGGCCGCATCCAGGACAAGTGGGTGCTGAACCCGACGTTCCAGCAGCTCGAGTACAGCGACATCGACATGATGGTCGCCGGCTCGGCTGATTCGATCATGATGGTCGAAGGCGGCGCGCTGGAAGTGAGCGAGGAGGATGTGGTCGAGGCGATCACCGTCGCGCACAAGGGTATCAAGGAGCTCGTCACGATGCAGCAGGAGCTGCTCTCGGCGGCTGGTGCCAGGGAGCCGATGCCGTGGACGAAGCACGAGCCGGCGGCCGAGCTGGTGAAGCGTGTCGGCGACCTCGCTTCGGACAAGCTGGCCAAGGCCCTCAATCAGGCCGACAAGGCGACCCGCGTGCGCGCGATCGAGATGGTGAAGCGCGAAGTGGCTGCGTTGATCGTCGCCGAGACGCCGGACATGGGCAAGGATGCCGCCAGCATTCTCGATGGCATGGAGTACGACGCGCTGCGCGCGCAGGTGCTCGACACCAAGAAGCGCATCGATGGCCGCGCTGCGAACGAGGTGCGCCAGATCACGATCGAGACCGGCCTGCTGCCGCGGGTACACGGCTCGTCGCTTTTCACGCGTGGTCAGACGCAGGCGCTCGTCGCCGTGACGCTGGGCACCGGCAACGATGTGCAGCGCCTCGACTCCATCGACGATCCGCAGGAACAGACGAAGTCGTTCATGCTGCATTACAACTTCCCGCCGTTCAGCACCGGCGAAGCGAAGCCGATGCGCGGTACCAGCCGTCGCGAGATCGGCCATGGCAACCTGGCCGAGCGTGCGATTCAGGCCGTGCTGCCGCCGTTCGAGGAGTTCCCGTACACGGTTCGTATCGTGTCGGAAATCCTCGAGTCGAACGGCTCGAGCTCGATGGCGTCGATCTGCGGCAGCTCGCTGTCGCTCTACGATGCCGGTGTGCCGATCAAGGCGCCGGTGGCTGGCGTGGCGATGGGCCTGATCAAGGAAGGCAAGAAGTACGCAGTGCTCACCGACATCCTCGGCACCGAAGACCACCTCGGCGACATGGACTTCAAGGTGGCCGGCACGGAGCAGGGCATCACGTCGATCCAGATGGACATCAAGATCGACGGCCTGGATCTCAAGATCATGACCGAGGCACTGGCACAGGCGAAGGAAGGCCGTCTGCACATCCTCGGTGAGATGGCAAAGGCGCTCAACGCTCCGAATGCGGAACTGTCGCAGTATGCACCGCGTATCGTGACGCTGACGATCAGCCCCGAGAAGATCGGCGATCTGATCGGCCCGAAGGGCAAGACCATCCGTGGCATCCAGGACGAGACGGGTGCAGAACTGACCGTCGACGATTCGGGTCTCGTCACCATCGCCGCCGTCGGCGGTGAGGCGATGGAGCGCGCGAAGCAGATGGTCAAGGCGATCACGGCCGAGCCGATCGTCGGCGACACGTACGAAGGCACCGTCAAGAGCATCACGGCGTTCGGCGCGTTCGTCGAGATCATGCCGGGAACCGAGGCGCTGCTGCACGTCTCCGAGATCAAGTGGGAGCGCGTGGACAAGACCGAGGACGTGCTGAAGAAGGGCGAGCGCGTGACGGTGAAGCTCGTGGATCGTGATGAGCGCGGACGCCTCCGTCTGTCGATGAAGGCGCTGTTGCCGAAGCCGGAAGGCTACGTCGAGCGCGAGCCGTCGGCACCGCGTGAGTCGTCAGGTGGTGAGGACCGCGGTGATCGCGGTTCGCGTGGTGCCCCGCGCCGCCGGTAAATGATCGCGCTTGCGACGCCGCCTGAGACAGGCGTCTCGCGCACGGTGCTGCCGAATGGCCTGACCGTACTCTCGGAATTCGTTCCGGGAGTGCGGTCGGTCGCCATCGGGGCCTGGGTGCGCTCGGGATCGATGCACGAGCAGACTGCGCAGATGGGCATTGCCCACATGCTCGAGCACATGGTGTTCAAAGGCACGACGAAGTACAGCGCGAAGGCGCTCGCACTCTCGCTCGAGGTCCTTGGTGGATCGCTGGACGCCTACACCACGCGCGAGCACACGTCGTTTCAGGCCCGCGTGCTCGATGAGCATCTGTCGCAGGCCGCCGACGTGCTGCATCAGCTCTGCTTTCATCCACTCCTCCGCGACGGCGATCTGCGGCTCGAACGCAAGGTCATCCTCGAAGAAATTGCGATGGTCGATGACACGCCTGACGACGTGATCTTCGAGCTCCACGGTGCCCGCATGTATCCCGGGCATCCCTACGGCCACGCCATTCTCGGCACGCCCTCCACCGTACGGAAGCTGCAAATCAGCGACCTGCGCGCCTGGCATGAGCGCGCGTATCATCCGCCGCAGATGGTGGTGGCTGCCGCCGGAAACGTCACGCATGAGCATCTGCTGGACATGCTCGAGGCGACTGGCTGGTCCGCACAGCCCTCGGGGGAGAGTGCGTGGTTGCCGGTACCGCCAGAGCCGCTGTCGATCGCGAGTGGCTACGGACATGTGAAGCGGAAGGACATCGCGCAGACGCACATCGTGCTGGCCTGTGAGGCGCCGAAGCATCCGTCTCCGGAACGGAATGCGTTGTCGGTGGCATCGGCGTTGCTCGGCGGCGGCATGAGTTCGCGGCTCTTCCAGACAGTGCGTGAGGAGCTTGGACTCGCCTATAGTGTCTATTCGTTCTATAACACGTTTCTCGATAACGGGCAGCATGGCGTGTATCTGGCGACCGCGCCCGAGCAGGCGCGCGAGGCGTATGCCGTCGTCTGTCGCGAGATGGCGGCGGTGGCCGCTGGCGCAATGACGGACGAGGAGATCGCGACCGGGATCAGTCAGCTCAAGGGTCAGCTGGTGCTGTCGCTCGAAGGGGTCTCGTCGCGTCTCTACCGCGCGGCGGAGGTGGCGCTCTACGACGAGCCATACCGGCCGGTCGATGCGTTGCTTGCCGAACTCGATCTCGTCACCCCTGCACAGGTCCGCGCCGCCTGTGCCCTGTATCTCGACCCGGCGCAGTGCAGTGTGCTCAGTCTCGGGCCGTCAGCCGCTGTCTGAAGCGCTCCGGCTTCCCTCCCTCCCGTCATCCCTCGATTCATGAAGATCGGCGTTCCGAAAGAGATCAAGACCAACGAGAACCGGGTGGCGCTCGTCCCGGCTGGCGCCGAGGCGCTGGTCAGCGCCGGGCATCAGGTATTCGTCGAAGCGGGTGCAGGGATCGGCAGTGGTTTCAGCGACAGCGATTACTCGGAGGTCGGGGCGACGATCACGCCTGACGCGGGGTCGACATGGCAGAGCGCTGAGCTCCTGCTCAAGGTGAAGGAGCCCATCGCATCGGAGTGGGGCTTTCTTCATCCCGACCTGACCCTGTTCACGTATCTGCACTTCGCCGCCGACGAGGCGCTGACGCGTGCCCATCTTGCCAGCGGCGCGACGTGCATCGCCTACGAGACGGTGGAACTGCCGACACGCGAGCTGCCGCTGCTGACGCCGATGTCGGAAGTGGCAGGTCGGATGGCGGTACAGGAGGGCGCCAAGTACCTCGAAAAGCTGTACGGTGGCCGTGGGGTGCTCCTTGGGGGCGTGCCGGGCGTGCCAGCCGCGAAGGTCGTGATCCTGGGCGGCGGCGTGGTGGGCACCAATGCGGCCAAGATCGCGGCCGGCATGGGCGCAAAGGTCACGATTCTCGACCTGTCGCTGGAGCGCCTGCGCTACCTGAGCGATGTGATGCCTGCGAACGTGTCGCTGATTCATTCGAATCGACACAACATTCTCGAGCAGATCTCGACTGCGGATCTGGTCATCGGCGGTGTGCTGATCCCGGGGGCCAAGGCGCCGAAGCTGATCCGGAAGGATGACCTGAAGCGCATGCGCCCGGGCTCCGTGATCGTGGACGTGGCGGTGGATCAGGGTGGCTGCGTCGAGACGATCCATGCCACCACGCATGAAAATCCGACGTACACGGTCGACGGCGTGATCCATTATGCCGTGGCGAACATGCCGGGTGGGGTACCGCGCACCTCGACCCTGGCGCTCACCAATGCCACGTTCCCGTATGTCATGCAACTGGCCACGCACGGCTGGCGGAAGGCGCTGGCGGCCAATGGCGCGCTGCTCAAGGGGTTGAACATGACCGCCGGCCAGACGACGTACCGTGCCGTGGCGGAATCGTTCGGTCTTCCGTTCAGCGAACCAGCGCAGTTCGTCGCCTGAGTCCGGCCTACCGGACAGCACGAAATGTGGCGGCGGTGCGAATTGCGCCGCCGCCATTTTTTGCGGTCGGGGAGCCGACACTGTGAACGGATGACGCGGCGCTCACTACACCGGCTTCATCAAATCGTGTATGTTGTTGCAGGACAAGCCGTTGGTCCCGTCCACGTCGCCTGTGTCCGGCCCGCTGCCCGGGCCCCTTCCGCTCCCAACCAATGCCGTTTCGCTGGCCGTTCAAGCCGGGTTCGCTGTTTCCGGCGAATGCCATCGCCGTTGACCTCGGGACCGCCAACACCCTCATTTATGTGAAGGGTGAGGGCATCGTCCTCAACGAGCCATCGGTGGTGGCCATTGACCGCAACACCAAGAAGATCAAGGGTGTCGGTCTCGAGGCGAAGCGCATGCTGGGGCGCACCCCCGATGGTGTCAGTGCGGTGCGTCCGCTGAAGGATGGCGTGATTGCCGACTTCGACATCACCGAAAAGATGCTGCGTTACTTCCTCACGCTCATCATCGAGAACCATGTGTTCAAGGTGAAGCCGCGTGTGATCGTCTGCGTGCCGAGCGGCATCACCGAGGTGGAGAAGCGTGCCGTGCGTGACAGCGCACTCGGTGCCGGCGCGAAGGAAGTGTTCATGGTGGCCGAGCCGATGGCCGCAGCGATTGGCGTTGGCCTGCCGGTCGAGACGCCGACGGGCAACATGGTGATCGACATTGGTGGTGGGACGACGGAAATCGCCGTGATCGCGCTCAGTGGAATCGTGAGCGATACGTCGATCCGCACCGGTGGTGATGAACTCGACACGTCGATCGTGCAGTTCATGCGCAAGAATTACAACCTGTTGATCGGCGAACCGACGGCTGAGCAGATCAAGATCCAGATCGGCAGCGCGTATCCGGTAGGCGAGGAGCGCGACATGGAGGTCAAGGGTCGTGACCTCGTCAGCGGCATTCCGAAGACGGTGCGCGTGCATTCGTCGGAGATTCGCGAAGCGATACAGGAGCCGATTCAGCAGATCGTCGATGCGGTGCGCCGAGCGCTCGAGATCACGCCGCCGGAACTCGCGTCGGACATCGTCGATCGCGGCATCGTGATGACGGGTGGTGGTGCCTTGATACGCGGCCTCGACCTGTTGCTCAGCCAGGAGACGAATCTGCCGATCCATGTCGATGAGGACCCACTGACGTGCGTGGTGCGCGGCTGCGGCCGCATCCTCGACGACGAAGAGAAGTATCGCTCCGTCCTGAGCTCCTGAGCGCGCGATGGCCAGAACGTCTCGCACGGGAACGCGCACGGATCTGGCGCTGCTCGGCGTGGCGCTGGTGCTTGCCATTGCTGCGCTGATTCTGCCGTCGGGTGTGCGCAGTCGGGTGCAGAGCGCACTGCGTTCAAGCGTGGCTGCACCGCTGGTGTCAGCGCAGGCATGGGCCGAGCGCGGACGTCAGGCGATCGTCGATCATGGCCGGCTGGTGAACTCGGTCGATTCACTGGCGTTGGGGTCGCAATCCGTCGAGCCGTTGCGGAGCGAGAATGATCGGCTGCGTGCGCTGCTCGGACTCGGGCAGCGATTGCAGTGGGGATTCGTGGCGACCGAAGTGATGCACTCGCGGCAGGATGGCGATGAGCACACAGTCTTGCTGGCCGCCGGCAGTGCAGCCGGTGTGCGTCCATTTTCACCACTCGTCGTGCCGGAAGGACTGGTCGGCATGGTGCGTGACGTCGATGCACGTTCGAGCACGGCGATCCTCTGGACGCACGCCGACTTCCGTGCCAGTGCCACGACCACTGATGGCTTGGCGTTCGGCATCGTGGCCGCCCATCTCGGCACTGGTGCCGATCGGTATCTGCTCGAGATGCGGGGCGTGCCATTCCGCAGTGAGCTGAAGCCCGGCACGCTGATCGTGACTTCCGGCCTTGGCAACGTTTTTCCTCAGGGCGTGCCAATCGGTGTCGTTCTGCGTGAAACAAAGACGATCGAAGGGTGGGCGCGCACCTATCTCATTCGTCCGATCGTGTCGCCCGATGCTGCCACCGCGGCAATGATTCTGCTGCCCCCGCGCGCCGCCGCCGGTGTGACGGGCGCCTGGAGCAGCGTGACCGCTGCGGAGAACACGCAGAAAGCGATTGTCGTGGCAGAGGATTCGATCATCGCTGACTCGGTGCGCGTGATTCAGGAGCGACTCGCGAAGCTGGCGCTGCTCGACTCACTGCGCCGCGCGGCGATATACAGTGGAGACAGCGGTGTTCGAGTCGAGTCCGACACGAGCACTGGTCCGCCTGTCGAAGATGCACGCGCCGCGACGGTGCCAGCAACGCTCCCCGCGACCCTTCCGGTTGCGCCGAAGCCTGCCACGCCGGCTCCGGCAGCGCCGCGTTCCTCCGTCACGCAGCCAGCACCGTCCGGCGTGCCTTCGGCCACAGTTCCGCCGCGTGCGAAGCCGACGACCGCTACTGCGGGAACCGGCAGTCCGCCTCCGGCACGTCCACGCACGCCGGCAACTGCGCGGGCCGATTCACTGGCACGAGCAGCGGTACGCGCACGTCGGGCAGACTCCGTGCGCGCGAAAACTGTCGCGGATTCAGCGCAGGCGCGGAATCGGAGCCAGCCGATGGCGCCGGAAAATCCCTTCCGTCTTCCGCCTGATGGAGGGCCGGCGTGAGTGGATTGTTCGACTGGCTCCGCCTGTTGTTTGCCGTGCTCCTGCTGGTTGTCGCGCATTTCGTATTGCGACCGCTGCTCGGTGACCGGATCGAGATCAATTTTCTGGTGCTGGCGCTGCTGGTGCTGTCGATTCGTGTCCGGCCCGGGGTTGGGGCGTTGTTCGGCCTGATGATGGGTGCTGCGGCAGATGCGGCGGCACCGACCGGGTTCGGTAGCGCAATGCTCGCTTTGACGCTGGTGGGGTATGTCACGAGTTGGCTGAAAGCGGCGTTTTTTGCCGAGAACGCCGTGTTGGACGGCGTCGTGATATTTGCCAGTGCCTGGGGAGTGATCCTGATTCGCCTGTTCCTGTCGGGACGCGGCTTCGAGGCGGGTGCCGCAGTGACGGCACTGGTCTGGGCACCCCTGTCGGCTGCTGCCACGGCGGTCGTCGGTGCGCTGCTGTTCACCGTCTTGCGCCCGCTGCTCAAGCCGGCGGCTGCATGAGCTACCATCCGCATGACGTGGGGCGCCGCGCGACGGTCGCGCGGGCCATGCTGGTCGTCGGGTTTCTCGGACTCGCAACGGCGTTCTTTCGTGCGCAGGTGTTGCGAAATTCGGAGTACCTGGCTCGGGCGGAACAGAACCGGTTTCGCGAAGTGCCGCTGGCAGCACCGCGCGGCATCATCTACGATCGCAACGGTCGTATCATTGCCGAGAACCTGCCCGGCTACGCCGTCTCACTGCTGAGTCCCACGGCGGACTCATTGCGATCGGCGATCCGTCGGCTGGCCAACGTGATCCCGATCACCGAGGATCAGGTCGAGGCGGCGGTGCGTCGCTGGCGCAAGAACCCGACGCGACCAGCTGTGATTCTGCCGGATGCGCCATTCGACGTGGTGGCGGTGCTCGAGGAGCGTCGGGTCGAAAATCCGAGTCTCATCATCCAGAGCACGCCGAAGCGATACTATCCGGACGGTCCCGCCGTCGCGTCGTTCGTCGGGTATACGGGCGAAGTGACGGAACGTGAGCTCGCCGACACGATGCACACTGATTACAAGCCTGGGCAGCAGATCGGGAAGGGTGGGCTCGAGCGCTCGTACGAGAAACAACTCCGCGGCAAGGAGGGCGTGCGATACGTGGAAGTCGATGCGCGCGGCCGCGTGGTACGTGACGCTGGTGCCCGTGCGGAGGTGGCTCCACAGGCCGCGCCCCCGCTGCGCACCAACATCGACATGGACCTGCAGCTGTATGTGATGTCACTGCTCGGCGACTCGCTGCGTGCGGGTGTCGTGGCGATGGATCCGAACGACGGGGCGGTACTCGCGTTGTACAGTGCGCCGACCTTCGATCCGAATCGCTTCGTCGGCGGCATTCCTGCGGACTACTGGCGCGAGCTGAACACCGATCCGCGACGCCCGCTGTACAACAAGGTGATTCAGGGTCGCTACCCGCCGGCCTCGACGTGGAAGCTGGCCACGTCGGCGATGGCGATGGAAGCCGGGCTGGTGCAGCTCGACGATCACATGCCGCAGCCGTGCACAGGCGGGTACCGCTACGGTCGCTATTTCCGCTGCTGGAACCATAGCGGACATGGCGACATCAACTTGCGGCAGGCGATCGAGCAGAGTTGCGACGTCTACTTCTATCAGGTGGGTCTGAAGCTCGGGTTGTCTCGCCTGGTCGCCGGTGGGATCAAGCTGAAGATGCGTGAGCGTTCCGGCGTGGATCTGCCGAACGAGACGCAGCCGCAGTTTCCGCCGGACGCGCAGAATTACTTCAACCAGCGCTATGGCGCACGCGGCTGGGTGCCGGGATCGGTGTCGCTCAACCTGTCGATCGGGCAGGGTGAGAATGCGCAGACGCTGATCAACATGGCGCGCTTCTACACGGCGCTGGCGACGGATGGGAAGGCGGCGCGTCCAGAGATCGTGACGCGCAATCCCGAGCGAGTGCAGATCATGAATCTGACCGAGGCACAGATGGCGGGTCTGCGCCTCTCGATGGCGGGGGTCGTGAGCAGTCGTGGCACGGCCAACAGTGCGCGCGTCGAAGGTATCACCGTGGCCGGCAAGACGGGCACGGCGCAGAATCCGCCGTATCCCGATCATGCCTGGTTCCTCGGCTTCGCACCGGTCGAGAAGCCGCGCATCGTGGTGGGGGTGTTCGTGGAGTATGGCGAGCACGGCTACGTGGCCGCGCGCATTGCAACGAAGGTGATGGCGCACTACCTGAAGGCGGCAACCGCGCCCATGGCGAGGACCGAATGACACGCCGCATTCTGGACGTGCCGCTGGTGCTGATCGCGCTCGCCTTGAGCCTCTTCGGCATCGCGATGGTCTATTCGGCCGGGCAGACCGACAATCTCAGCTTCGTCGCCGGCTTGTGGCGGGTCCAGAGCGGGTGGTTGGTCATTTCGATCCTCGCGGCATTGGTCGCCAGTCGCGCCTCGGTGCGTCTGCTCGACTGGCTGACACCGTTTGCGTACGTACTCACGCTGGCGATGCTGGTGTTGACGCT
>JBBSCZ010000032.1:0-18350 GCA_038249795.1 Gemmatimonadales bacterium | reverse complement strand
GGCAAGCCCCAGCACGGCTGTGTTCAATGCGACAAACCCATTCATTCCTGTTGCTCCGCTCATGTTTACAGGCAATTTCCCAAAGCCCGCGACGTGGCAGGATGTGCCGAAAGTGCGGCACCGAATGTTGGACTGAACAGCAGTACGTCACCCACACCCAATAGATACGTACCACCCCG
Organism: Gemmatimonadales bacterium; assembly: GCA_038249795.1. Classification (GTDB taxonomy): domain Bacteria; phylum Gemmatimonadota; class Gemmatimonadetes; order Gemmatimonadales; family Gemmatimonadaceae; genus JACMLX01. The sequence goes on along the minus strand of JBBSCZ010000032.1, from coordinate 18,171 downwards.
CCGCAGCGACCACAAGCGCTCCGCAGTCACCCATGGCGAGCATTTCGAGTGTGCGGGGACCCTGTCTCTTTGCTCGTTCAAGGACTCTGACCCCTTGAAGCGACCCCTTGAACCGTCGCAGCGACCGCAAGCGCCTCTGCTCCGCAGTCACCCATGGCGAGTGCTTTCCGAGTGTGCGGGGACTCCGTCCCCTTGATCGTTCAAGGACTCTGACCCCTTGATCGGACCCCTTGATCGTTCAAGGACTCTGTCCCCTTGAACGGACCCCGGAACGACCCGACCCCTTGAACGGGCTTTGCAGGGCAAACCCCGACATCGCCTCCATCGGAAACGCGCTAACCATCAGTTCGAGCGCAATCGCTCGTCGCACTCATCGTTCGAGGGACTCTTTCCTGGAGGCAGGAATGCGCATCACGTCATTGTTTGCCGCACTCTCCGCAGTGTCGCTCATCGCATGCAGCAGAGAGCGAGCCCCCGCCTCGGCACAGACCGCCGAATCGACCGTAGTCGCCACGATCACTTCATCAGAGGCTCGGACGAACCTGTTCAGCAACGAGTATGTCGAAGTGTTCACAATCACGCTCGGGCCAGGCAAGCAGCTGCCGCCTCACCCCGGCGGTGCGCGCGCGATCTACGCGCTCAGCGACTACACCGTTCGTCTGACGCAGAACGGCGAAACCACCGAGCAGTCATGGAAGATCGGCGAAGCACATGCGCACGGCGCTGGTGAGCACTCGCTGGAGAACATCGGCACCACCGAGGCAAAGCTTCTCGTGGTCATGCGCACCGGGCAGACGCTGTCGCCGTCCGGGGTGACGTTGACGCCGCCGAAGACGACACCTTCCGGTTCCGGTCCATCGAAGATGCTGTTGAGCAACGACGATTTCGCCGTGGCCGAGGTCCGTCTTCCGGCGGGTGCGACACTCCCGCGTCATCCGGGACTCGCTCGGATCGTGTACTCGCTGAGTGACTACACCATCAGCTACACGTCCAATGATTTACCGGCGAAGTCACAGTCGTTTACCACTGGCGAGACGCACTGGCACGAAGCGGACGAGCACGTGATCACCAATACCGGTGCTACGGAAGCACGCTTCATGATGGTGCAGTTCAAGCGGTGACCTGATTGCACCCTTAAACAAAATCAAATGGTCCCGAATCAAGGGGTCAGAGTCCTTGAAAGGAAAGGGCTCTGTCCCCTTGCTCGTTCAAGGACTCTGACCCCTTGATCGGACCCCTTGATCGGGGACTCTGTCCCCTTGCTCGTTCAAAGACTCTGACCCCTTGATCGGACCCCTTGATCGGGGACTCTGTCCCCTTGCTCGTTCAAGGACTCTGACCCCTTGAACCGACCCCCGTGATCGACCCCAATGATCGGTCATCAACCGTCGGCATAGCTGGCTGAGCAGCAGTGTGTTAGTATCGACGTGTGATGTACTCGACCTGCATACACTGCCAGAGTGCCCTCGGCGAGAACGCGCTGATCGAGACGTTGCCGATCGGACGCCGAATTGCGTTTGACGCCAGCACCGGTCGGCTGTGGGTGGTGTGTAAGCAATGTGCGCGATGGAATCTGGTCCCGTTCGAGTCGCGGTGGGAGTCGATCGAGGCGGGTGAGAAGCTGTACCGGGACAGCACGCAGCGCATGAGCACCGGAGAGATCGGGCTGGCGAAGACTCGAGAGGGGACGGAGCTCGTCCGGATCGGCGAGCCGTTGCGACCGGAGATGGCGGCGTGGCGGTATGGGTCGCAGCTGTCGCGGCGGAGGTGGCAGTATGCGACGACGACAGGACCGCTCAGCGCGCTGCTTGGGATCGCGTCACAGGTGCCAATGTGGAACCTCTCACACTCCGGCTCCGTCCTCAATTTGGCTTTGAGCGTGGCGGGCGCGATTGGCATCAGCAGTGTGGCGAGCGTCGCAGCACATCGATACTTATCCGCAAATACCCAGTCCACACTGCCGCTCAGGGATCAGACGGCGTACGTCACCCGACTCATGGTGGCGCAAATCATTGTCCAGCCAACAGAAGACAATGGCGTAACGGTGTGGGTTCCAATCGTGCGACGCCCGGTGGAGTCGTACCATCCGCTGCACCGCCTGATGATGCTCCCCACCTTTCTCCGCGAGCGCCTCGGCGGTGACAGCGGTGGGGCGTGGAAAGCCGACTTCGATGCGGCAACCCACTTCACGAAGGTCGACCCCGAGGATCAGCCGCGCGCCTTGCGACAGATCCTCCCTGTTTTGCACGAACAGGGAGCTGGCTCGCGAATGATCGAGGACGCAACGACGCACCTCTCGATGCGCGGGGTGACCGCCTCCCAGCTGCTCTTCGGCGGGCGAGACAAGTGGGAGCGAATGGAACGCGCGCGCCTGCACAATGTCAGTAAGCCGCGCCGTCTCGCGCTGGAGATGCTGGTGCATGAGGACAGCGAGCGTCGGTGGCTCGCCGGAGAGCTGCTCGATCTCGAGCACGAATGGCGGAAGGCCGATGCGATCGCGGAGATCGCCGACGGACTGCTGCGCGACCCGGCCGTCGAAGCGGAGTTGACGCGCCTCAAAAGCGAGTGGGCAGGCGACGCAGAACGGCAGGGTTGATCAGCCACCCGCGCTCGGGCGCCGTGCTGCCGACACGCTCGCACGCTCACACGCATCAACGTGCGCACATCACCAACCAGAGTGCTGACTGACGACCCGTCCGTGGTTCCGCGCCTCCGTGTGCTGGGAGTCTGCAGTTCGCGGGGCGCAGATCTCCTTCCATCGTATGCTCGATACGCCAACCGGACCGTCTACTCCCCCGACCGTTCCCCCCGCAACGCCACCCGCCACACCTGCCGCTGCAACCCACGCCCGAACCGACCGTCCGCCTCCTCGCTCACGTGCCGGAACCCCGCCGCGTGAAACAGCAGCCGCGCCGTCTTCATCACGTCGAGCATCTCAAGCTGCAGCGTGCCGTACCCGGCCCGCGTCGCAAACGCGATCGCTTCGCTGATCAGCCGCCGGCCAATCCCGATGCCGCGGGCCTGCGACTCCACATGCAGCAGCAGCAGCACCGCCGACTCCTCGGTCAACCGTTGCACGAACACCGATCCAACCGGCACACCATTCCGCTCGGCGATCCACACACAGTCCCGCTTCGCATCGAAGCGCTCCACAAAGTGCGCGGCCGCGCCAAGCATCACGGACTCGTAGCTTCCGCCGAATTCAAACTCCTCGATGGCTGAGCCAATGCTGCGATGCACGACGAAGCTGATGTCGCCTATGCGGTGCGGACGCAACAGATACGGGGCGGCATCGCGCGCCGGCACGTCGATGGCGAACGCCCCTTCGATCCGCTCCATCGCATCCAGGATCGGCGCATGCACATGCGGCGGCAGCATGCGGACGAGCGACGAATACCGCGCCGTCGTGATCGAATCGAGCGTTGCCACCTCCGCGCGCCCAGCCTCCGTCAGCGACATCGGCTGCTGACGACTGTCGGCGGCGTCGGCAGACCGGGTCACGATGCCGGTGGTCTCCAGCCGGCGCAGCACCCGGCTCAGGTAGCCGGCATCCAGCCCCAGCGAGCGACTCAGTGCCGTCACGGTGCGATGCTGATACTCGGCCAGCTCGGCGAGGACGCGCACCTCGGTCGCCGAGTAGGGGCTGCCGGCGGGACCCGCCTCGAGCGCCCCAAGTCGCTGGGAAAAGAACCGGGCGAAGCGGCGGAGGGCGGCGATCTTCTGGTCGAGCGGAAGCTGGGACATGTGCGCGGAGCAGGGAAATGCTTGCCTGAAGCATTGAAATATATGGTCTCGGCAGTGATTTTGCTCTGGCACCTGACTCCGCCCCGCCCCCGGGTCCGGTAAGTTGTCACCATGAAAATCGGCTTCATCACGCTGGGCTGCGACAAGAACACCGTCGACACCGAACGCTATCTGGCACAGCTCGCGGCCTACGGCGGCGAGCACACCGACGACCTCTCGCAGGCCGAGGTGATCGTCGTGAACACCTGCGGCTTCATCGATGCGGCCAAGAAGGAATCGATCGACGCGATCATCGACGCCTCCCGCCACAAGATCGACGGCGCCTGTCAGGCGGTCGTCGCGCTGGGTTGCATGGTCCAGCGACACAAGGACGAGCTGGCCGAAGCGATTCCCGAAGTGGATCTCTTCCTCGGCACCACCGACGTGGACCAGCTCATTCCGCAGCTGCAGCAGCGCGGGCTGCTCGACGCCGCACCGATGATGCATCCGGGCGAACGCCTGTTCAGCGGTGATGCGCCGCACGTGCGCTACCTGAAGGTGAGCGAGGGGTGCGATCACGGCTGCGCCTTCTGCGCGATCCCGCTGATGCGCGGCAAGCATCGCAGCTTTGCGCTCGCCGACGTGATCCGCGACGCGCAGTTGCTGGAGCTGCAGGGTGCTCGCGAGGTGAGTCTGGTGGCGCAGGATCTGGCGCACTACGGGCGCGATCGTCGCGATGGCACGGGGCTGCCGGAGCTGCTCGAGGCGCTGGTGCGCGAGACGGAGATTCCCTGGTTCCGGAATCTCTATCTCTACAACGCCGGTATCACGCCGCGATTGCTCGAAGTCGTCGCCAACAATCCGCGCATCCTGCCGTATCTCGACATGCCGGTGCAGCATGGCAGCGATGCAGTGCTCACGCGTATGCGTCGCCCGGAACGCCGGAAAGTGATCACCGAGAAGGTGGCGCGGTTTCGCGATGCGGTGCCGGATCTCACGATCCGCACCACCTGCATCGTCGGCTTTCCCGGCGAGACGGAAGAGGACTTCGAGATCCTGCTCGACTTTCTGCAGGAGATGCAGTTCGATCGCGTCGGGGCCTTCACGTATAGTGCGCAGGAAGGCACGGCGGCGGCGAGCATGATCGACGATGTGCCCGACGAGGTGAAGCATGAGCGGCTCGACATGCTGCAGCGGGTGCAATCGGCGATCACGGCCGAGCGGTATGAGCGGCATATTGGACGCACGGTGCAGCTGCTGATCGACCGCGCGGGCAGTGATGACGAGCTGGCGGTGGCGCGTGCGCCGTGGCAGGCTGATGACATTGACGGGATCACGCATCTCGACACCGATGCGCCGGCCGGTGCGTTGGTGGACGCAGTGATCACCGATGTGATCGACGACTACGACTTCGAGGCCACGGCCACGGGGATCGTGCTGCTGCCGCCGGCGTTCGCGTCGCGTGAGCGGTCGGCCCGCACCCTGCCGCTGGTCTCATCCTCCATGGGGAGCTTTGGACGATGACGGCGACTGGTTTCATGACTTCGGAATCGCAGGCGATCATGGCGCGCGCGCGCCATCTCTTTCCCGGTGGCGTGAACTCGCCGGTGCGTGCCTTCGGCGGCGTGGGTGGTGAGCCGTTCGTCGTGCAGCGCGGCGAAGGCCCGTACATCTGGGATGCCGACGGCAATCGCTACATCGACTATGTGTTGAGCTGGGGCCCGCTGGTGCTGGGACATGCGGCTCCCGTCGTGCTGGATGCATTGCAGGAAGTGATGCAGCGTGGCACGAGCTTCGGTATTCCGACGGGGCTCGAAGTGCAGCTCGCCGAACTGATCGTGCAGCGAATGCCGCACATCGAGATGCTGCGCTTCACCAGCAGTGGCACCGAAGCGGCGATGAGCATCGCGCGCGTAGCGCGTGCGGCGACGGGTCGTGATGCGATCCTCAAGTTCGATGGCTGCTATCACGGACACGCTGACAGCTTTCTGGTGAAGGCCGGTTCGGGCGTCGCGACGCTCAACCTGCCGAACTCGCCCGGCGTGCCGGCGGCGCTGGCCGCGCTCACCTATACGGCGCCGTTCAACGATCTCGATGCGGTGCGCAAGGTTGCCGCCGAGGTACCGCTGGCCGCGATCCTGATCGAGCCGATCATCGGTAATGCCGGTTTCATCGAGCCGCTGCCGGGCTTTCTGGTGGGGCTGCGCGAGATCGCCGACCAGACCGGCGCACTGCTGGTGTTCGACGAGGTGATGACCGGTTTCCGCATTGCGTACGGTGGTGCGACGGAGCGATTCGGTGTGACGCCCGATCTCACCGCATTCGGGAAGGTGATCGGCGGCGGGCTGCCGGTGGCGGCGTATGGCGGGCGTCGGGAGCTGATGCAGCAGGTGGCGCCGAGCGGGTCGGTGTATCAGGCCGGCACGCTCAGTGGCAATCCGTTGGCGATGGCCGGTGGGCTGGCCACGCTCACGTCGCTCACACCGGAGTTGCACGCGATCATCGAGCGGCGCACCGGGGCACTGGTGCAGGGGCTGCGCGACATCATGCAGCGCGAGGGGGTGCCGTTCAGCGCCTCGCATGCCGGGTCGATGTGGGGCTTCTTCTTCCACCCGGGCCCCGTCACGAACTTCGCCGAAGCTCGTCAGAGTGACGTGCCCCTGTTCAACCGTTTCTTCCACGCTGCCCGCGAACGCGGGGTCTACCTCGCGCCCTCGGCGTTCGAGGCGGCATTCATGAGCGCGGCCCACGGCGACGACGTCATCGCCGACACGCTCGAACGACTCACCGATGCAATTCGCGCCGCGAAAGCGTAGCGTCGCGCTCCGTGCACTGACGCTGGCGACCTGCCTCGGTGCAGGCGCCAGCGCGCTCTCTGCCGCGTCGTTCGCCGATCACGTGGCGGCGTCGCGCAGCGAAACCCGCAGCGATCAGACCATTCGTGTGTTGCTCGGTCGCGCCGCGTCCGGCGAGACGGTCGGCCGGAGCGAAGCGGGCCTTGCGCTCTGGAAGGGGCGACGTTTCCGCGGAACGATCGAGCTGGTGCCGGACGGCGCCGGCCTCTCGGTGATCAATCGCGTCGATCTCGAGGACTATCTGCGCGGTGTGCTGCCCGAGGAAATCGGTTCGCGCGATCCGCGCGATCGCGCGGCACTGCAGGCGCAGGCGGTGGCGGCGCGCTCGTATGCGGCGGCGCGCATGGGCGAACGACGTCCGCTGTACGATGTCACGGCCACCGTGACCGATCAGGTCTACGGCGGGCAGTCGGCGGAACGCCCGGCCACCGACGATGCGGTGCGTGACACGCGCGGCCTCGTACTGACCTGGGGTGACCGGATCATCACCGCGCCGTATCACGCACATGGCGGCGAAGTCACTGCGGCCCCCATCGAAGTCTGGAAGCGCGCCTCGGAGCCGTATCTGCAGCCGGTGAGTGACAGGACGGCTGCCGGCGGCTGTTTCTGCGACGTCAGCGGCAATCAGGGCTGGGAGCGGCGCTTCACGTTCGCGGAACTGGAGTCGCTGCTGCGGCGCCACGGTCGCGAGGCCGGCGTGCTCACGTCGGGCGAGGTGCGAGCGGTGCGGGTTGGGTCGCGCGGACCGTCGGGACGAGTCACGTCTTTGGAAATCGAGACGGGCATGGGTCGCGCAATCGTGCGCGGGAACGATATTCGTTCCGTGCTCCGTCGCGATGGTGCGATTCTGCCGAGCACCAGTTTTCAGCTCGAGGTGTCAGGACCGCTGGTGGTGCTGCGCGGCGTGGGTAACGGACACGGTGTCGGCATGTCACAGTGGGGTGCCATCGGCCGAGCCCGGGCGGGGCAGGATGCCCGCACCATCCTCGCCGCGTATTATCCCGGGACACGTCTCTCGCCGTTGCTGTAGCTGTCGCCGTCACGCGCACCATTTCCGGTGCGCGTCCGCGTCTTCCGCCCTGCCTTCCTCCGCATGTCCAAGCCAGACCTCCGTATCGGCGTCGTCGGCGCCGGCGCCATCGCACAGCTCGCACATCTGCCGGTGCTGACGAAGATGCGCGGCGTGAAGCTCGTTGCCCTCTGCGACAACGACAGCGCCAAGGTGCGCGCCCTCGCCGACCGGTTCAGTGTCCCCGACACCTTCACCGACATCGAGGAGCTGCTGGAATTCGAGGACATGGACGCCGTGCTGATCTCGACGCCCAATCATCTGCACGAGCCGCACGTGCTCAGTGCGTTGAAGGCGAAGCGTCACGTGTTGTGCGAGCGTCCGCTGGCGCTCACCACGAAAGGCGTCGAGCGAATCCTCGCGGCCTCCGAGAAGTATGCGATGAAGGTCGTGGTGGGACACAACCATCGCTTCCGCACCGAGGTGCAGAACCTCGAGAGCTTCATCCATGGCGGCGAACTGGGGCGGCTGATCGGCATCCGTGCCGGTGCCTACAAGACGCGCCGTTCCGATGCCGGCTGGCGCTCACGTCGCGCCGAAGCCGGTGGTGGCATCTTCCTCGATCAGGGTGTACCGCTGCTCGATCTCGCGATGTGGCTCGCCGATTTCCCTGATCCGGTGCGTGTCACGGCCAGCATGGAGCGAGGCAGCGGTGTGCGTGCGGTGGAAGATGCGATGTACGTGCATGTGGTGTATGCGTCCGGGATGAGCGTCGCGATCGACACCGCCTGGGGCTACGTCGGCGAGGAGGATCGCTGGTGGTTCGAAGTACTGGCCAGCAAGGGCACTGCCCGCCTCGCGCCGCTGCGCGTGGTGAAGGAACTCAACGGCCGCGCGGTCGACGTGTCGCCAACCGGTGCCGCACAGCGCGACAGCGCATTCATCCAGAGCTATCGCGCCGAACTCGCGCACTTTGCCGCCGTGCTGCATGGCGATGTGGCGTACGAAGCACCGTCCGATCAGATCGTGGTCCAGCGGCTGGTCGAGGCGATCTATCGCAGCGCCGAAGAGGGGAAGGAAGTCCGGCTGTGAGGCGTCGGTGGTGCCGCATCGCACTGGCACTGCTGCTGGGGATCAGCACGGGTGCCGGAGCACCACTACTGGCGGCGCAGCGCAGCATCGACTGGTCCAGCAAGCCCGTCTTCCTGATGACGATGGGTCAGGGCGACGAAGTGTTCGAGAAGTTCGGCCACAATGCGATCGTCGTCTGGGACGACGCCATGAACCAGCCCCTCGTCTACAACTGGGGGATGTTCGACTTCGCGCAGCCGAACTTCATCGGCCGGTTTCTCACCGGTGACACGAAGTACTGGATGGCGCCGGGTACGCTGGACGGAACGCTGGCACACTACCGACAGCTGAATCGCACCGTCACCATGCAGCAGCTCGATCTCACGCCGTCACAGCGTCAGCGGATCGTCGAGATGCTCGCCACCAACGCGCTGGAAGCGAACCGCTACTATCGCTACGATTACTATCGCGACAACTGCAGCACGCGGGCCCGTGACGCGATCGATGCCGTCACCGGTGGTGTGCTGAAGCAGGCGATGCAGTCGCAGCCGGGGCAGGGCAGCTACCGGTGGCATACGCGACGGCTGTTGGCGTACAGCACACCACTGTACTTCGGCAGCGAGCTGGTGCTCGGCGTGGATGCTGATTCACCGCTCACCGGCTGGGAGGAGGCGTTTTTGCCGGGCGCACTCGCAGCGTCGCTGATGCGCGTCGAGTTGCCGGCGGCAGACGGGCTCCCTGCTCGGCCTCTGGCCTTGCCCGTCGATACGCTGTTTCGGGCCGTCCGTGACGCCGAGCCGACAACGGTGGCGCCGCGCATCGCCGTCGCCGCAGTAATCGGCATCGTGCTCGGGACACTGCTCCTCGGGCTCTCGCGACTCGGGAAGTTCGGCGCAGCGATTGGGATCGGCGTGTGGAGCATCGTCTGTGTGGTCATGGGCACGGCGCTGCTGCTGGCGTGGTTTGCGACGAAGCATGTCTACATGGCGAACAATCCGAGCGTGGCGTTGCTGAATCCCGCCTGGCTGATCGGCGTGGTGGCCGCCGTGATGGTCGGGGGCCGCGGGGCGAACCTCGCCGTTCGCAGCGCCATGCGTTGGCTGCTGGTGGCCGCTGTGGCGGGCTCGGCCGGTGCCGTGCTGCTTGGACACGGTATCAGTGCGCTCGAGCTCGCCGCGCTCGTGCTCCCGGGGCACGCCGCTGCCGTGTACGCTGCCGATCGGTATCGTCGGCCCGACGATTTGCCATCAGCAGTGAGCTGACGTGCGCAGGACCGAATGGTCGTGTTCGCTGGCGCAAATTTTCTGGCGTCGTGATCTATGAGCACGCTTCATTCTGGCCATTGTTTGCATTACGGTCTTTGAAGCTGTCACGCGCAGGCGCACGCCGTCGCTGTCTCAGCGGACGTACGACGTTGGCCGTACTTCGATGTGGACGTGGTTCCCGCTGCCCCTGAGCCCGAGTGACTGCTCTCATGCCAATTCACGTTTCGCACCAGGTGGGCGCTGCGGCGCGCGAGATGCTCGAGGGAGCCGCATCGACGGAGACGGTGTCGCTCTACATCGTGCAGCTCGAACCTTCGATGCAGATCGTCTTCAATACACGGCCTCTCTCTGCGCTGCTTGGCTACAGCCTGGTCACGCATCCGGAGATGACACTCGACCGCGTACAGGAGCTGCTGCACCCGGACGATCACGACGGACTGGAGGCGCATCTGGTGCGCATCCGCACCCTCGCCGACGGCGAGATTGCGCAGTATCGCCATCGCATGCGCGCGTCGTCGGGTGACTGGTCGTGGATCGAGGTGCGTGACGCGGTACTCACGCGTGACGCATCGGGCGCTGCCACGCAGGTGATCGGCACCGCGCGCGAGATCACCGACCAGATGCGCGCCGCCGAGGCGCTGTTGGCAAGTGAGGCACGACATCGCCTGCTGGTCGAAACGATGCTGCAGGGCGTCGTGCGGCATGCGGCCAATGGCAGCATCATCGGCTTGAACGCCGCTGCCGGTCGTATCCTTGGCCGTCCGCGCGACGTGTTTCTCGGCAGCGATTCCGTGAATGAGGAGCGGAACACCATTCACGAGGATGGTTCGCTTTTCCCCGGTGATGAGCACCCGTCCTCGGTGGCGCAGCGCACCGGAGAGCCCTGCCACGGCGTGGTCATGGGCGTGTACAACTACGAACTGCGCGAGTATCGCTGGTTGCGCGTCGATGCCGTGCCACTGTTGCGCGCCGGCGAGACGGAGCCATACGAGGTCTACACCGTCTTCGAGGACATCACCCGCGAGCGCCAGAGCGCACAGGCGCTGCAGGATGCGTACACGCGCAAGGATCGATTCATCGCCACGCTCGCGCACGAGTTGCGCAGTCCGCTGGCGCCGATCCGTAATGCGGTGGCAGTGCTGCGGCTCAAGCAGAGTGATGATCCGCAGCTGGTGTGGTGCCAGGAGATCATCGACCGGCAGGTGACTCACATGTCTCGGCTGCTCGATGATCTGCTGGATGCTTCACGCATCTCGAGTGGAAAGCTCGCGCTGCGGCGACAGCACGTGTCGTTGGCCGACGTGATCGCACAATCGGTGGAAACCGCGCGTCCGTTGGTGGATGCTGCACATCACACGCTGACGATCGACCTTGGCGCGACACCTGCCTTCGTCGACGGCGATCCCGTGCGCGTGGCGCAGGTATTCTCGAACCTGCTCACCAACGCGGCAAAGTACACGGAACCGGGCGGACGGATCACCGTCACCGCCACCGTGGACGGCCACATGGTGCAGGTATGCGTCCGGGACACCGGCATCGGGATCAATTCCGAGTCTCTGCCGCGCATCTTCGAGATGTTCGGGCAGGTGGAGTCAACGGTCGACCGCTCGCAGGATGGCCTGGGCATCGGACTGTCGCTGGCGCAGGCGTTGGTGGAAATGCATGGCGGGCACATCTCGGCGCACAGCGACGGGCCGGGATGCGGTACGGAGTTCACCGTCACGCTGCCACTCAGCACCCGTGGTCTGGTCTCCGCTGCGCCGCCGCCCGACACGGCGATGCCGGCCGGCGCGCGTCGTCGCGTACTGGTCGTCGATGACAACCGCGATGGCTGCGACTCGCTGGCGGCGCTGCTGCGCATGAATGGCTTCGCGGTCGAGACGGCGTACGACGGCGTCGAAGCGAGCGCGCGCGCGCGGCATTGGCGGCCCGAGGTGGTGCTGCTCGACATCGGCCTGCCGACGATGAGCGGCTACGAGGTGTGCGAAGCGATACGCCTCGACGAGGGCGGAGAGAACATCCTGATCTTCGCGCTGACCGGGTGGGGCTCGGAGGCGGATCTCGAGCGCACTCGCCGCGCCGGCTTCGATGCCCATTTCGTGAAACCGATCGACATCGGGGCGCTGGCAGCACTGCTGCCGTTGTCGCGGGGCGAAGTGGCCGAACGGAACGCGTTCGGCGACCTGTCACGCAGTGCACCGCAGGTGATGCACCACGCCCCCCGACCAGTGACCTGATCGGGGGGCGTTGCACATCACGCAATCGAACGGCTGCTCAGCTTACCGGCAAATCCACGGCGTCGCGTTCTCGCGGGCCGTGGCCCGCCGCGCACTGGTTTCGTCGATCGCCGTGAACGTCACCTCGAGAAAGCCGTCGTCCTGACTCTGTGACGTGCACTGCATCTCCTTGCGCACGCTGAATGCACCGCTCGCATCAGCCTTGATCGGACCGAACGCGATCGCCTGACTGGTGTTCGGCGGCGGCGAACCGGTGAGCTTCACAGGACCATTCGGCGTGAAGTTCGAGCCGGAGATGGTGATCACGGGACCGGTGGCCTGACGCTGAATCGACACACTGATCCTGAGAGGCACCGCGGCCTGTGCCTGAACGGCCATCGGCAGCGCGGCAAGGGTCAGCCCAAACAGGACCGACGCCCCGAAGGACGACCACCTGCGACGAACCTGATGGACACGCATTCAAGACTCCTGAAAAAGAAAACCCCGCTCCACTGACCGATACTGCGTCGTCGTTCACCTGCCGAACACTCACGTCAATCGTAGCGGAACCACGCGAATCGCGACACTCGAAGATACACCGGCGCCGCGCTTGAGTTCATTCGCCCAAGTGATTTGTTTCCTTGCACTTATGCTACAGTCCGCACCGCTGGTCCGCCCCCGATGAGCCTGCGTGATCGCCTCGACGACGCGGTGGGCCGTGCCGCCGTCGTGGAGCAGGAACTGCTCGACCCCCGTACCGTCCGCGACGCGAAGCTGCTCGCCACCCTTGGCAAGGAGCATCAGCGCCTGCAGGAAGTGGTCCGGCTGGCAGCCGAACTTCGCCAGGTGGAACAGGAGCTCGAGGACGCACGCGAAATGGCGTCGGGGGACGACGCCGACTTCGCCGCCGAGGCGCAGGCAGAGGTGCTGGTGCTCGAGGGGCGCATCGAAGCACTCGATGCCACGCTCAAGCCGCTGCTCATCCCGCGCGACCCGCTCGACGATCGTCCGGCCATCATCGAGATTCGGGCCGGCACCGGTGGCGACGAAGCCGCACTCTTCGCCGCCGATCTGTGGCGCATGTACGAGCGCTTCTTCGCGCGCCAGGGCTGGCGCATCGAGATCATGTCGATGTCCGACGGCACGCTCGGCGGCATCAAGGAAGTGATCGCGCGCATCGACGGCAGTGGCGCGTTCGGGACCATGCGCTGGGAGTCTGGCGTGCATCGGGTGCAGCGCGTGCCGGCCACCGAGACGCAGGGCCGCATCCACACCTCGGCCGCGACGGTGGCCGTGCTGCCGGAAGCCGAGGAGGTCGATGTCTCGATCGAGGACAAGGATCTGCGCATCGATGTGTTCCGCTCCTCCGGACCCGGTGGGCAGAGCGTGAACACCACCGACTCGGCGGTGCGCATCACGCACATGCCGAGCGGCATCGTAGTGAGTCAGCAGGACCAGAAATCGCAGCTGCAGAACAAGCTGAAGGCGATGCAGGTGCTGCGTTCACGCCTGCTCGATCAGCGCCTCGCAGCCCTCGAGTCGGAACGGTCGAAGATGCGCAGCGCCCAGGTGGGCACCGGCGATCGCTCGGCCAAGATCCGCACCTACAACTATCCGCAGGACCGCATCACCGATCACCGGATCGGCCTCTCGCTGCACGGGATGCAATCGGTGATGGACGGTAACATCGGCGCCTTCATCGAGGCTCTGCGGGAAGCGGAAGTGAAGGAGCGTCTCGGTGGCTGACGCGTCGCGTCCGCGGACGGTGGCAGCGCTGCGCGACCTGATCGTGCAGCGTCTCTCGAACAGCTGTGCCGATCCGCTGGCGGAGGCGCGCGAGCTGCTCGCCGGACTGCACGATGCACCGCTCTCGTGGTGCGTAACGCATGCCGATGACGCTGCCATCGACCTGCTGATCGATGCCGCCGAGGATGCCACCGCGAAGCGCATTGCCGGTGCGCCGATGGCGTATGCGACCGGCCGCGCGGCTTTCCGGCATCTCTTCCTGCAAATCGACGAGCGGGTGCTGATCCCGCGGCCCGAGACCGAGGAACTGGTGACGCTGGCACTGCCGTACATCACCCCGGGTGCGACGGTGGTCGACGTTGGCACCGGCTCGGGAGCTATCGCGCTGGCGCTGGCACAGGAAAGCGCCGCCGGACGGGTGATCGGCACCGATCTCTCGGCTGATGCGATCGAGGTGGCGGAGATGAATGCCCGCGCAGTGCTCCAGCGGGCGTATGCCCGGACGGAGTTCCTGCAAGGCAACCTGCTGGAACCGCTCGGTGACGAACGGGTGGATGTGGTGGTGTCCAATCCGCCCTACATCGCCATCTCGGAGCGGGCGGAGCTGCCGTCGGCGGTGAAGGACTGGGAGCCGGCGCAGGCGCTGTTCGGCGGATTCGATGGCCTGGCGGTGATCCGTGAGCTGGTGGCGCAGTCCGAGGTGCGGCTGCCGATGGGGGGGATGTTGCTGATGGAGATCGACGCGCGCCGAGGGGCCGAGACGCTGGCGCTGGTGGCCGGGCCGCAGTGGCGCGATGGCCAGCTGTTGCCCGATGCCTTCGGCCGGGATCGATTCGTGGTCGCCTGTCGGACGGCAGGCACGGGCCGACGCGCGACCGCCGGATGACCGGGCGTTCGCTGGTCGGATTGCGGCAGTAACTTCAGGTATGTCGCGCGCCGTCCCGGCGCTGCGCCTCCCCCTTTTGCGGTGAATTGCAATGCTCGAGGAGAAAGCGAAGGAACTGGGCCGGCAGATCGGCCAGTCGACGGAATATCAGGCGCTCAAGCGCTCGAACGACCTCATGATGGAAGACACCGAGGCGTCGGCCGTGCTGCAGCGTTTATCGCAGCTGCGTGCGCAGGCGCAGGAGATGATCGAACGGGGCGAGGAGCCGCCTCCGGCCATGGAGCAGGAACTCGACACACTGCTGCAGGGCGTGGAGCTCAATCCCGCCTATCAGCGCGCGATCGTCGCCCAGACGAACTTCGACAAGCTGATGATGCGCGTGAACGAGTTCATTTCGGAAGGCATCCGCACCGGTGCGGTGAGCAAGATCATTTCGCTGTCATGAGGGCTGGCGTGACGCGCGGGCGGCTGATCGTGCTGGAGGGTGGCGACGGCGTCGGCAAGACGACGCAGCTGCCGCTCGTGGCGGACGCCCTTCGCGCACGCGGCCTGGTGGTGCACACGATCCGCGAACCGGGACAGACGCAGGTCGGCACGCGGGTGCGCGAGCTGTTGCTGCACCCCGATTCGCAGATCAGCCCCGCCACCGAGGTGTTGCTGTTTCTGTCGGCACGGGCACAGGTGGTGAGCGAAGTCGTGGCGCCGGCGCTGGCGGCCGGCGAATGGGTGGTGGCCGATCGCTTTTTCGTCTCGACATACGCCTATCAGATCGCCGGGCATGGGCTGGATGACGCACAGGTCCGCGCCGCCAACGCGCTGGCCACCAGTGGACTGGTGCCCGACCTGACACTGCTGCTCACGGTGCCGGACGAGCTGCGTGCCACGCGGCGTGCGGCGCGTGGGCAGGCCGACCGGCTCGAGCGCTACGGTGCGGCGTTCGACCGGCGCGTCGCGCACGCCTACGCCGCTGCGGCGACGGTCGAGTGGCAGGCCACGCATCCAGAGTGCGGTCTGATCGAGGCGGTGCCCGCTGACGGGGCGGTGCATGACGTGACCGTGCGACTGCTGCATGCCATCGTGGAACAGACGGACCGTCGCGCGGTCCTTACCGCATGAGGCACGAGCTCGTGTCATGCATCGCCCGGCGGTCGTTGCGATCGTGGGCTTCCCGACGTCAGGGTCCTGGATGAACAAGGGTCGAAGTCTCGCCGTCGCCGCCGTGCTTGGAGTGGCCATCGTTTCAGGCGGGTGGCTCATGGGCCGCAGTCTGACCAGCGGCCCTCCCGCCGTGGTGAACGGTCGTCAGCTGTTCGATCAGGTGATGCAGATGGTCGGCACGAACTTCGTCGATTCGCTGCCTGCCGATTCGCTCTGGAAGCGTGCCACGCTGGGCTTGGTCGACGAGCTCGAGGACCCGTACTCGGTGTTCCTCGTGTCCGATCGTCTGAAGCGATTCCGGGAGCAGACCACCGGCCAGTACGCGGGCCTCGGCTTGCGCGTGGACGTGCGCGATGGCTGGATCACGGTGATTGCGCCGCTGCCCGGCTCACCCTCGGAGGCGGCTGGCCTGCAGACGGGTGATCGTGTCGTGAAGATCGATGCGATGGACACCAAGGGGCTCACCTCGGAAGAGGCGTTGCTGAAGCTGCGTGGCAAGGCCGGCTCGCGCGTGGTGCTGCTGGTCGAACGGCTCGGTGTGGATGGGCGGCTCACCTTCACGCTCACGCGTCAGGTGATCCACATCCGCGCGGTGCAGCGGGTGGCGATGCTGCCGACGAAGGTGGGCTACCTCAGCGTCAGCGTGTTCAGTGATTCGACTGCCGAAGAAGTTGCGGCAGGCGTGGACTCACTGGTGAAGATGGGGATGCAGTCGCTGGTGCTCGATCTCCGCGGCAACCCGGGCGGTCTGGTGGAGCAGGGCGCGGCAGTGACCGACCTCTTTCTCGATCCGGGACAGCAGATCGTGACGCTGCGCGGCCGGACGCCGGAATCGAATCGCACCTTCACCGACAAGCTGCCGCAGCAGTGGCCGACGTTGCCGATCGTGGTGCTGGTGGATCGCGGCAGCGCGAGTGCCGCCGAGATCGTGGCGGGCGCGCTGCAGGATCATGATCGCGCCGTCGTCGTCGGCACGACCACCTACGGCAAGGGCAGCGCGCAGAGCGTGTTCGATGCGGGCACCGTGGGCGCCCTCAAGTTGACGACCTCACTCTGGTTCACGCCGGTCGGTCGCAGCATCTCGATCCGTCATCGGTCGACGGCCGGGCAGCGCGCACGCGCTGGGGCGGACGACGACTCGCTCACCAGCGAAGTGGACTCGATGGTGGCGAAGCGCGCCGAATTCCGCACCGACAAGGGTCGCGTGGTGTACGGCGGCGGTGGTATCACGCCCGATGTGATCGCGCGCGATGAGGCGGCGATGGAGCAGGGCGCGGCGCTGCAGACCGCACTCGGTCGTGCCGTGCCGGTCTTCCGTGATGCGCTGACGGCAATGGCGCTGCAGCTGAAGGCACAGGGTGGTGTCGACGCGCAGCGCTTCACGGTGACGCCCGCGATGCGCGCGGATCTGCTGGCGAATGTGCGATCGCGTGGTGCCGCCGTGCCCGATTCCGCATTCGAGTCGAACGCCAACGTGGTGAACCGGCTGATCGGGTACGAGGTATCGCGCTACGTGTTCGGGCGCGATGCGGAATTCGCGCGGCGCACCGCCGACGATCCCGTGATGCAGCGTGCGCTCACGCTGCTGCAGGGTGCCCCCGACCGTGCCAAACTGCTGGTGCGCGCGAGCGCCGAGCATCCGAGCAAGGCAGGCGGTCGCTCGTGACCGATCACGCCGGCGTGGTGGAGCCGGTGGTGCTGGAACCGGTCATCTTGGTGGGGGCAGGGCGGGCCGGACGCGCACTCACGGCAGCGTTGCGTGCGGCTGGTGTGTCGCACGCGCTCGTCGATCGCACGCAGGTGGTGGCACAATCGGGAGCCGAACGATTTGTCTCACGCGCGGACGCACTCGCGCGTGCCTCGCTCATCCTGCTGGCGGTGCGCGACGGTCAGCTCGATGAGGCGCTCGACACACTGCGCGAGCCTGATGTGCTACGCGACGATGCCATGGTGCTGCAGGTGAGCGGCAGCGCCGAACCGGCGGCCCGCGCACGCCTCGCCGCGCACGGTGTGTCCTACGGCACCTTCCATCCGCTGCTGCCTTTGCTGAACGCAGCGCTGGCCAGCATCCGGCTGCAGGGATCGGTGATCGGCGTGGAAGGTGACACGCGTGCGCATGCAGCGGCGGTGGAACTGGCGACGCGGCTCGGCGCCACGACGATCGAGATTCCGCGCGCCGAGCGTGCGGCGTATCACGCGGCGGCGGTGATCGCGAGCAACTTTCCCGTGACGCTGGCGGCGC
>JBBSCZ010000031.1:0-19025 GCA_038249795.1 Gemmatimonadales bacterium | reverse complement strand
TCACGGGGATCTCGCTGCTCGTGGGTGGCATTGGCATCATGAACGTGATGCTCGCCTCCGTCACTGAGCGCACGCGCGAGATCGGCATTCGCAAAGCGGTCGGGGCGACTCGCGGCGATGTGCTACAGCAGTTTTTGGCGGAAGCGGTGGCGATTGCCTCACTTGGTAGCGCGCTCGGCGTGGCGCTCGGACTGACGGCCGCGTTCAGCATCACTGCGCTCATGCGCGCGAAGCTGCCGGGCATGGGCATCCATGCGAGCGTCTCATGGAGCACGATTCTGGTGGCGGTCGTCAGCGCCGCGTTGGTGGGGTTGGTGTTCGGTACCTATCCGGCGCGCCGCGCGGCCCGTCTCGATCCCATCGACGCCATTCGCCACGAGTAGCGCGGGCGACGACGATTCGACGCTGCGCACTGGTCTCTCATGCCTCGGCAGCACGCACGTCTTGACCACCAAGCATGTCCGCTATACTATACATTATGTCTGCTAGACCAGACATTTTCGAGAAATCTCACGAACGCCCGTGCTGCGTTTATCGTCTTACCACGAAACCATGACTCGTTTTTGCCTCACGCTGGCCGGCGTCGGGCTCGCCCTGTCGACGCCATCTGCCTCGGCCCAGTCCACAGCGACCTCAGCATCGTTCCACGTCACCCCGGGCACTACGGTGCTGGCCGGCAATCCGCTCACGATCGCCCTCGTCGGCGTGCCGCCGCGCTCGCAGGTGCGGGTGGACGCAGAGCGTGTCGTCTTCTCGTCCTTTCATAACGGACGGCGACTCCTTTTTCGCAGCCACGCCGAGTTTGCGAGCGGCGAGGGCACTGTGGCCCTGGGCACCGCCGCGCCGACGGCGGGCAGCTACCCTGGCGCGGACGTTCGGGGCCTCTTTTGGTCAATGGTGCCGACGAAGGATTCCGTGCCCGCGGGGGCGCTACCCAACCAGGTACGGTTGCGCGCGCGCGTGGGCGGTCGCGTGGTGGCGGATACGACGATCGTTTTCCTGAACGCGTTGCCGGAGGTGCAGGTGGAGCAGGTCGCCGCTTTTCCAGGCGCGCTGCTCGCGTCACTTCCCGGCGGGGGACGACGACCGGTGATCATCCTGCTCGGTGGGTCCGATGGCGGAAGCCGGGCGGCCCGGGAGGCACCGAAGTTCGCGTCGCAGGGGTATGCCGTGCTTGGCCTTCCATACCATTCACCAGCAGCGGGGCCCGGAGCACCGCGCGAGCTACCCGATCTGCCGGCCGACTTCGCGGACATTCCGGTCGAGCGCCTGACTGCCGTGTACGATTGGCTGCGCACGCGTGACGACGTGGACCCCGAGCGGATCGCGCTGTACGGGTCGTCCAAGGGTGCGGAGTTGGCGTTGCTGGCCGCCAGCCACTTCCCGTGGATCCAGGCCGTCGTTGCCGTGGCGCCCTCCGACGTCGTGTGGGAAGGGTTTGGCTGGGGCGTCACACCCCGCACACGGTCCTCGTTCTCGCTCAACGGGACATCGCTACCGTATGTGCCGTTCGAGGGGTTCCTCGACGAAATGGCGAACATGCAGAGCGGCGCACCGATCCACATTCGCCGCTTTCATGACCGCGGTCGCGCGGCGCACCCCGAAGCGGTCGAAGCGGCGCGCATCCCCGTCGAACGGTTCCGCGGAAAGCTGATGCTCGTGGCGGGAGAGGATGACCAGAGTTGGAACGCGGCGGCAATGGCCCGCAGCATTGCGTCGCGTCGCGCAGCGGGTGGTCTGGAGACTGTCGCCTTGATCTTTCCGGAAGCCGGCCACCTGCTGAACGGCAACGGCTGGTCACCTACGACGCACTATAATGTCGGGCAGGAGCAGAGCGGGGGGACGCCGGTAGCGACTGCGCGTGCACAGGCCGAAGCGTGGCTCGCGATGCTCGATTTTCTGCGTCATGCGCTCCGGTAAGCGGGGCTGGCAAGGGCACTTCGTGTTCATGCCGCTTGCGGTGTTAGAGTTTCGCCGATCCGTATCACTTTCGCTGGTCTGCTGATGCTGCGAATCGCGGTGGTCGGGCTGATCTCGCTGCTGGTGGGAGCGGGTCTGGCAACAGGTACCGGCGTGTGGCCAGTGCGGCCCGGACTCATTGGGTTGTCGGCCATGCTGGTGAGCGGACTCATCGTGAAACGTCACTGGCGGCGATTGAGGGCGGTGGGGGCGGACCCTGGCTCGCCTGAGCGAGCGCTGTGGCACGGGCTCGCCACCACCGCGCTGATTGGCGGCCACCTGTTTGCGAGCCTGTGGTTCATCGGCCCCGACATGCGCCTGCATTCGCCGATCATGCACGACACGGCCATCGACAACTGGACGATGGTGCTGGGTGCCCTCCTGAGTTACGGCCTCACTCGCGATCGCGAGCCGCGCCGAGACGAGCGCGACCGGCTGTTCGCGGCACGGGGACATCGCGCCGGGTACATCGCGCTGATCGGGCAGGCACTCGGCATGAGCCTGGCGCTCGGTTACGGCGCAGGAACGGTGGTGGAGCGGTTGTCGCATGCGATGGTCTCGCACCTCCTCATCTCCACGCTCATCCTGGCCGCCGTGGTGCAGTACGCGGCGCAGCTGCGCCTGTACGCGATGGACGATCGTCACGCGCTGACCGCGTCGTGACGCCGGGAACTCCCATCGGCAATCGCCTTCGCGCTCTGCGTTTCGAGCACGATGAGATGACGCAAGACGCGTTGGCCCGGGCTGCTGGCATCACACGGCAGACCATCGTCGCACTGGAGGGTGGGCACTACGCGCCATCGCTCGAGCTGGCGATGCGGTTGGCGCTGGTCTTCAACCGGCGCGTAGATGACGTCTTCTTCTGGCGCGCACGGCCGGACGCGTAGCCAGACCTTGCATCATCTCACGTGAGCGACATGAGCATGCGCTGACGTAGGTCGCGATTTACTCGCGCCACGCTGCACGAACACTGATTCTCTGCCATACCGTGTTTGTGTGGGGCGTTCAATTCGTGCAGGCAACGACGCAGACGCGCGCAATGGAGACCGCCCCAACCACTTCAGGAGCCATGCGAACGGACCTTGCGGAAGGACTCGCGCTGTCTGTCGAGGACGTTGCTGCGCTCACCAATGCAGAAATCGTCGCACGCGTTCGATAGCCGGGGATTCTTCACACGAACAGATTTCCGACGAGCAAAGTAAAGCCATTCAAAAGGGCACCGCCATCGAGATGATCCGTTGCCGTGAGGCGCGTGACGCGGTGCGGCTCGTGCACGGTCACGATGCGCTGCATCGGATCGACGACCCAGACCTGCCGGCAGCCGAACGTGAGCCAGTCGCTGACCTTCCGCTGCAGGTAGCCCGGACGATCGGTTGGCGATCGAATCTCCACGACGAGGTCGGGCGCCGTCTCTGCCCAACGATCCAGATCCAACGGTGCCCGAGCCGCAACGAAGTATGCGATGTCAGCAGCGCGCACCGTGTCAGGGTGACGACGCAGCAGCATGCCGGCGTCGTTGCTCAGCAAGAGCCCGGCCTCCTTCTCGGTCGCGTACGAGGCGTCGAGATACCGAATCAGGGCACGGAGCACGCGCACCGTCACATGCCCGTGTCGAGACTTGGGCGGCTCACGGACCAGAAGCCGACCGTCCACCAGTTCGGTGCGAGCCTCGGGGAGCGGATTCGCGTACTGGAATTCCTCGAGCGTCATCTGGCGACCATCACAGTCGGACGCCAGCGGCTGGGCTTCGAGCTGAAACTCCATGAAAAGGCCTCCGCACAGATTTTCAGGGGAACAGGCTGGCGATGGGCACCCTGAAGCAGGGGAAAAGCGCGCCACCGTCGAGATGATCCGTTGCCGTGAGGCGCGTGACGCGATGCGGCTCGTGCACGGTCACCATTTGCTGCGCCGCGTCGACGACCCAGACCTGCTGACAACCGAACGTGAGCCAGTCACTGACCTTCCGCTGCAGATAGCCAGGCCTGTCTGACGGAGACCGCACTTCCACGACGAGATCCGGCGCTATCTCGGCATAGCGATCGAGATCGACCGGCTGACGCTCGGGCGTGAAATACAGGACATCCGGGGCACGCACCGTGTCGGGATGCCGGCGCAGGATGACGCCAGCATCGTTGGACGCGAGCAGTCCGCGCGGCGCGCCCTTAGGCACGACGCGATCGAAGTACCGGCTCAGCGCGATGACCACGTTCGTCGACACTGAGCCGTGGCGCAGCTTCGGCGGCTCACGCACCAGAAGCCGACCGTCCACCAGTTCGGTGCGCAGGTCCGGAAGCGGATTCGCGTACTCGAACTCGTCGAGCGTCATCTCGCGTCCATCGTACGTTGATGCCAGCGGCTGGGCTTCGAGCTGCGACTCCATCGGACGGCCTCCAGAGGAAACAGGATCGACATCGTCACGATACAACCCCAGGCGCCCACCAGCGTCACCGTTTCGCTGCAGGGTTCCGCTTCCGCCCACCGCACCGGCCGCTATGATCAGGGGATCTCTCCATTTCACCACCCCGCCCATGCAGAAGCGCGACTTTCTCCGGTCACTCGGCGCCACCACCGTCGCCACCCTGCTCGGCGAGAGGCTCTGGGCCCAATACGAGCCGCTACCCGCGGGCGAGCTGGCCAGGACGGAGGATTTCTGGGTGGCGCTGCGAAAGAAGTACCGCCTCAAGCCCGACTACATCAACCTCGAGCACGGCTACTACTCCATGCAGGCCACGCCGGTGCTCGAAGCGTTCATCGGCGATGTACGCGAAGTGAACTACCAAGCGTCGTACTACATGCGCACCGTGCAGGGCGCCAACAAGGAGGCCTCGCGCGCCGAACTGGCACGGCTGGCGGGCTGCAGCGTCGAAGAAATCATCATCACGCGCAACACCACCGAGTCGCTCGACACCGTCATCGCCGGCTACGACTGGAAGCCGGGTGACGAGGCCGTGATGGCGGTCCAGGACTATGGTGCGATGCTGGACCAATTCGCGCTGCAGGCACGACGCTACGGCATGGTGAATCGGATGGTGTCGCTGCCCAACGACCCGGCGTCGGACGATGAGATCGTGCAACTCTACGCCAGCGCGATCACGCCGAAGACTCGGCTGCTGCTGGTGAGTCATCTGGTGAACATCACTGGCCAGATTCTGCCGGTACGCAAGATCGTCGACATGGCGCATGCGAAGGGCGTGGCAGTGGCGGTGGACGGAGCGCATGCCTTTGCTCAACTCGATTTCCGCATCCCCGATCTCGGCGCCGACTACTACGCCGCCAGCCTGCACAAATGGCTCGGCGTGCCGCTCGGCGCGGGCATTCTCTACGTGAAGCGTGAGAAGATCGCCGCGCTCTGGCCGCTGTTCGGCGAGCAGGGTCTGGCCGACACCGACATCCGGAAGCTCAACCACACCGGCACACACCCGGTGCACACCGATCTTGCGATCAGGCACGCCGTCGCATTCCACGAGAGCATCGGCGTACAGCGCAAGGAAGCGCGCATGCGGTTTCTCCAGCAGTATTGGACGACGAAGGTGCGCGGCGCGAAGAATGTCGTGTTGAATACGCCCGTTGATCCAATGCGTGCAGCGGGGATCGCGAACGTCGGCGTCGCGACGATGCAGCCTGGTGATCTCGCCAGGGTGCTGCTCGAGCGGTACCGCATCTGGACCGTCGCCATCGATCGGGAGAACGTGCAGGGTGTGCGCATCACGCCGCACCTCTTCACGACCACGGCAGAACTCGACGTGCTGGTTCGCGCGTTGACCGAGTTGGGCACCGCGTAAGCGGGCCGCAGCGCGTGCACGGGCGGCACCACGAGCTCAGCGCGGTCGGACCACCAGTCCAAGCGGCACGTGGCGCCACCCGGGCCACTGCTGCAGTCCACCGCGCGCATCCTTGAGCTGCAGCTGTGCGCTGATGCCGCCATCGAGCATCACGGCGCGACTGCATCCGAGTGCACCCATCAGCGTTGCCATCTCCGGCGTGGTGAGCCCGAACGGAGCGGCACCGAGCACTGGGCCGAAGGCATCGAAGCGTGTCATGACGAGCAGCACGTGACGATCGCGCGTGACGCCTATGGCCAAGCGGGCATCGCGGTGCGTGAGGTCCACGCCGGTGCCGATTCCCCTCAATAGCGACGGCACCTCACCATCCCCATCGAGAAGCGTGGGAAAACTCTGAAACGCATACGCCACGCCGCGCGCACGCGACCCGTCGGCCAGCGCCGTGGGGGGCAGGAGGCGCACCGTACCCGCAGAGTCCATGACGACGGCCGTGGAGAGCGGCCCGATCCCGGGTGGCCGCCACTCGCGCCCGCCGAGCACCACCCAGCCCCACGGCAACGTACCGAGCAGGGTCGCATCGAACTGCCCCGCGTTGACGGCGAGAATCGACGGCGCGCTCGCACGCGAAACCTGCCACCGCGCGCTCCGCATCACGGCACCATTGCGATCGCGCCGATGCGTGAACGCCGTATCGAGCGCGAACCGCAGCTGTGTCGGATCCATTCGCACGATGATCGCGCGCGTGCGCCACGCCTCGCCGTCGCCACGGAGCGGGAGCTCGGACCACGCAATGCCGCGCTGACCAGCGTGCCAGCTCAGTGCGCGGAGCAGCGCCGAATCAGGACCGATCCAGCGAATGGGTGGTGTGGCGTCGGGGCGCCAGAGCCCATGCCACCCGTCGCGCGACGCGACGGCCAGCGGCGCTGACTGCGCGCTGCCGGAGACCGTCCACAGCACCGCTGCCGCGACCAGCAGGCCGCGGCAGGTGCTGCGCATCATTCAGCGTTGGCGAATGCCTTCCGCAGCGCACCGCGGCGCGCAAGGAGCAGATCGTACTCCGCTTTGGTGAATGTTCGCGTGATCGGTGCGCTGTCCTGCACGCCGTTCAGCCACGACTGGATGCGTTCCCACATCATGCGGGCCTGCACATCCGTCATGCCGACTTCACTGCCCTTCACGCCGCCATTGCTTCGCATCAGGGCGTTCGCCTCCGCGGACACGGTCTGAGCCCGGATCGAGAGCGAGTCTCGCACGACCATGCTGCGCGGCTTCACCGGGCGCGCGCCGCACTTTGTTGCAGCCTTGCGATCGATCGTCGCACTGTCGATGGCGATGCCCATGAGCGCGCCCATGCGCTCGGTGGCGCGACGGATGGCCGCCGTGTCGCCTGCCTGCTGAGCGACTCCCATGGCACTGATGGCGGCGGAGATCTGCTTCATCTTCGGATCGCGCTGCGCTGCGACGGGATTGGTCATGATCCGCTGGGAGAGCGCCTCCATCTGCTGCTCACTGTCGCTCTCCATCGCGCTCACGACATCGCCACGGCAGTCCTGATACCGCTCGCTCGCGCGATCATAGCCGTCGCGTTCCCTGATATTCTCGGCGCGCTGGGCCGCCTCGCGCAGTGTGCTGGCCTCCGCCTGCAGGGCTTCGTAGCGCTGCCGGTTGCCGGCCATGGCGGCCTTTCGCGTCTCCATCGCGGCGGCATAGCGATCGAGCCGCTCGGCGGTGAGCTCGATGGTCGTGGCATCGAAGGTCGGCGGGATCAGCGTGGCGGCTGTCACCTTGTCCTCCGCCTTCTGTTCGACGCGGCGTTCGGCGGCGCGACGAAGGGCGCCGAGCTGCGCATGAGCCGGTGAGGCGAGCGCGGTCGACAGGAGCACCAGCACCACGAGCGGCAACGAGCGACGGCAGGCAAGCGTGTGAGTCATGATCCGGCTCCGGACGAAGAAGAAGAGGCCGGCGCGGCGGCCGGCGGCGAGGGTCAGCACGATCACAGGCGGGTGCGATCGGGCCCCGATCCACCACAGTGACGTCTCGATGCGCCACGTCATCTCGGGGCGGAGCGCGCAGTGCCCCGCCCGTTCCTACCGTGCGGGTCAGCTGCTGGCGTCAGCCAGCCCCTTCACCGTCGCCGCCAAGGCACGGACGCGCTCGGCATCCTTGGCCGTCGCCGCCGATCGCGTCAGGCGAGCCGCCAGTGCGGAGAGCGTCGCCTTTCGCGCGGCGCCATCCTGCTGTTCCGCGAGACCGAGCGAGGCGTTGATGCTGGTGACCTGACCGGCGGGCAACCCCTTGCCGCGCTCGAGCTGGTCGGCATACGCACGTGCCACCGCGAAGCTTGGCGCCCAGACGAGCTTCTGCTGCAACTGCGGATTGAACCCGGCGACCTGCACCTGCGTCGCGGCGTCGATCTCGTTCTGCGAAAGCATCGCGCTCGGCTTCAGGGTGAGCACGTCGAGACCGCGCCCGATCTCGGAGCCGTAGATGTGGCCGTTGTACCAGTACGCCGACCAGTAGCCGGCGAGTGTGAGCTCCGCCGGGTTGATCGCGCCACGATCGAAATAGGCGATCTCCACCGGCTTGCGGGGATCGGTGAAGTCGAACACCGATAGACCACCCTGATACCACGCCTGCACCATGATGTCGCGCCCAGGCACCGGAATCAGTGAGCCGTTGTGCGCGACGCAATTTTCCACGTCGGACTGTGCGGCTGGAATCTTGTAGTGTCCCTGCGCCAAGAGCTTGCGGTTGCGCACGGAGAAGATCGCATCGGCGCCCCACGTCATCTTGTCGGTTGCGCGGCACTTCGCACCGACACCACCACCCCACTCATCGCTGAACACCAGTTTCGTAGCGTCGTTGTTGAACGTGGCGCCATGCCAGTAGGCAAAATTCGGATCGGTCACCGCATCGAGCCGCTTCGGATTGGCCGGCTCACTGATGTCGAGCAGGATGCCGTTCCCGGAGCAGGCGCCAGCCGCCACGCCCATTTCCGGATAGACCGTGATGTCGTGGCACTGATCGGTTTCGGAGGTCTCCTGCGTGCCCGCGCCATGCGTTCCGCCCCGCCACAGCCCGTTGATCTGGCCGCCGTTGCGACCCGCGAAGATGCGCGGGCGGCTCACGATGCGTGCGTCTTGCGGCGCCGCCAGCGACACCTTGATCACGTCGATACGGAAGCGCGCGTTCGAGGTATCGCTGGGCGAGCCATCGGCGCACCCGGCGAGTTCTGCACTGCTGCGCACGCTGCCAGTACCGGACACATACACGTAGATGTTGGCGGCGTCCTTCGCGTCGGTCAGCAGCGTGTGCGTATGCGACCCGCGGCACGTCTGTACCGCTGCCACCTGACGGGGACGATCGATGTCGCTGATGTCGAAGATGCGTACGCCGCGAAACCGCTCGCTGCTCGCGCTGCCGCTCACGCTCTGCCTTCCGCAGTCGACACGCCCCTTGTTCTCCTCGACCGACATGAAGAGCAGGTTGCGATGCACCGAGACGTCACCCTGCCCGCCGGGGCAGGCGTACGCGAGGCGCAGCGTCGGATTCGACGGCGTGGAGACATCCCATACCTGAAATCCATGATAGCTCCCGATGAAGGCATATCGCCCCTCGAATGCCAGATCCGTGTTCACGAACGCAAAGTCACCTGCATCCGACGGATTGAAGAACCCCTCCGGTCGGTCGCGATGCGCCAACAGCGTCAGATTACTGATCGCCTCCTGCGCGTCGTTCCACCCCCCGCGCAGACGATAGCGCGGATCGGTGGTGCTCGCCTTCGGTTGTCCGGTGGCGCGCGATGCCTGCGCATGGGTCGAGGTGCCGGCACACAGCAAAACGAGGGCAAATGCCGTAAGCTGGCAGGCGACGAATCGTGATCGTGTCATTATGTATACAACCGAGGTTTGAGGACTGCGCAACGTCACCTGCGAACCGAATTCATTTACCGCAAACTGTCCTGCCGGGCGTTCAGCATCCGACGCATGCGCGCGATCTCCGCACGCTGGTCAGCGTCGACATCGCTGACGAAGCGGTTGATCGACGACTCCTGCGCCGCGCCCGGCGCGTGCAGAAGCTGCTCGACCATCGTCAACGCGCCGCCGTGGTGACGGATCATGCCCTCGAGAAACAGGCGATCGAATCGTGCGCCACGCGCAGCACGCAACGCCGCCATCTCGGTCCGCGACAGCATCCCCGGCATCAGCGGAATCCCTCCTGTTCCCGATATGTCGTGACCGTCGTGTTCCGACATGTCATGCGACGCGGTAGCATCGCCCGAGCCACCGTGCGCACGTAACCACCGTTGCATCAGCGCCATCTCATCGGTCTGCGACACGCCGATGCGCTCGGCCAGCAGCCGCAGCTGCGCGCGACGGGTGCGTGCCGACACCAGCGCCGTCATCTCCACCGCTTGCTGGTGATGGCCGATCATCTCCTGCATGAAGCGGACGTCGGCGGCTGTCACCGCAGGCATGGCGGCCGGTGTCGTCTGTGCGACTGCACGCAGCCCGAAGACGAGCGACGCGGCAACGAGCACCAGGAAACCGACGATACGAATCAGCATCCGTGAAAGATGCATCGCCTCCGCTGAAACAGCGACGGCTTCGGTCGGATGCGAGGCCTGGGACCCAACACCGCTGCGGTGCGCGTCATCGCGACGGTCGTGGCGACCGTGACCGTGGCGCTTTCCACAGCACCACGTTCGCACAGTCGTCGCGTCTGCGATATGCTTTCAGATCACCCCGACATCCCTTTACATGCCCGTCACCGCTGCGTCCGTCGCTCCCGGCCCCAAGGGTCGCTTTCCCGGCGACATCCTTCTGCGCATCTCCCGCGAACGGCTTGCGCTGTTTCGCGTGATGGCGGCCGAGCATGGCGACGTGTCGCAGCTGATGCTCGGCAGACAGCGCCTCGTGATGCTCACCCATCCCGACGACATTCGTGATCTGCTGATCACGAATCAGAAGAACTTTCGCAAGGGACAGGCACTGGAACGGGCCAAGGTGCTGCTCGGCGAGGGGCTGCTGACCGCCGAAGGCGAGCGCCACCTGCGGCAGCGACGGCTGGTCCAGCCGGCGTTCCATCGGTCGAGAATTGCGGCGTACGCCGGCGCCATGACCGGCGCGGCCATGCAACGGCAGTCCGCGTGGCACGATGGCGACGAGCTCGACATGAATCGCGCGATGATGCTGGTCACGCTCGACATCGTCGCCGCCACGCTGTTCGGAGCGAGCGTCGGCAGTGGTGGCAGCGATATCGGCAAGGCGATGGACGACGTGTTCGAGTCGTTCAGCTTCGGCTACGGTCCACTGGCTCCGCTGTTCGACCTGCTGCCCACGGCGAAACGGCGGCGCTTCGAGGCAGGGCGCACGCTGCTCTACGCGACGATCGATCGGATCATCACCAAGCGCCGCGCCAGCAATGAAGACACGGGCGACCTGCTCTCGATGCTGCTCCACGCCACCGACACCGAGGGCGATGGCACCGGCATGACCGATCAGCAGTTGCGCGACGAGGCGATCACGATCTTCATCGCCGGCCATGAAACCACGGCCAACGCGCTCACATGGACCTGGCTGCTGCTCGCTCGCAATCCGGCGTCCGAACAGGCGCTGCATGCAGAAGTCGACGGCGTGCTCGGCAACCGGCTGCCCACGATGGACGATCTGGCACAGCTCCCGATCACGCGTGCGATCATCGCCGAGTCGATGCGGCTGTATCCGCCCGCCTACATCGTTGGCCGACGTGCTGTGGCTGAATATACGGTGGGCGGCTACACCTTTCCGGCACGCACGATTTTCGTCGCCCCGCAATTCATCGTGCACCGCGACCCGCGCTGGTGGCCGGAGCCCGAGCGCTTCGATCCAGCCCGGTGGCTCGACCCCGCAGTGACGATCGCACGTCCGAAGATGGCCTACTTTCCATTTGGTGCCGGCACGCGAATATGTGTGGGCGAACAGTTCGCGTGGATGGAGGCAATGCTGGTGCTGGCGACGCTCGCTCGTCGGTGGCGCGTGCATGTCCCCGGCCCCGATCCCGAGCTGGAGCCGATCATTACGCTGCGCCCGAAGGGCGGGTTG
Organism: Gemmatimonadales bacterium; assembly: GCA_038249795.1. Taxonomy (GTDB): domain Bacteria; phylum Gemmatimonadota; class Gemmatimonadetes; order Gemmatimonadales; family Gemmatimonadaceae; genus JACMLX01. Next base: position 7,201 of record JBBSCZ010000031.1, on the reverse strand, counting down.
ACGGCGCGACTGGAACGTCGCACCGGCTGAGCCACCTCACTGCACCCACACGTTCGCCTGTCCCAGCAGCCGCGCACGGACCACGAAGGCACGGTCGGTGGTACTGACGCTCTCCACCTGGAAGCTGGTGATGCTGCCGCCGAGCACCACGCCGGGTGACACGGTGCGATTGAGCAACTGCAGCATCTGTGTACGCACGGAGTCGAGCTGTGCGCCGAGCGGCACGCGTCCGCCCATCGTGGCTTTCCGAATGGCGCGACCGATCAATGGTGCTGCCAGCGTCGCCTTCATGCGCGACAACAGTCCGCGGCTCTCGAGACTCCAGTCCAGATCGTCCATGCGCAGCTCGCGCAGCGCCGGGTCCCAGCGCAGGCGCGACACGAGAGTCAGCTTACCGCGCAGCGTCCCGCTCACGTCGAGTACGATGCGCACGCTGTCACCATTGGCCTGCACACGCACGCTGTCGACGCGTTCGCTGGTCCCAGCCGTCTCGGCGACGAGCAGTTCGGTGGCGCGACGGTTCACTTCCTCGTACGGCAGCTCCACCGACACCGGCACCACGAAGTTGCCCGGATTCTCACCGAGACTCAGCACCGGCAATGGCTTCGACACTGTGGGTGGCTTGGCGCCAGCGATCACACGCGGCCGGGCATAGACCACGATCGCAGTGCGGAAACTCGGACCGACTCCCATGAGGGGCACCACGCGGATTGCTTCCGGATCGAGAACCAGCCACAGTGTGTTGAGCGTGTCGAGGGGCGACGGCTCGAGGAAGCTCTTCCAGATCGAATCGGCGAGCGGGCGCAGATCGGCCGCCTTCGGCAGTACGGTGTCGACCTGCGCCGAGAAATCGCGAAGCTGCTTGTCGATCATCCGCTGCAGCGCGGGACGTGCATCGACGTTCAGTGCCGTGATCGCACAGGGATCCAGCAGCGTTGCGGCCAGCGCAGTCTGTCGCGAGCCGATCTTCCAGTCGCGGCGCCAGTAGAGATCAGTCGCCAGTGACAGCGACGCGCGACGTGGTGTCTCGGAGCCGAAACCGCAACTCGCAACGCCGGCACCGGGCACGCCGACGCGGGCGCGGTATCGCATCGTGGTGGTGATGCTGAAGCGCGCAGCACTGGCGGAGAGTGCGAGCGGATCGCGCTGATACACATACTGATGGCACACGAGACGCGCCACGCTCCCGCAACTCGCCTCGGCCAGCGAGTCACGCACCGGGAAAAGCGAATCGAGGGTCGGGGCCAGTGACTTGAGTACGTAGGTCACCTGCACCGGGATCACCGCGAGTTCAGCCGGGGGCTGCGGATTGCGATCGGTGGCCGATGAGGGCGGCACCGATGACGCAAGCGGGGCCGGCGTCGGTGCAACGGACGACGGAGTGCTGCCGCCGCAGCCGGGCAGCAACAGCGCGAGTGTGGCCAAAGCCTGCAGGAGACGCATCAATCCCTTGAAAACGTGCAATCACGGACCACATCGTCCATGCACCACGCCGTGTCAAATGTCGGTGCCCGACAATCGGGCTGGTTCAGCAGGCACCCGCAGCATACCCGGGTGAGCTATCTTCAGAGATGATTGCTACCCCGCAGGCCGGCACTTGAGGATCATCGGCGGCAAGTTTGCCGGTCGCGACCTCACATCGCCGAACGATTTTCGCGTACGCCCCACGGCGGAGAACGTGCGCGGTCACCTGCTGGACCAGCTGAAGGGTGACCTCGCGGGCGCCCGCGTGCTGGACCTCTTCGCCGGCACCGGCGCGCTTGGGCTCGAGGCGATTTCACGCGGTGCCAAGTACGTCGACTTCGTCGAGACCCGCCCCAGCAGCCTGCACGCCCTCAAGGCCAACGTGGCGCTCCTGCGCGTGACGGCGAAGTGCCGGATCTACAAGAAGGACGCCGTTCAGTTTGCCGAAGCGCTCACCGAACAGCGATGGGACATCGCCTTCGCCGACCCGCCGTACAATTCGAAGATGCTCGACCGCGTGCTCACGGCCTGGCAGACGACGAAGTACGCGAAGCTGCTGGCAGTGGAGTACGCCGTCGGCCACGTCCTCCCCTCCCCCGACTACCGCCATACCATCGACGACACATCGATCGCGATCTATCGCGCCTGACGCCACCTAGGCCATTTTGGCCTGCAAGCGACGGTCGATGGCGTCGAGGAAGTCTTCGGTGGAGAGATACGGTGCGTCGCGACGGATGAGGATGGCGAGGTCTTTCGTCATCTCGCCGGCTTCCACCGCTTCGATGCACACCGCTTCGAGCGTGTTCGCAAAGTCCACCACCGCCAGCGTGCCATCCAGCTTCCCGCGATGGGCCAGGCCGCGCGTCCAGGCGAATATCGAGGCGATCGGGTTGGTCGAGGTCTTGTTACCCTTCTGGTGCTCACGGAAGTGACGCGTGACCGTGCCGTGGGCGGCTTCGGCTTCCATCGTCCGGCCATCGGGCGTCATCAGCACGCTGGTCATCAGGCCGAGTGAACCGAAGCCCTGCGCGACGATGTCGGATTGCACGTCGCCGTCGTAATTCTTGCAGGCCCAGACATAGCCGCCCTCCCACTTGAGCGCTGCGGCGACCATGTCGTCGATCAGGCGGTGCTCGTAGGTGATGCCGGCGGCATCGAATTCCTGCTTGAACTCATCGGCGAACACCTGCTCGAAGATGTCCTTGAAGGCGCCGTCGTAGGCTTTCAGAATCGTGTTCTTCGTGCTCAGGTACACGGGATATTTGCGCTGCAGGCCGTAGGTCAGGCTGGCGCGTGCGAAGTCGCGGATCGAGTCGTTGAAGTTGTACATGCCCATCGCGACACCGCCATCCGCACCGTACTTCGCCACTTCGAACTGCATCGGCTCGCTGCCGTCGGTCGGGGTGTAGGTCATGGTCAGGGTACCGGGGCCGGGCACCTTGAAGTCAGTGGCCTTGTACTGATCACCGTGTGCGTGACGGCCCACGACGATCGGCTTCGTCCACCCCGGCACCAGGCGCGGGATGTTCGACATGATGATCGGCTCGCGGAAGATCACGCCGCCGAGGATGTTGCGGATGGTCCCGTTCGGGCTCTTCCACATCTTCTTGAGCCCGAACTCCTTGACGCGCGCCTCGTCGGGCGTGATCGTGGCGCACTTCACCGCCACACCATGCCTCTTCGTCGCTTCGGCCGAATCGATCGTGACCTGGTCGTTCGTTGCATCACGATGCTCGATGCCGAGATCGTAGTACTCGAGTTGCACGTCGAGGTATGGCAGGATCAGCTTATCCTTGATGAACTGCCAGATGATGCGGGTCATCTCGTCGCCGTCCATCTCGACGACCGGGTTTACCACCGTGATCTTGGCCATGACGCATTCCAGAACGTGAAGTCGGGCACGCCGCAGGATCGAGAGCGGCGACGAATGTGCTGATTGCGAAATCTAGTGGTCGGCGGGGCAACTGTCGCACGATCGAAGCGGCAAGCGTGCGCGGCACAGTCGGTCACTTCCCCGGCTGATACGAGCGCTCCGTATGGCCCACCAGCTGCGAGCGGTAGAAGTACACGTCACGCAGATTACCCGCCGCATATCGCTCGCCCTGATCGTTGAAGTGCTTCGAGCTCGGGTTGCCGTTCACGCCGCCGGCCGTGACGGCCTTGGCGCGCACGCTGTCACCGAACTCCACCACGGCCACGAAGCTGTTGCCGCTGGTGCCGTACATTTTCTTCGTGCCCGGCCAGGTGCGTGCCGCGAACGACGCGAGCGATCCCCACTGTGCCGATGCAAACGGCACCGGAATGCTGGGCGCTGCATCGCTGAACGGCTGCACGATGTCACCGGTCCGGCGCTGAAAGCGATTCACGTCGCCCCAGAAGGTCTTCCAGGTGCCGAAGCTCGATGTCAGCGTGTCGGAGGCGGCGGCGAGCATCTGCAGCTTCTGCGTCGGTGTCAGCTTTTTCGCCATGTACTCGTACACCGTCAGATCTTCGCTGTCCGCCTCTGCGCGCGACGCACGCATCATCGCCTGGCCCCACCAGACCGCCAGCGTGGTCGGCACGGATTGCGCGCCGTATCGGTAGTCCCAGGTGCGCAGCGCACTGACCTGTTCGCCGAGCTTCGCGCGGAGCGGGTCGGTCATGGGCAGGCCATCGTAGGCCTTCACCACCAGCGGCACCAGGTCGGCGAATGCCGGCAGATAGCTGTCGAACGCCGCATCACGCAGTGTCTCGAGCGTGAAGTTTTTCTTGCCCTCCAGCACGCGGATGGCGTGCACGCCGCGCGGATTCTCGGTGAAGCGCTCCATGTAGCTCGGGTACGCCGAGCGCTTGGGGCTCGCACTGCCCGAGACGGAGTATGGCCAGTTGTTGGTGTTCTGGATCCAGCCTGTGGCCGGATTCAGCACGTTCGGGCTTTCGTCCAGCGAGTGGATACCGGCATGCAGCGTCGCCGTCGTGCTGCCATCCACCGGCTTCTCCCAGTCGAACTTCGGATTGCGCTTCGGGACGTGGTTGGCGTGGAAATAGGCGATGTTCCCTTCGTGATCAGCGAACACCGTGTTGTTCGACGAATTGGTGTGCAGCTCCATCGTGGCGCGGAACTCCTTGTAGTTCTTCGCCTTGGTACGCATGAACGACTGCGTCAGTGCCTTAACCGGCTCCTGCATCAGCGTCACGCTGATCCACTTCCCATCGGCCTTGCGCACCACCGGTCCATGCTGCGTTTCGTAGACGGTGAAGTCACGCGAGGCCATGCCCGAGTCGCTCTGATATGCGAGCGTCACTGTCCGCGCGGTGACCGCCCGCTCGACACCACCGATCGTGTACACATGTCCGCCATCCTTCGGCGTCACGGTCTCGGCATACTCGTCGATGACGTCGGCACCGCTGGAGGTATGCATCCAGCCAGCCTGCTCGTTGAAGCCCTGATAGATGAAGAACTGCCCCCAGGTTGCGGCACCGTAGGCGTTCAGTCCCTCCTCGCTCACCATCTGCGCCTCCTCACGAAAGAAGAACGAGGTGTGCGGATTGATCAGCAGCAGGGCGTGCTTGTTGACGGTGTTCTGCGGGGCAATCGCAAAGCCATTCGAGCCCGTCGGCTCGGTGACCGGGGCGAACCGTTCGCGGCGACGCTCGACGTCGAGCGACACCGCGACCTTCTGTGCGGTCGCGGCGGAATCGTAGAAGGCCTTCAGCTCCCGTAGCGAGACGTCCTCGATGTCGCCACCGATGCTCCCCTCGCTGAAGGAGAGCGCCATCCAGGGCTCGAACTTCGTCAGCACTCGCGGCGTGGTCTCGGGATGCATGTGCAGGTAGTAGTTCAGTCCCGCCGCCCATGACGTGCACAGCGCCTTCAGCCACGGTTCCGTGGCGGCGTATTGCGTCTGCAGATCGGCCGCATCGATGAACAGACGCTGCCGAAGATCGCGCCAGAGCTCTTTCTCACCCTCCGCCTCCGCCAGCCGTCCCAGCGAGACGAGGTAGTTCTGTTCGATGCGGTTGAAGTCGTCCTCAGCCTGCGCGTACATCATCCCGAACACCGCATCGGCGTCGGTCGTGCCGTACACGTGCGGCACGCCCCAGTCATCGCGGATGATCGTGATTCTCGCCGCCTGCGCCTCCCAGGCTTTCACGTCAGCGCTGCTGGCTGTACTGCTGCCGGCAGTGCGACCGGGCCTCGCATCCTTGGCCTGACAGGCGGTGAGCAGCACGAGCAGCAACAGGGGGGTCTTTCGCATCAGGCGGGGCCTCATCGGGGCAGAAGAATTGTCCAGCGGGGATGCTCGCCCCGCGTCGCCTGTTCTGCAACCGGCAATTCACGCCAATCTGCCCTTCCCTGCAGGTCTGACGGGGGACACGTTTCGCGCGCCACCTCACCGCCAGCCGAAATTTCGATGTCGCCTTTCCCGCTCGCCAGCCGTCGCTTCCCCTCGATCGTGCGAATCGCCTCGTGTTTCGCGACGACGCTCCTGACCGTAGGCGCACTCGGCGCGCAGATCCCGCAGACGGAATACAACGCGAGGCGTGACTCGTTGGCCGCGAAGCTTGGCGACGGCCTGCTGGTGGCGTTCGGCGGTCGCAACCCGGTAGCCGACTTCGGGCCGTTCTTCCAGCTCCCCGACTTCCGCTACCTGACCAACTGCAACGAGCCCGATGCGGCGTTGGTGATGGTGATCGCGGGCGGCAAGGCTCGGTCAACGCTGTTCATCACGCCATCCGGCGCCCGACAGGCGTTCTACTACGGCAAGCGCCCTGATTCGCTCACGGTGGAACGCACGCTGGGCATGAGCGCGCGATCCGCCGGGGTGCTCGAGCAGGTCATCGATTCACTGGCCGTCGGCATGAAGACGGTCTACACGGTCGCCGACTTCGCCGCGGCCGACTTTGCCACACAGGATTCCACCACCCGCGGCCAGCTCTGGGAGCGTCGCTTTGCCGCGGCACATCCCAGGATCGCTATGCGGAGCGCGCACCCTTACATCTACCAGCTCCGCGCGAAGAAATCGGAGGCCGAGCTGGCACTGATCCGGAAGGCGGCCGAGATCAGCTCGGAGGGCCATCGTGCGGCGATGCAAGTCACGCAGCCGACCAAGGAATACGAGCTGCAGGCGGCGATCGAGCACGAATTCATGCGACACGGCGGCGCACGTCCGGCGTACGGGTCGATCGTGGGCGGCGGCATTCGCGGCACGCAGCTGCACTACATGCGCAACCGGGGCGAGCTGAAGCCGGGCGACCTGGTGGTGATCGACGCTGCCACGGAATACGAGGGCTACGCCGCCGACGTGACGCGCTCGATCCCGGTGGGCGGGACCTTCTCTCGCGAGCAGCGCCTCCTGTATCAACTGGTGCTCGATGCACAGCTGGCGGCGGAGCGGAACTCGAAGATCGGCATGTCGTCGATCACGGCGCAGGACTCGTCGGAAGCAGTGCGTGCGCGCGGACTGGCCAAACTCGGCCTGATCGAGAGCGTCGATGCACAGCTCGACATGCCGTGGCGCACCGACTGCGTGAACGCCCCGCGCTCCTGCCGCCAGTCGCTGTTCTGGATGATCCACGGCATCAGCCACGGCATCGGCCTCGCGGTGCACGATCCGGCCCAGTTCTACAGCGGCAACCGCACCTTCAAGGTCGGCGACGCCTTCACCATCGAGCCCGGCATCTACATCAGCACCACCATGCTCGACGCCCTCCCCGACACCCCGCGCAACCGCGCGTTCATCGCCAAGGTGAAGCC
>JBBSCZ010000030.1:0-19062 GCA_038249795.1 Gemmatimonadales bacterium | reverse complement strand
GTATCTCGGCTTCACGCTGATGTATCTGGGCATCGCGCTCTGGGTGAACACCGCCTGGCCTGTGCCGGCGCTGCTGGTGGTATTGCAGGTGATGCGACACTACGTGATCGAGCGTGAGGAGCGGTATCTGAAGCGGAAGTTCGGTGAACCGTACCAGCAGTACATGGCTTCGGTTCGGCGCTGGTTCTGACACTTCTGTTGCGTGCTCGTTTCGAGACAATTGCGAGTCGTGTGCGTGACTCGAGTTTTGTGGCGCTTTTTTTGTGGCGTGGGGCGGAGGTCGTGAACGGCTTTCATCGCAGAACTGAACGACCGCGGAACTGCACAACTGCTGAACGACATACGGCTGGAGGCGGTGGTGGGGCGTGAGAATGATTGTGTTTGCTGTTGGATGAGTTGACTCGTGGTCGCATTGTGGGCATTGTGCTTCCGTCATCGCTTAATTGGGAGTGATGTGCGCTGAAATGATGATGCGACGGGAGGGGGTATGGTGCGTTCGTCAGGAAGCATGACGGCGGAGGAGTTGCTGGTGGAGCAGCCGCCTCATATGCGATCGGAGTTGGTGGATGGCGTCATGTACGTGCGCGAGCCTGGCGCGTACCGGCATGGCACGGTGGCGGCAACGGTCGCGGCTGAGTTACGTGATTTCGTGCGTGCTCGAAAGCTGGGGAACGTCGTTGGTGCGGAGACAGGGTTCACCCTGCGCCGAAATCCCGACACCGTTCGCGCACCTGATGCGGCGTTCATCAGCACTGAACGGCTGCCACCTGCGGATGTGCGCGGCTACGCGGAACTGGCGCCGGATCTCGTGGTGGAGGTGCTGTCGCGCGGCGATCGTGCGGGTGAGGTGCGCGCGAAGATCGCGGATTGGATTGGTGCCGGTGTTCGGCTGGTCTGGATCGTGGATCCCGACCGGCGGCGCGGCGCGGTGCACCGTGCGGATGGCACCGTCAGCACGCTGGGCGAGCACGACGCTTTCGAGGGCGAAGAGGTGTTGCCGGGCCTGACGCTTTCGCTGGCAGAGTTGATCGACTGACGGCGGGGCATGGCGACCGGAATCGCGCACAGGCATCGACATCGCGCGTAACAGAAAAGTGGAGTAGTTGTGCAGGCGCCCGGTGCCTACTGTGCGGTGCGCGCTGTGCGGTGCGCGTTACCCAGTGCTTGCGGCCGATGCGTCAGCTTCGGCCGAGCCGGAACCGGAGCTGCTTCACCGGCTGCCGACCGGGCACGTCGTTGAGGCGGCGCAACAGTGTTGGTGCCAGAAGACTCAGCTCGTTCATCCAGGCGGCGGTGGTGACACGCACCCAGAGCACGCCGTCGGCGGTGATGCTCAGTGGCTCGGTCACGGCAGCGATCTGCGTGCCGACCACCTGCGACCAGTCATCCATCGCGCCGACCTGCGCGAGCCGCTCGGTCATGCCCTTCTGCGCGAGCATCTTCGCCATCACGTCGGCGATGCTCACCGGTTGCGACTTCTTCGGCGTGAAGCTCATACCGCATCCGGCGTGAGCGTGCCCTGATGGACGCGGACGGTCTGCAGCCCGGTCAGCGCCCGCGGGATATCCTCGCTGCGCGGCACCGCCAGCATCACCTGCCCAAGTCCACGCCGGCTCAGCAGGCCAAGGATGCGCGCGCTGCGGTCGGCATCGAGTTCGGCGAAGGGATCGTCCATCAGCAGCAGCGGGGCAGTGCCGAGTGCGGTGTGCAACGTGCGTGCTTCGAGCATCCGCAACGCGATCGCTGCGCTGCGCTGCTGACCGTTGCTGCCGAAATTGCGCAGGTCGCGACCGTCCAGCAGTAGCTGCACCTCGTCGCGGTGCGGACCGGTGTGCGTGGTGCCGCGCTTTACATCGTGCAGTCGCTGGGTCGCGAACGTCGTGCGCAGCCACTCGGCCAGCTCGGCCTCGTTGGTGCGCGCTCCGCCGCCGCGCTTCAGTGTCAGTGACACACTGGTACGCTCGCCAATGGCATCGAGCACGTCGGAGTACGCGGTGGCTGCCTCGGTGGCCCATGCGTGTCGCTTCACCAGCATCGTCGCACCCGCCATGGCCAGCGCCGGCTCGAATGCCGCCACAGCGTCCATCGACTCGGCATCGCGCGCATGGCCCAGCAACGACCGCAGGGCAGCGTTGCGCTGTGCCAATGCGTGACGGTACTGCTGCAGTGCGAGCAGGTACTGCCGGTCGGCCAGTGCCAGCATCACGTCGAGATAGCGCCGGCGTTCGGCAGGCGCGCCGCGCACCAGCGCGACATCGGCAGGCGAGAAGAGCACCGCCGGTGCGGCGCCGATCGCATCGCTCAGTCGCGACACTTCCACCGCATCGAGCATCACCTTCTTCTTCTGCGTGACGGCATCGAAGCCGGCCGAGATGCTGAGTGCGCCGCGAGGTGATCCCTCGAGCGTGGCGCTGACGTGAAAGCCGGCGTCACCGAAGCGCACCAGGTCGCGGTCGCGCGCACCGCGTGCGCTGCGGAACAGCTCGAGGTAATAGATCGCCTCCAGCAGATTCGTCTTGCCATGACCATTGTCGCCGAGCAGCGCGGCACCATCAGCCGGAATGGCGAGCGAGGCGCGGGCGTAGTTGCGGAAGCTGGTCAGCGTCAGATGCGTCATCCGCACCGACGCCGGACTGGGTGCGTTGGAGCGCGCCACGTCCGCATCGTCTTGCGCAACCACGGAACCGCTCACGCGCCGGTGAAGACGGCCGGGCGCTTCTCCAGGAACGCCGTCATGCCTTCGCGCATGTCGGTGGTGGACGAGAGGGTGCCGAAATGTGCCGCCTCGTAGGCCAGCGCATCGGCCAGACCCATGTCCTGCCCGCGGATGACCGCGTCGATGCAGGCGCGTACCGCCAGCGGGCCGTTGGCCATCATCTGTTGCAGCATCGCCGTGGCGGTGGCAATCAGGTCGGCGTTCGGCACCACCTTGTTCGCGAGTCCGATGCGGACCGCCTCGGTGGCGTCGATGATCTCGGCCGTCATCAGCAACTGCAGGGCGCGACCGGTGCCGATGAGGCGAGGCAGGCGTTGCGTGCCGCCGTAGCCCGGAATGATGCCAAGCTTCACTTCCGGCTGGCCGAATTTCGCGAACTCACCGGCGATGCGGAGATGGCAGGCCATCGCCAGTTCGCAGCCGCCGCCGAGGGCGAAGCCGTTCACGGCGGCGATCACCGGCTTCGGGCTCCGCTCGTATCGGCCGAAGATTTCCTGCCCACGCTGCGCGCGCGCCACGGCACTCATCGGCGTCTGGCCGGCGAGTTCGCCGATGTCGGCGCCTGCGATGAACGCGCGGCCGGCACCGGTCAGGATCACGCCACCCACGCCGTCGTCGGCGATGGCCTCGTCGATGGCGGCGCCGAGCTCGAGAATGAGTGCGCTGCTGAGGGCATTGAGCTTGTCGGGGCGGTTGACCGTGATCGTTGCGATGCGGTCAGCCACGCTGTAGAGCAGAAATTCGTAGGACATGCCGGGAAAGGCTCAGGGAATCGTGATCCCGGGACTGGGATGCCGTACTACAAAGCTACCGCAGGCGCGTCCGGATCACGCCGCCAGTGGTCGTGTCGTAGTTTCTCCGGGACATCGACGGTCGCCGTCGGGCCGCAGCGCAGGCTGTGCCAGGCCGCGACGGTCTCCCATACGCTGCCGCACCTCAGTCCCCGATCTGTGTTTCGTACCCAGCCGCTCGCCACCGCGTTGTCCGTTGTCGCCCTTGCCGTTATCACGGCCGCACCACACTCGGCGCATGCGCAAGCCGCTGCCAAAGTGGCTGCATCACGCGCCGCGAAGACCGTCTGGCCCGACGAAGGCCCGCGCACCTGGGCTCCGCGCCGCACCAGCGCGCCAATCACGGCCAACGACCTGCGTACGCGCCTCTATCAGTTCGCCGACGATTCCATGCAGGGGCGTCGCATCGGCGAGCCGGGCAATGCCAAGGGCACCGATTACATCGCACGCGAATTCAAGCGCCTCGGTCTGAAGCCGGCCGGTGACAGCGGCACCTACTTTCAAACGCTGCCGTTCGGTGCACAGTCGTTCGACAGCAGTGCCGTAAAGCTGAGCGTGCGCGGTGCCGCGCTCCGCACGACTCGTGACTGGGTGCCGATGACACCCTCGGCTCCGCAGCTGATCAGCGCGCAGGCGAGCCTCGACAACGTGCCGTCCGTGTTCGCCGGTCGTTGGGGCGATACGGCGGTGGTGCTGGATGTTGCTGCGCTGCGCGGCAAGGTCGCCGTGTTTCGCGCGGCTTCGGCTCAGGTTGTCGGTGCGGCTTCGGGTGCGCCGGCCAGCTTCCTCACTTGCGACGCGCGTCCCGACATGTTCGGTGCCGCCGCAATCATTGCTGCCGAAGCCTCGGGTCGCGCGCCTGCACGTCGCGCGGTCGGTTCGGGTCCGGTGCGTGACATGCGTGCGCAGAATGCCGGTGCCGTCGGTGTGCTGATCATCGGGCTCGATGGCATGTCACCGGCTGCAGTGGCGGCGACGTTCGCATCCCGACCGGGCCTGCGACAGGCGCCGGTCACTACCGGCGTCGGCGGGGCCACGATCAGTGCGGCGGTCGCGGCGCAGATCTTCGGTAGCAGCGTCGAGACGCTCACGGTCGGTGCCACTGGTACGCCGGTATCGGGCAGCTGGACGTACGCGTGGAAGCCATCGGCGGCACCGGCACGGAACGTGGTGGCGATCATGCCGGGATCCGATCCCACGCTCGCCTCGGAGTACGTGCTGGTGGGCGCGCACAACGATCACATCGGCCGCAGCGCGGTGGCCGCCGATCACGATTCGCTGCGCGCGGTGAACACCGTCACCCGTCCGCAGGGTGCCAACGATGGGGCGTGCATCCCGACCGTCGAGCAGCAGCGCAGGATCGATTCGCTGATCACGGCTGCCCGGCGCGTGCGTCCGCCGCGCCGCGACTCGATCTTCAACGGCGCCGATGACGATGGCTCGGGCACGGTGGTGATGCTGGAGATCGCCGAGCAGTTTGCCGCCGAGAAGCCGAAGCGCTCGATCATCTTCGTGTCGCATCAGGGTGAGGAAGGGGGCCTGCTGGGTTCCGCCTGGTTCGTCGATCATCCGACGGTGCCGCTGACGCAGATCGTCGCGGCGCACAACATGGACATGCTCGGCAAGGGACGTGTGGATCAGGTCAGGTTCGGTGGACCGGCCTCGGTGCAGACGCTCGGCGCGCGCCGTCTCTCCCGCGAATTCGGTGACATCATCGACTCGGTGAACGCCACGCGTGCCGAGGTGATGGCGATCGACAAGTCGTGGGACGTGACGGCGAATCCGCTCAACCGGTTCTGTCGCAGCGATCAGGTGAGCTACGTCCGCAAGGATGTGCCGGTGACGTACTTCTCGCTCGGCTATGCACAGGACTATCACCAGCTCACCGACGAGCCACAGTACATCGAGTACGAGCATGCGGCGCGCACAGGCCGATTCATTCACGACGTGATGATGGCGATCGCGATGCGCGCCGATCGGCCGAAGATCATTGGTGCCGATCTATCGTACCCGCAGTGCTTCCGCTGAGTACGAGCATCATGACGGCACGCGCGCCGCTGCCCGCCATTCGCGTCGATGCGAGCATGACGGCACTCACGATCATCGATCAGACGCTGCTCCCCGGTGCACTGATCGAACTCTCGCTGACCGAACTGCCAAGGATGGTCGAGGCAATTCAGTCGCTGCGTGTGCGCGGGGCACCGGCGATCGGCGTGGCGGGCGCGATCGGATTGGCGGTGCTGGCGGCGCAGGCCGCGCGCGAGAGTCCGGCCACATTTGATGCGGTGATCACCGAGGCAGCGCAGGCATTGGGCACGGCGCGACCCACCGCCGTGAATCTGGCCTGGGCCGTGCAACGGGTGCTCGCGGCAGGGCAGGTCGGTGGTGCGTCACCGGCGGTGCGGGCCGAGACGATGCGCGCCGAGGCGCAGGCGATCATCGATGAGGACATCGCGATGTGCGCCAGCATCGGAGCGCATGGTGCCTCGCTGCTGCGCGCCGGGATGACGGTGCTCACGCATTGTAACGCCGGAGCGCTCGCGACTGCGGGCATCGGTACTGCACTGGCGCCGGTGTACACCATGCAGGCACGTGGCGATGCGATCAGCGTGTTCGCCAATGAGACGCGACCGCTGTTGCAGGGCGCCCGTCTCACCGCCTGGGAACTCGATCGCGCCGGAGTGCCGGTGACGCTGCTCACCGATGGCATGGCGGCAAGCGTGATGCGCTCTGGTGTGATCGATGCGGTGCTGGTCGGCGCCGATCGCATTGCAGCGAACGGTGACGTTGCGAACAAGATCGGTACCTATGGTGTGGCGGTGCTGGCGCGCCACCATGGCATTCCGTTCTATGTGCTGGCGCCCACCTCGACACTCGATCCGCACACGCCGCACGGTGACGCGATGCACATCGAGATGCGCCATGGCGATGAGGTGCGCGGACACGGCGGCGTTACCACGGCACCCGCTGGCGTGACGGTGTACAATCCTGCCTTCGATGTCACGCCCGCCGCGCTGGTGACGGCGATCATCACTGATCAGGGCGTGTTTCACCCACCATTTCACTTCGCCAGCTGATGCGCTCCGTTCTCGCACTCGATCAGGGCACCACCGGTTCCACGGCGCTCGTCATTTCGGCTGATGGTCGCGTGCTGGGTCGCGGCTACCGCGAGTTTGCGCAGCACTTTCCGCAGCCGGGGTGGGTGGAGCACGAACCTGCCGACCTGCTTCGCGCCACGCTCGATGCCGCGCGCGAGGCGCTGGCCTCGGTAGCCGTGACACCCGAATGCATCGGCATCACCAACCAGCGCGAAACGGTGGTGGTGTGGGACAAGGCGACCGGTGAACCCGTGCACCGCGCGATCGTCTGGCAGGACCGTCGCACTGCGGATCGCTGTCTCGCGCTGGCACCGCAGAAGGAGTTCATCGCGGCCCGCACGGGCCTCGTGGTCGACGCGTACTTCAGTGCCACCAAGATCGAGTGGATCCTGCGCAGCAACAGCGGGTTGCTGAAGCGTGCGATGAATGGTGAGCTGCTGGCCGGTACCGTCGACACGTGGCTGATCTGGCAGCTCACCGATGGGGCGGTGCATGCCACCGATCCCACGAATGCCAGCCGCACGATGCTCTACGACATCGATACGCAGGCGTGGAGCGATGAACTCTGCGCACTGTTCGGCGTGCCTCGCGTGATGTTGCCGGAGGTGCGCACCTCGCGCGGCGACTTCGGCACCGCGAGCGCGCGGCACCTGGGCGTGTCACTGCCGATCACCGGCGTTGCGGGCGACCAGCAATCAGCGCTGTTCGGGCAAGGCTGCGTGGCGCCCGGTGAAGCGAAGAACACCTACGGCACCGGCGCGTTCATGTTGATGAATACCGGCCAGAAGCGGCCCGGCCTGGGTGATGGTCTCCTCACCACCATTGCCTGCGATGCCAACGGCGGCCCCTGCTACGCGCTCGAGGCTGCGATCTTCATCGCTGGTGCGGCGGTGCAGTGGATTCGCGATGGCCTCGGCCTGATTGCGACGGCGGCCGAGACGGAGGCGCTGGCCAGCGGCCTCTCCTCCAATGACGGCGTGTACTTCGTTCCGGCGCTCACCGGACTCGGCGCGCCGCACTGGGAGGCCGAGGCGCGAGGCACGCTGGTCGGGTTGACGCGTGGCACCACACGGGCCCATATCGTCCGCGCCGCGCTCGAGGCGATGGCTTACGGCACGGCCGACGTGATGGAGTCGATGCAGCGCCGGAGCGGCGTCACGCTGGACGCCCTGCGAGTCGATGGCGGCGCGGCCAACAACCTCTGGCTGATGCAGTTTCAGGCCGACGTGCTCGGTGTACCGGTCGAGAAGCCGGCCATGGTCGACACCACCGCGCTGGGGGCGGCCGGTCTGGCGGGGCTGCACACGGGGGTCTGGAGTTCGGCGTCTGAGTTCCGTGCGGCGCAGCGAGTTTCGGTGATCACGCCGGGCAGCGGCGCCGCGGCGGCTCGTGCCGGATATGGTGATTGGCAGCGCGCGATCCGGACGGCGTTGTTCTGGGCCCGGGACGGGGCGGGCCGCGGCTGAGCTTCGGCCCGACCGTGACACCGCCAGCGTTGCCGCTGCCTGCAGCCGTCGCGAAATTGCAATGCTGGACCAATCTTCTGTGGAGTCGCGTGGAGCAAGAGCATCTCGGCCGTCTCAAGACGGCGCTGTCGGACCGGTATACGATCGAGCGGGAGCTGGGGCGGGGTGGTGCCGCCGTGGTCTACCTCGCGGACGATCGCAAACATGGTCGCAGCGTCGCCCTGAAGGTCCTGCTGCCGCGGGTGGGTGTGGCCATCGGCGCAGAGCGCTTTCAGCGCGAGATCACGATTGCTGCCCGCCTGACGCACCCGCACATCCTGCCATTGCATGACTCGGGCGAGGCAGCGGGGCTGCTGTATTACGTGATGCCGTTCATGCGCGGCGAGTCGCTGCGTGATCGGCTCACCCGCGAAGGCCGTCTGCCGGTGGCCGATGCCCTGCGCCTGGCCGGCGAGGTGGCCAGTGCGCTCGATCGCGCACATTCCGAAGGCATCGTCCATCGTGACATCAAGCCGGAGAACATCCTCATCGAGGGCGGCTACTCCGTGGTGGCCGACTTCGGAATTGCCCAACTGAAGACGGCCGCCGAAAACGCGAATATCACGCAGAGCGGCGTGGCTCTCGGCACGCCGATGTACATGAGCCCCGAGCAGGCAATCGGCTCGAGTGATCTCAACGGACGCAGTGATCTGTACAGTCTGGGCTGCGTACTGTACGAGATGCTCATCGGCGTACCACCCTTCGTCGGCGGATCGATGCGTGATACGCTCATCCGTCACTCGATCGCGCCAGTGCCGAGTGTGTGTGCGCAGCGCCCCGAAGTTCCGGAACATGTGGACCGTGCGCTGGCACGCGTCATGAACAAGGATCCGATCGACCGGTTCGCGACTGGCGCGGATCTCGCATTCGCGTTGCGCGATCCTGCCGCCACCTTTCCACGCTCGCAGCCGCGCGCCGTGACCCCCGATGCCTCGCGGGATGGTGGACCGGGGCTGTGGGACCGGCTGCGCAGCGCATTCACCGGACGCCCGGTCGGCAGCACACCAGCGAGTGCGGCAGCGCCGACGTCCAGGATCAACAACACTTCAGTCGAGATTGCACGCGCCCGTGCACTGAACACGGCGCGCACTGCTCCCGAAAGCTCGCCGCTGCTCATCACGACGCCGTCGGGACGCATCCCGATCGACTCACTCGCGGTGCTGCCGTTCACCAGCATGAACGACGACGCCGACAGCGAGTATCTGAGCGAGGGCATCACCGAGTCGATCATGAACAAGCTCGCGGGCCTGTCGGGCCTGCGCGTCGTGCCCCGGTCGGTCGTGTTCCGTTACAAGGGCAGCGGCAAGGATCCGTTCGAGATCGCGCGTGAGGTGCAGGCCCGGGCCGTGGTCACCGGCCGCATCATGCAGCGTGGAAGCACGCTCGTGATCAAGGCCGAGCTGGTGGACTCCGTGACGGAGGCGCAGCTCTGGGGCGAGCAGTACAACCGCAATTTCGACGACATCTTCGCCGTGCAGGAGGAGATGGCAGCCGAGATCACACGCTCGCTGCGAATCAAGCTGAGTGGCGAGGAGCAGGCGGGACTCACCAAGCGCTATACCGAGAACACGCACGCCTATCAGGCCTATCTGCGCGGGCGACATTACTGGAGCAAGCGCACGGTGGATGGGCTGCGCCGCGCGCTCGAGCATTTTCAGAAGGCGATCGACCTCGATCCCGGGTATGCGCTGGCCTACGACGGCCTCGCCGACACGTACAACATTCTCGGGTATTACAACACACACCGGCCGCGGGATGCATATCCCCGCGGCAAGGAGGCGGCGGCCCGCGCGCTGGCGCTCGATCCGCAGTTGGCCGAGGCTCATGCGTCACTGGGCTATGCGCTCCTGTTCTTCGACTACGACTGGGAGGGTGCCGGGCAGAGTCTGGCGCGCGCCATCGAGCTGAACCCGAAGTACGCCACGGCGCATCAGTGGAACGCGTGGTACCTGTTCCAGATGGAGCGGTGGGACGACGCGCTCGATGCGCTGCGCCATGCGCAGGCGCTCGACTCGCTGTCGCTGATCATCAACGATCATCTTGGCTATGCGCTGTTGCTGGCGGGGAAGCCGCAGGAGGCGCTGATTCAGCTGCGCGCCACGCGCGACCTCGACCCCACGTTCCCGTGGACCTACTGGCGCCTCGGCCTCGTGTATCTGGAACTGGGTCGTCACCTCGAGAGTGTCGAAGCCTTCGACAACGTTGCAACGATGACCGACGGCGGCGTGGGCCTCGGCTACAAGGGACTGGTGCTTGGCATCACCGGCCGCACGGACGAAGCGCACGCGGTCCGTGCCCGTCTCGACCAGCTGGCGGCGACACGCTACGTCTCACCACTGGACTACGCACTGGTGCACGCCGGCCTCGGAGATCTGGACGAGACGATGGCGGCGTTGCAGCGCTGCAACGAGGACCGCGTCAGCGACTTCGCGCGGCTGAAGGCGCTGCCGTGGCCCAATATCGTCCGCAGCGACCCCCGCTTCAATGCACTGGTGCAGGGGCTCGGTCTCAGAGCGTGATTACCCCAGCGTGATGCCCCAGCGTGCTGCCACTCACGACGTCGCGCGCTCCAGCGCCGTCGTGACGGCACGCCGCACCGCGACCGCGGCAAGATGCACCCGGTAGTCGGACGTCGTGTGCGCGTCGGGGTGCACCGTGACACCAGCGACGGCGGCTACCGCGACCTGTGAGATCAGTGACGCACTGCCATCGGTGCCCACCAGCGTCGATGCTGCGCCGACGAGAAACGGTGTCGGTGCCACACTCGTGATTGCGACCGATGCGGCCGTCACGATGCCGTCACGGCCGCGTGACACCACCGCTGCCACGCCGACCTGTGAGTATCCCGAGGCCGACTTTTCGAAATTCGCGTAGGCCGTGCCCGTTCCCCGCGGCGTGACCGGGATGCTGATCGCAACCAGCAGCTCACCCTGCATCAGCGCGGTCTGGAATGGCCCGCGAAAGAAGTCGCGAGCCGCCACGTCGCGCCGTCCGCCCAGTGACCGCAGGTGAAACGTGGCGTCGAGTGCCATCATCACGGCCGGCATGTCGGCAAAGGGATCGGCATACACCAGCGCCCCTCCGATCGTGCCGAGATTGCGCAGCTGCAGGTCACCCACCAGCTCCGACACTTCGGGCACCAGCGGTACGGCAGTGTGCAGCGCCTTCGACGCGATCAATTCACGGTACGTGGTGGCCGCTCCGATGCGCGCGATACCCGGCTCCACTGACAGCCCACGCAGTTCGGCGAGCGCACCAATGTCGATCAGGCGCTGCGGCTGGACGCGCCGAAAGCGCATGAGCGGGATCAGCGACTGGCCGCCACTGATGACCATCGTACCGGCCTGTCCCAGCGCGGAAAGCGCCTCGTCGAGCGTCGCGGCGCGTGTGTATTCGAAATTTGCGGGGATCATGCGGCACCTGCCGTGGCAAGCTGGATGGCCGCCCACACACGCGCTGGCGTCAGGGGCTTGTGGATATGCTGAATACCGAATGGCGACAGTGCATCGCAGACCGCCGACACGACACTCGGCACCGAGGCGATCGTGCCCGCCTCGCCGATGCCCTTCACGCCCAGCGGGTTCACGTTGGTCGGCGTGACGGTGTGCGCCGTCTCGATGCGCGGCATCTGCGCGGCGCGCGGCACGGCGTAGTCCATCATGGTGGTCGTCAGCAACTGGCCGTGCTCATTGTAGATCGCCATTTCCTGCAGCGCCTCGCCCATTCCCTGAATCACGCCGCCGTGCACCTGACCTTCCACGATCATCGGGTTGATCAGCGGACCGCAGTCGTCCACGGCGAGGTAGCGCAGGATCTTCACCTCACCTGTCTCGACGTCCACCTCCACCGTGCAGATGTGCGTGCCGAACGGATAGACGAAATTCGGCGGATCGAACGACGCGGTCGCTTCGAGGCCCGGCTCCAGGCCGGCCGGCATGTTCCACGCGAGATTCGCCATCAGCGCGAGTTCGGCAAAGCCCTTTCGTTGCGTGGCATCCGCGTGTGTGGCGAAACCACCGCCATCCCAGTCGAGATCGTCCTCGCTGACGCCGAGCAGGTGCGCGGCGAGTGTCTTCGCCTTGGCCTTCACGCGCAGTGCGGCCAGCTTCACTGCGCTCCCCGACACGGCGGTGGTGCGGCTGCCGTACGTACCCCAGCCCTGTGGTGTCTTCTCGGTGTCGCCGTGCACGATCTCGACATGTTCGATGGGCAGTCCAAACTCCTGCGCCACCACCTGCGCGAAGGTCGTCTCCTCCCCCTGCCCATGCGGTTTGGCGCCGATGTAGACGCGCACCACGCCGGTGGGATACACGCGCACGATCGCACTTTCATACAGCCCGCCGCCGAAGCCGGTGGCGCCGGCGATGGACGAGGGGCCGAGTCCGCAGATCTCGTTGTACGTCGTCACGCCGACGCCGATGTAGCGACCCTGTGCGCGCGCCAACGTCTGTTCGATACGAAATGCTTCGTAATCGAACATCGACAGTGCTTTGTCCAGCGCGCCTTGATAGTTGCCGGAATCGTAGACCAGCCCGGTGGCGACGGTGTACGGAAACGCGTCGCTCGGAATCAGGTTCCTGCGGCGCACCGCGACCGGATCCATGCCGAGCTTGCGGGCGAACAGATCGATCAGCCGCTCGAGCATGAAGGTGGCCTCGGGGCGACCCGCACCGCGATAGGCATCCACCGGTGTGGCGGTGGTGTACACGCCGCGAATCACGCCGGTGATGTTGGGAATCATGTACGGGCCCGAGTACATCAGCCCGTGCAGAATCGTCGGAATGCCGGGTGCTGCAGTGGAGGCGTATGCGCCGAGCCCCGCGAAGACACGCGCGCGCAGTCCGGTGATCGTGCCATCGGCGGTGCCGCACAGTTCCACATGCGACACGTGATCGCGACCGTGCGTGGTGGCCAGATAATTCTCCGACCGATCCTCGGTCCATTTCACCGGGCGGCAGAGGTCCATCGAGGCGAAGCTGGCCAGCGCCTCGTCGGCATACGCGGCGATCTTGCTGCCGAACGCGCCGCCCACCTCGGGCGCGATCACTCGCACGCGATGCTCGGGGAGCTTCAGCATGCCGGCGCAGAGGAAGCGATGAATGTGCGGATTCTGGCTGGTGACCCAGAGCGTCAGCTCCTCGCTGCCCGGGTTCCAGCTGGCGACGGCGGCACGCGGTTCGATGGCCGAGGGCTGCATGCGCTGATGCACGATACGCAGGTCCACGGCCACAGGTGCGCTGGCGAAGGCGGCGTCGGCATCACCACCGGCGACGGTCCAGGTGAATGCGATGTTCGACGGAATGTCGGCGTGCAGTTGTGGCGCGTCGGGGGCGGTGGCCTGCTCCGGGTCGATCACCGACGGCAACTCGGCATATTGCACCGTGATCAGCGCGAGCGCATCCCGCGCGATGCCGCGTGACTCGGCCACGACCAGCGCCACGCCGTCGCCCTGATAGCGTACCGTATCGACTGCGAGCATCGGGTGGGACGGGAGACGCAAGTCGCAGTTCGGTACGTTCCAGGCACAGGGCACCGGGTTCACGCGACCCTCGATGTCGGCGCCGATATAGACGGCCACCACTCCGGGCAGCGCCCGCGCAGCGCTGACATCGAGCGCGGTGATGCGTGCATGCGCGACGGGGCTGCGCAGGATCATTGCGTACAGCATGCCCGGCAGCTGCACGTCGTCGGTGTAGGTGGCGTTGCCGGTGATCAGGCGGCCGTCTTCACGCCGCTTCGGTGACGACCCGATCAGGTTGGTCATGGTCATCGTCCTATGCTGCCGGTGATGCGCTGGCACGCATCGTGTCGGCCGCGAGATGGATTGCGTCGACGATGTTCTGGTAGCCCGTGCAGCGGCACAGGTTGCCCTGGATGCCGTCGCGGATCTCCTCGTCGGTCGGATCGGGACATTGCGACAGCAGGTCGATCGTGGTGAGGATCATCCCGGGCGTGCAGAAGCCGCACTGCAGACCATGCTTGTCGCGGAATGCCTGCTGCACCGGATGCAGCCCTCCGTCGGAGAGCTTCTCGATGGTCGTGATCTGCCGACCAGTTGCCTGCACGGCGAGCATCGCGCAACTCTTCACCGCCTGACCGTCGATCAGCACCGTGCAGGCGCCGCACTGCGAGGTGTCACAGCCAACGTGCGTGCCAGTGAGACCGAGCGCGTCGCGAAGCACATGGACGAGCAGTTCACGTCCCTCGATGCGCACGTGGCGCTCCGAGCCGTTGACGTCGAGCGTGAGCGGTAAGGCCACAGGGGCTGTCCGTGTCTGTATGTGGTGATACTGCGATGGCCGTGTCAGCAGGTGGTGGGCAACATCGACGCTTTGACGTCGCGCGAGCCCCGATGCACACTACTGCAGATTGGTGCACACACCTTCAAGGGAGAGAATACATGGCGGTCACGAGTTGGGCGAGCTTCACCATGCGGCCGGGCCGCGAGGTGGGTGCCCTGAAGCTGATCCGGGCGGTGAAGCGGCAGGCGGAGCGCGAGCAGCCTGGGACGCTGGTGTATCTGGTGCACCGCGTGGACGACGAGGACGGCAAGCCGGGGCGGACGCTCGTATTTTACGAACGCTATCGCAACCAGGCGGCGCTCGAGGCACACCTCGCCAGCTCGTCGTGGCAGGCCGTGGTAGCGCAGTGGAAGGAGTTTTTCGAGGGCGGCAGCGCGAAGAAGGGGGTGAAGTTCGCCCCGCTCACGCGCATCGCCGCGTTCGGGCGGGCCGGCGCCATTCCGGTGGTGGCTGCGACCCGCTGAGCACTGGCCGACTGACCGCCGGCCAGTGGCATGTCAGCCCACGAACTCGAAGCTCGGACCGGCCGTGGTACCATCGCCACGGCCGGATGGAACGGCCATCAGGGCCTGCGCGCAGTACTTCAGTTCATACATGATCGGCACCGCCGCCTTCAGGGCGGCCGGCTCGCCGTTGAAGGCCTGCTCGAGCGCGCGCAACAGCGCGCTGTACCGGCTATTGAACGCCATCATCATCGCGTGGATGTCGGGCTGCCCGGCGAACTCGCTCGCCTTTGGATTCGCGCACATCGGATACCGCGCCGTCCAGTCCACCAAAACGGCCGCACCGGTGGGCCGCTGGTGCGGCGAGTCGGTGGTCGTGTAGCGCCGCTCGCAGCGGATCTCGTTGAAGCGGAAGTAGTGCGCCAGCTCATCGACTTCACCGAACTGGTCGTCGTGATCCCACATGGTGTGATCGTACCCTTCGCCCTGCTCGCTGATCTCCTCGATCGCGCGGCGTGCCGACGCGAGATCATGCACCTCGATCGGCTCACCGCCGCCACCGTAGTACCACGACGCACCGGTGACCTGCCGACTCTGCGCACCAGAGAACAGCGCACGCTCGGCATCCGGCGTGGACGCGAGTTGTTCGAAGCCGGCGAGGATGCCCAGGTAGAACTCCCCGATCGTGTGGAAGTGATCGGGATCGGGCTGGCCGTCGGCGGGGGTGGGACGCTCGATCTTGAGGAAGATGTCGAGCGCCTGCCGGCTGAATGGCAGCAGGTCCACCAGAAAACTCTGGTCGCTGTTGGGCAGGTACGTCGGGTACTTCGGTACGAACTCCGCGTGCGCCAGCTTCGGATGCCCATCGATCGCGTTCAGCAGGTTCGACACCAGCACCATGTGCAGCATCTCCTCCATCACCACGCTGCGGACCAGCGCACTGGCCGGCGCATTGCTGCCATCGGGAATGGAGTACAGGGCGCACAGGTACGGTGGTATCGTCGCGTGCTCCAGCTCCAGCGCGATCTGCAGGTGACAGCGCAGGTCTTCCACCGTCTCGATCTTCGGGCGGCAGCGTGCGGTCGCCGCCGCGGGAACGGTCTTCGTCATCAGCGCAGTTGCCTCAGCATGTCGGGAATGGAACGCAGCGTGACGGCAATGGCGGTCAGCGTCGGATTGGCAGTGCCGATCGTCGGAAAACTTCCGCAGCCGGCGATGTACAGATTCTCGTGATCCCAGCTGCGCTGGTCGCGGTTGGTCACGCTTTCGAAGCGGTTCACGCCCATGCGGTGCGTGCCCACATGATGTCCCGCGCCGATGAAGTTCAGTTTGTAGTCCTTGCCATCGGGGGCCCGGTAGTTTTCCTCATCCGGAATGTCGTCCGCATTCGGCGCTTCGAAAAAGCGGCCTTCGGGTGGGATGCCGAGCCGCTCGAACACGGCGTTCGAGACCTTCATGCTCTCGACCATCGATTGCCAGGTGTAGTCGCTCAGGTCGTAGTCGATCACGGGGCGGAAGCAGCCGATGGCGTCGCGAAACTCATTGGAGATGGTCACGCGGTTGCGCGACTCGGGCAGCTGCTCCAGGTCATAGCCAAGCCGCACCTGGCGTGGCAGTTCATCGGCAAGCTTCGCGCGGAGGCGTCGCCCGAAAAGACCGGCGTTGACGGCATCATTGACGTTGCTGTCCGGCGGATAGTTCACGATATCCCAGCCCACGTTGCTGAGATCCACCCGGAACGCCGCGAACTGCCTGCGGAAGTCGCCGTCACGGAGCGTCTCGATGCCCGACGTCTGCAGCGGCCCGCGAAACGATCCCATCGTCGTCGGCGCCAGGGCCCACGCATACGAGAAGGGATGGTCCATCAAATTGCGTCCAACCTGATCGCTGCCGTTGGACGCACCGGAGGCCAGCAGCAGCTTCGCGTTCTCGATCGCGTGCCCGGCCAGCACCACGATCGTGGCCGACACCGTCTGTGTCGTGGTGTTGCCGCCTTCGGTCTCGTACTGGATGTACTCCACTCCGGTGATCCGACCGGAGTCGCCGATGATCAGCCGGCTCACCACCGCCTGGCAGGTCACCGTCACGTAGTCGTGATCGCAGGCGGCGATGGTCTTGAGCGCGCTGTACTTCGCCTGCACCGGGCAGATCGGAATGCAGGCCGAGTTACCCTCGCAGCGCTGGCCCATCTCCGGGTTGCCCACCGCGCCAACCGGGCGGTATGTGCCGCGTGGAATCGAGTTGCGCGCCTGGGCCAGACTCGAGACGCCAACGGGGTACGCCCGTCCGGCGAAGTCCACCGTCAGCCCATCCGTCGCGCGGTCCAGCACCTGATCACTGTAACTCTGGGGAATCCGCTCCATGGGGTAGTCGTACCCCTCGCCGAACCAGACGCCGTGCATTTCCTGGTCGAGGCGATTCGCGGACACCCCCATCGAAAATTCCGCTTCGCGATAGTACGGCTCGAGGTCCGCGTAGGTCAGTGGCCAGTCCACACCCACTCCGTACTTCGTGCGCATGTGAAAGTCGTGGGGCACGAAGCGCGGCGTGGTGCCAAGCCAGTGCAGCGACGTGCCACCGAGCTGGCGCAGGTACGTCGAGGCAAAGGCCTGCGGACCGTTCTGCACCTGATACCCGGTGAGGTCCGGCGTTCCCTTCGCGATGCGCGCCAGATCGGTCTCGTGGGGAAACGGCGCACTGGCATTCATCGGATACGGCGAGTTGGTATCCTTCACCAGCTGCGTGTAGAAGCTGTCGACGTAGGTTCTGTATCCTTCCCACGTGAGACCGCCGGCGCGCCCGGCCTCGAGCACCAGCACGCGCTTCTTCGCGTCGCCAAGCTTCTTGGCGACATGCGCCCCAATCGGGCCGCCGCCCACCACGATCGCGTCATACTGCATTCGCGCGCCCCTGCTCTGTCACGCCGTGCGGCGGCAGCGCCCACGATCCAAACCCGGGCTGCTTCGCACCCTTCGGATGCGTGTGCATCGCTTTCCAGACCAGCCCTTCGGTGAACGCCTTTGCCGACACCACATGGCTCATATCACCCGCCCGGGCACCGTGCACGTTGCGCCAGTCGCCCGGCAGCTGGTTCCAGACGCCGAGATACCACATGCTCGCGAGATTGCGCGTGAGCGGACCGAATGTTGGATCGGCGTTCAACTGTGACAGCACCAGTTCGTCGAGCAACGAGTCGTCGCCCTGACCACGGATGTAGGTGTCGCGCCAGCGGTCGAGAAAATCGGCAAACATCGTATCACCGACGATCGACGGCATCACGGCGAAGTACTGCGGCACCATCCCCGTGCCCCACACCTCGGCGCGGGCGAATCCGGTCAGCGTGGCCGAGAGCGAGACGAACAGCTGCAGCGATGTCTCCTGCTCGGCGGGGGGCACGGGGGCAGCAGGTTCACTCACGGTCACAACCTCGAGGCGGAATTGTCGGAACAGGAGGTACGGCGAGGCTTTCCTCCGCCTCGATCCGGAATGCGCCAGACGGCGACGGCACCCCGCACCGCGACACAGCCGCTACAGGTCGGCGTAATATCCGGCGACTTCGGCGATGCACGTCGGGCTGCGGAAGACCTGCAGCGCGACGGCGCTGGAGGCGCCGATCAGCTTGTGCATGTCGTGCCGCATCGTGTGCGTGCTGGAGCCGTAGGTGAGGCTGACCGCATTGCAGACTGTCGGCTGGAGATAGGTGTCGAACATGCCGAAGAAGTTGCGGCGCGAAGCCACGGGACGACGCGATTCGGCATCGAAGCTGAGATCGATGACTTCCGACGAATTGCCGTCCACGGCCGAAAGCCCATCGAGTCGCACCCTGGCGATGTAGATCGGCTCCGGTGGCGTCTGCATGTCGAACGCGGTCCAGTCCCAGGTGAACTGGTCCGGCGCGGGCCGTGGGTTGTTCGCCGCCGGCACGTTGTACTCGTACTGCATGAGGAACTTGTTTTCCATGAACACTTGCTGGCCGGCTGCCACCGCCACGGCGTCATCGCAGGCCACCCAGACGCGGTAGTTGCCGAGCCGCTTGGTGGGATCACCGGACGTCAGGTACTCCGGAAATGTGATCCCCAGCGGCACATTCTTCGTGATCGCCGTGGCGTGCGCGACGATGTTGATCTCCGTCTCGTTGAAGCCACCCACACCCTGGTTGCCGGGTTGGCCCATGCCGTAAAAGGCGAGCGCGTTGAAGAAGTTGATG
>JBBSCZ010000029.1:0-19079 GCA_038249795.1 Gemmatimonadales bacterium | reverse complement strand
CAGCGCAACGCTGCTGGGCCGCGTCTATCTGCTCGACGTGTGGGCTACCTGGTGCGTCGACTGCATCGTGGAACTTCCGGCGATGCGTGCGCTGCACGAGCGCTTCGGGCCGCGCGGTCTGCAACTCGTGTCGGTCTCGGTGGACGAGGAGCGTGCCACGGCTGATCGCTTTCGCACCGCGCGCGAGCCGATGCCGTGGCTGCACGGGTGGGTCGGGGTCTGGCCTGAAAACGAGGGGCCGCTCGGTGCCTTCGAGGTAGCGCGACTGCCGACGACGATTCTCGTCGGGAAGGACGGTCGCATCATTGCGCTCACACCGAGGCTCGACGCGCCGGCGTTCGCCGCGCTGATCGAGGAGGCGCTCCGATGAAGTGGATCGCACTGCTCGCCGTTGCCTCGTCATGTGCGCTGCCAGTGCTCGGCGCCCAGCCGCGTGGTGCGATGACGGGTGCCACGAAGCATGCCCGCACAACGCTGCAGCCGGTGTCGGTGAGTGCGACGCGGGCCACGCTGCTGGTCACGCTCGCCGTCGACGACGGCTGGCATGTGTCGTGGCGCAATCCCGGCGAGACGGGCCTCCCGACACGCTTCACCTGGAATCTGCCGGAGGGAGTCCGGCTGCGGCGGGAGCGGTGGCCGGTACCTGTGGTCACTCATACCGCTGTCGGCATCACGCACACGCTCGAGGGGGAGGTGCCCTGGCTGGTCGAGTTCGATCTCGATGCCCCGGCAACCGCCGATCGCCTGCTGAGCGTCACGGTGCGCTATGGGATCTGCCGCGACGTCTGCATTCCCGAGCAGCAGGTGGTGCAGGGGGTGCTGCCCGGCAGCGGTGCGCGGGCGGCGGCACTGGTGCGGGTCCCGGAAGCGCTGGCCCAGAGACTGGCCGTCGACGCCGCGCCTGTGCCGGCTCGCGTGATGGGTGGTGTCCTCTGTCTCGACCGACTGCCATCCGGTGTCGCGCGAGCCGGGCTCGAGCTGATCGCCGATTCCGGACGATCGATCGATGGGGCGCTCCGGGTGGAGTCTCGACAGGGCGCGGCTGCGGCGCGCGTCAGACTGCCGCTGACCGCCCGCCTGCGCGTGGAGCGCGATACGGTGCTGTTGGTCAGCGGCGCGGCCGGAGTCAACCTGCCCCTCGACTTCGGGCGTCCTGCGCCCCGGTGCCGCAGCCGGTAGGCAGGCCTTCCCAACCGAACCGGGGTCGAGCGCGTACTCCATGATGCCACGCGCTCCGGATCCGGAATGCGTCGCCAGCATTCACTCTCTCGGGATTCGTCATGCAATCTCTTGTCCGTCTGTCACTGCTTCTGGGCGCCGCTGGATCGGCGCTTGGTGCGCAGGCACCCGCTGTCGGTGCACTCGATTCGGTGACGCTCAGCGCGATGCGCTGGCGCGCTGTTGGTCCGGCCAACATGGGAGGCCGCATCACCGACGTGGAGGGCATTCCGTCACCGTCGAAGACCTTCTACGTGGCCACCGCTGCTGGCGGCATCTGGAAGACCACCAACGCCGGCACGACATTCCGCCCGATCTTCGACGACCAGCGCTGCGTGGCGATGGGTGACCTCGCCATCGCACCATCGGATACGAATACGATCTACGCCGGCACCGGCGAGCAGAACTCGCGCAACTCGATCTCACCCGGCTGCGGCGTTTTCAAGAGCACCGATGGTGGTCGCTCCTGGAGCAATCTCGGCCTTCCCGAGACGGAGCATATCGGTCGACTGCAGGTCCATCCGCGCGATCCGAACACGGTCTACATGGCGGTGCTCGGATCGGCGTGGAAGCCGAGCAAGGACCGCGGGCTGTACAAGACCACGGACGGCGGCAAGAGCTGGTCGATCATCAAGTTCATCAGCAACCGCGCCGGCTTCATCGACGTGCAACTCGATCCGACGAACCCCGACATCGTCTGGGCGTCGAGCTACGAGCGGCAGCGTGGCCCGTACTTCCTGCAGAGCGGTGGCCCCGGCAGTGCGCTGTGGAAGTCCACTGACGCCGGCGTCACCTGGACGAAGGTGACGGGTGGCGGATTTCCGGCCTCGATGCTTGGACGCATCGAAATCGCCATTGCACGCTCCAATCCGCAGATCATGTACACCATGGTCGAAGCGGACACGATGCCGAATACCGTGAAGGACGCGACCAGGAAGCCGCAGACGAAGCTCAGTGGCCTCTATCGCAGTGAGGATGCCGGCGTGACCTGGGCTCGCACGAACAGCGAGAATGTCCGTCCGTTCTACTATTCGCAGGTGCGGGTCGACCCGAAGAACGCCGATCGCGTCTACTGGTCGTCCACACCGGTCAAGGTCTCCGATGACGGCGGCAAGACCGCGCGCGACGCCACCGTCGGCATTCACGTCGACCATCACGCGATGTGGATCGACCCGAACGATCCCGAACACATCGTCGTCGGCAACGATGGTGGCGTGGCGCAGTCGTGGGACAAGGGTGGCAGCTACGACGTGATCAACACCATCAACATCGGCCAGTTTTACGCCATCAGCTACGATATGGCGACGCCCTACAACATCTGTGGCGGATTGCAGGACAACGGCTCGTGGTGCGGCCCGAGCCGTCGCGTGCGCGGCCAGATCACGAACGAGAGCTGGGTGTACATCAGCGGTGGTGACGGTTTCGTCACGGCGCAGGACCCGACCGACCCGAACATCGTCTACAGCGAGAGTCAGGGTGGTAACATCGGCCGCCTCAACATGGCCACCGGTGAGCGCACCAACCTGGTGAAGCCGTCGTGGCGCCCGCGCTACATGCAGTTCGAGGACTCGATCATCGTCGAGCGTGGTGACACCACCAAGACCGAGACACCGGCGCAGAAGCGCCGCATCGCCCGGTTCCGTGCCGACCAGCTGGCCGACTCCACGGCGTTGGACATGCGCTGGAACTGGAATACGCCGTTCTTTCTCTCACCGCATAATCCGTCGGTGTTCTACGCCGCCGCGAACCGCGTCGTAAAGTCGACGAAGCGTGGTGACGACCTGATGGTGATCTCGCCCGATCTGTCGCTGCGTGACACGATGAAGATTCGCGTCAGCACGAAGACCACCGGTGGAATCACGATCGATGCCACTGGCGCCGAGATGTTCGGCACGATCACCTCGCTGGCCGAGTCGTCGATCCGACCGGGCCTGCTGTACGCCGGTACCGACGATGGCAATGTCTGGCTGACGCGCAACGATGGGACCACCTGGGAGAAGATTGCAGGCAATCGATTCGCAGGTCTGCCGGCCGAGACCTACGTGAGCCGCATCGAGCCGTCGCACCACGACTCGTCCACGTTCTACATCACGTTCGACAACCACCGCCGCGGCGACTTCACGACCTACGTCTACGCGACGCGGGACTATGGTCAGACGTTCACCAGTCTGGCCTCGACGCTGCCGACGGGCGGCCCGGACTTCGCGCACGTGATCCGTGAAGATCTCGTGAACCCGAACCTGCTGTTCCTCGGCACCGACGTCGGCACGTACGTGTCGATGAACCGCGGCCAGAACTGGCAGCGCTTCATGACGGGCCTGCCGACCGTGCCGGTGCACGACCTGCAGATTCACCCGCGCGAGCACGAGTTGATCGCCGGCACGCATGGTCGCGCCATCTACGTGGTGGACATCGCGCCGCTGCAGCAGATGACTGCCAGCGTGATCGCGAAGAAGGCGCACCTGTTCACACCGAAGATCGCGATGGCGCTGGGCCAGGCCCCTGATGCTGCCGGCACCGCCGGGGGCGGCAATGGCCACAAGCGCTTTGCCGTAAATTCGGCACCGTCGGGTGCTGAGATCGCGTACCGCATTACGGAGGCCCAGCCGGGCAAGCGCGTGCAGATCACGATCACCGACGCCGCCGGCGATACGATGCGCACACTGAACGGCTCGGGCAGCGTGGGTGTCCACCGCGTGATGTGGGACATGCGCGGCAAGCGTCCCGACGCCGCGCCGCTGACGCCGGCCGAACGACGCGACAGCGTGAAGTCGTACGTGATGACCATGAAGGTGCTCGACTCGCTGCAGACGTCCGGCATGGACAGCAACATGGTGCGCATGGTGCGCACCAGCGTGCAGCAGGGCCGGACTACCGAGTTGCTGACGCAGTTCGCTGGCGGTGGCGGTGGTGGCGGTGGGTTTGGTGGCGCCGCCCAGCAGCCCGGCATGCCGACATGGGCTGATCGCCCGGGTGAGGGGTCGGTGGCAGGTGCGCGTGGTGTTGCCGGCCGTGGTGGTGCCGCGCCCGGTGGTGTCGCCGGTGTCGCCGGTGCCGCGCCGAGTGCGAGCGCAATGCAGGATATCTTCGGAGCCTTCCGCGGCATGCAGGGCAGCCTGTTCGGCCGTGGTGGTCGAGGCGGTGCCGCGCCGATGGTGAAGAGTGGTGATTACCTCATCACATTCACGTTCGGCGACATCAAGGAGAAGCAGACTCTTCGCGTCGAGCGCGACGCCGCCCTCACCGGCGCCAGTGGCTTCGGCGTCGAGGAGGAGGAGGACGGTCAGGAGGACGACGGCCGCTCGCGCTGAGCGGACGGCTCACACTTCGAACGGAGCAGGGCGCATGACGGGACCTCAGGTGGCTTCACCGGTGCAGCGGAACGCAAACGCAGGCGCGGGTGAGGCACCCGAGGTGCTCGACATGCAGACCATCCGGCAGGTGGTCGTGGCATCATCGGCCGGCACGGTGATCGAGTGGTACGATTTCTTCGTGTTTGGAACTCTGGCGCCGATTCTGGCGCCTTTGTTTTTCCCGAGTTCGAGCGAGACGGCGGCGTTCCTGAACACGCTGGCCACCTTCGGTGCCGGCTTCGCCGTCCGCCCGCTCGGGGCGCTGGTATTCGGGCGCATCGGTGACATGGTCGGGCGCAAGTACGCCTTCATGGTCACGCTGTTGATCATGGGCTGCGCCACCGCCGCCATCGGCCTGCTGCCCACGGTCGCGACCATCGGCATCGCGGCGCCGGTGCTGCTCGTCGTGCTGCGACTGTTGCAGGGGCTCGCCCTTGGCGGCGAATATGGCGGCGCCGCGATCTACGTTGCCGAGCATGCGCCGGCACATCGCCGCGGCTATTTCACCAGTTTCATCCAGGCCACCGCCACGGTCGGGCTGCTGGTGTCGTTGATCGTGGTCCTCGGTACCCGTGCCGTGATCGGGGAGGAGAACTTCAAGCTCTGGGGCTGGCGCATACCGTTTCTGCTCAGCGCGCTGCTGGTGGTCGTTTCGTTCTACATCCGCCGGCGGATGTCGGAGTCGCCGGTGTTCGAGAAGATGAAGGCCGAGGGAACGGTGAGCCGCATGCCGATCCGTGAGGCGTTCGGTACGGTCGAACGCTGGAAGGTCTTTCTGTCGGTGCTGTTCGGGATGGTGGCGGGGCAGGCGGTGGTGTTTTACACCGGGCAGTTCTTCGCGCTGTTCTTCATTCAGAAGGTGCTGAAGCTGTCACTCACGGATTCGTACGTCGCCGTGGCCATCGGCATCGTGATCGGCACGCCGTTCTACCTGGTGAGCGGGGCGCTCTCCGATCGCATCGGTCGCAAGCGGCTCATCATCGGTGGCATGTTCCTCGCAGCACTGACGCTCTATCCGATCTATCAGGGCATGATGTGGGCTGGTGGCCCCATCACCGGAACTGGCGCGGCGGCGGTCGCACTCACGCCGAACATTCCGGTGCTGGCGCTGCTGGTCGCCGCACAGGTGTTTCTGGTGACGCTTTCCTATGGTCCGATGGCCGCGTTCCTCGTCGAGTCGTATCCGGCGCGCATCCGCTACACGTCGATGTCGCTGCCCTACCATCTCGGCAACGGCTGGTTTGGTGGGTTCACGCCGCTGATCGCCGCATCGATGGTGGCGGCGTATGGCAGCCCGTTCGCTGGACTCGTCTATCCCATCGCGGTCTGCACCATCGGCGGCATCATCGGGGTGCTGTTCGTGCGCGAGCCTGACGGAACCCACACCGGCGACGGCTGAAATGCTGTGATCGTGAATCCCGCGCCGGCGCTTCGGTTCATCGACCAGTCAGTCGAGGAGCGATGATCTGGCTCGATTTCACATGACGATTCATTGAGTGGCAGGTCACAGGTGGATCGTCCCGCGCTCTGTGGCGCATCTTTTGCGGCTCGAGGACTGGCGCACCTGGTGCCGACACTGCGGATTCACCATTTTTGATCATCGTCTGGAGTCGCCAATGATCGCAGGTCTGCTCGCGCTGTTGCTGTCGACGGTCGACACGACGAAGGTGACCGGGACGCCGATCGACACGACGGCCGCTCCGGCATCTGGAGCCGTGGTGCTGTCGAGCGCCCTTGACCTGCCCCTGGCGGCCGTCGCGGCACTGCCCGTGATGTTGCCGCGCGTATCGGGTAACAATCTGGTTACGCCGGGCGACACCGGGACCAGAAAGCGTGCACGCGCCGTGCAGTACTCCGAGTGGTACGGCCGCCGTGTGGCGGTGCACAAGACGCTGAGCTGGACCATGCTGCCGCTCTTCGCGGCATCGTACTACTCAGGCACGCAACTCGCCGACAAGGGCCGCGCCGGCGTCTCCTCGACCGTGCGCACGCTGCATCCGTTTGCCGCCGGCGGCGCGGCCGCAGTGTTCGGCATCAATACCGTGACCGGCGTGTGGAATCTCTGGGAATCGCGGCACGATCCTGCCGATCGCAAGCGTCGCTACCTGCATTCGGCGCTGTTCCTGCTGGCTGACGCCGGATTCGCCTACGCGGGTTCGCTCGGCGAAGATGCCGGCAATGATGGGCGTATCCGATCGCGCCATCGCAACATCGCCATCGGCTCCATGGGCGCAAGCACGGCGGGTTGGCTCGTGATGCTGCTGCGAGACTGATCATGCCCGTGCTCGAGACACTCGTCACGGCGTTGGAGCCGTGGAGTAGTCTGTACGGCGATTCCACCGCGCTGTCGGTAGGCCTCACCTTCGCACACCTGGGTGCGATGATGATCGGCGGCGGACTGGCGATCGGTGCGGATCGGATGGTGCTCCGTGCGGGTAGCGTCAGTGATCCGGTAGCGCGCCGTGCCCTCGCCGATGCCGTCGGGGATGTGCACCGGCCGGTGGTGGTGGCGCTGCTCATTTCGCTGGTGAGTGGACTGTTACAGCTGACCGCGGATCTGGAAGCGCTGGCGGCAAACCGGATCATGTGGCTGAAGATCGGATTGCTGGTGGCGCTGGCGGTGAATGGTTTGCTGATGCTGCGGGACGAGAACGCACTGCGAGCCAACCCCGCTGGAACGAACGGGCTCGTCGCGGCGCTTCGGCTGCGGGCGATAATCAGCCTCGTGCTTTGGCTGGCAATCGTGCTGGCCGGCGTTGGTCTCATGCAAGGATGACAGACGTTCCGATGACACGACGACACGCTTCTTCCGACGACTGCACCGCGTGCGGCTTGGCTGTGGACCGCCGCCACTTCATCGCACGCACGATGCGGGCGATCGCGGCTGCCAGCCTGCTGCTGCCTGGTGTGGTGCGCGCCGACGAGCTGACCGGATTCGCGATGCATCATGCGTCGCGCGGCGCCGACGGGTTGACTCGCTACCCGATTCCTGCGGCAGATGGCGCGACCATCGACGCCGAGAACGAGGTGATCATCGTCCGCTCGGCCGGTAAGGTGTACGCGTTTGCGCTGAGCTGCCCACACCAGCGTGCGATGTTGCGAGTGAAGGGGGGCGACACCGCCTTCCAGTGCCCCAAGCACAAGTCGGAGTACCGCATCGATGGCGCCTTCATCCGCGGCCGTGCCACGCGCAACATGGATCGCCTCGCGATTCGCCGGGAAGGAACGGAGGTGGTCGTCGACATCGATACCGAGATCCACAGCGACGAGAGTACGGCCGCCTGGACTGCGGCCGTCGTGACGCTGTGAGCAGGTGCACGTCCCTGACGGTGGATGGCCGGAGGGCGTTCTTTCCCCCACGAGGTGATTTGTGAAGACCGAGACGACGGGTTGTGCTGGCTGTGCCGTACGCGATCAGACCGTATCGCGCCGTGATTTCGTCTCGATGGCGACGCTGTCGGCGGTGACCGTTGCGCTGACCGCCTGCGGTGGCGGCGGCGAGGGCTCCACGGGGCCCGTATCGCCGGGTGTGGGCACCATTGCGATCGTGTTGTCGAACCATCCCGAACTTGCGACCGTCGGCAACGTGGCCAAGGTTCGGAACTCGCCGGCGGTGGCCATGGCTCGCACCAGCACCGGCCTGGTCGCATTCTCCCTGTCGTGCACGCACAATGGCACCGTGGTCGAGATCAGGAACGGCAACACCCTCAGGTGCCCGAATCATTTTGCGACCTTCACCTCGGACGGTGTCTGGACCGGCGGGCAGCGCACCACGAGCCTCGTACGTCTGCCTCTGATGCTCGACGCCGGCGGGACGACCGCCACGATCACCCTCGGCTGACACATGGGTGGGTGACGGCGATGGCTGGCCCTGACTCGGCCAGTCGAATCGTGAACGCGGTGATGAGGAGATGTTGTACGGAAGTGCGACGCCGGCACACTTGCGCTCGCCAAGGCGGTCCGCCGGGTCAAGGGATCGTGGTCCCGGACCGACCATCAGAGTGGTGACGCTTCCAGCGGGGTACGAATGTCCGCCCGCCGCTGGCGCAACCTGATGCCGGCGCCGCACTTTCTCCGCTTCTCGCTGGACCATCTCTTCACTTCACGGTCATGTCTGAACAGAGCTTCCTGGCACAGGTGCATCGCGCCTTCGATGCCGCCGGTGCGTACACGAATCATCCCCCTGCACTCCTCAATCAGATCAAGGAGTGCAATTCCGTTTATCGCGTCACTTTCCCGATCCTCCGTGACGACGGCACGATCAAGACGATCGTCGGGTGGCGCGCACAGCACAGTCACCACAAGCTGCCAACGAAGGGTGGCATCCGATATGCCGACCATGTCAACGAAGACGAGGTGATGGCGCTGGCCTCGTTGATGACATTCAAGTGCGCGGTGGTCGATGTGCCGTTCGGCGGCGCCAAGGGCGGCATCCGGATCAACCGGAAGGAGTTCAGTGAGGCGGAGCTCGAGCGGATCACACGCCGGTTCGTCTTCGAATTGTGGAAGAAGAACTTCATCGGCCCCGGCATCGACGTTCCGGCGCCCGACTATGGCACGTCGAGCAAGGAGATGGCGTGGATCGCCGACACCTATGCGCAACTCGCCGTCGGCGACGTGAACGCACTGGGCTGTGTGACGGCCAAGCCGATCGCGCAGGGTGGCATCCGTGGTCGCACCGAGGCGACGGGCCGCGGCATCTTCTACGGCGTGCGCGAGGCGTGCAACAGCGCCGAGGACATGAAGGCGCTTGGCCTCACGAAGGGGCTGGAAGGCAAGCGCTTCATCGTGCAGGGACTCGGCAACGTCGGCTACCACGCGGCAAAGTTCATGCAGGAAGGGGGCGGCGTGCTGGTGGCAGTGGCCGAGCATGACGGGGCACTCTACAACGACAAGGGCCTCGATCTGCAGGCGATCATGGCACATCGTCGCGAGGCCGGCACGATCAAGGGCTTTGCCGGCGCCACATACATGGCCGATTCACTCGCCGCGCTGGAGTTGCCCTGCGACATCCTCGTTCCAGCTGCGCTCGAAGGGCAGATCAACGCCGGGAATGCGCCACGCATTCAGGCGAAGATCGTCGCCGAAGGCGCCAATGGACCCACCTCGTTCGATGCCGATGGCATCCTGCACGCGCGTGGCGTGATGGTGCTGGCCGACATGTTCCTGAACGCCGGTGGCGTCACGGTCAGCTACTTCGAGTGGCTCAAGAACCTCTCCCATGTGCGCTTCGGCCGCATGGAGCGTCGATTCGAGGAGACGGCCTTCACGAACGTCCTGAAAGCCGTGGAGGATCTCACCGGCAAGACGCTGGGCGAGGAACGCATGGCGCGCCTGTCCCATGGCGCGAGTGAGGAGGATCTCGTCAACTCGGGCCTCGAGGACACGATGATCTCCGCGTGGCACCAGGTGCGCGAGTCGTGGCTCCAGCACGACCGCCGGACCGACATTCGCACCGCTGCCTTCATCAGCGCCATCAACAAGGTCGCCGTCAGCTACAAGGACCTCGGCATCTTCCCCTGAGGTCATTCTCGACCAGGCGAGAGAACGGGAGCAGGCGAGTCTGCAACTGCAGATCTCGCCTGCTCTACACAGCTCAGTTCTTGAACAGCTCGACGCCGTTGGCCACGAACTGCACTTCGGTCGCCGTGCCGTCAGGATTGCGCACCAGCGGCGCGCCCTCACCGATGAGGTGATCGGCAGCCGCCTTGGAATGCGTGGTCACCTTGGTCACGCCTTCCATGCGCGCCCGACGCCCCACCATCGACTGCGGAATGAAAAAGCCATAGTCCTTGAAGGTCACGCGCATGCCGCTGGCATCGGCGGACGGTGCGACCTGCATCCAGCATCCCTTGTCGGTGCATTCGCGGGTGATCACACCCTCGACGATGACCGGCTTCGTCGTGTAATTGCGGGCGCCCGTCACGAGCCGGGTCACCGGGATCGCCACGCCGGCTGCCACCGGGGCGCCGCGGAGGACCACGGCTGAATCAGCCGCCGTCTGGGCGACCAGTGACTGGGAGGCGAACGTCAGAGCAGCAGCAGCGGCAAGAGTACGGAAAGTGCGCATGGCGATGAACCGTCGAGGTCGGTGGTGAGGGTCGTGCT
Source organism: Gemmatimonadales bacterium (assembly GCA_038249795.1). Lineage (GTDB taxonomy): Bacteria > Gemmatimonadota > Gemmatimonadetes > Gemmatimonadales > Gemmatimonadaceae > JACMLX01. Next base: position 8,400 of record JBBSCZ010000029.1, on the reverse strand, counting down.
GGCTCCTTCAATATCTCCGGGGCGCACCGCCGATGGAATGCCCGCGGCCGACCTGCAGACCTGTCGAGCCATGATGCACCGGGGATAATTTGTGTGGGTGAAGCGCCCCCCCCTCTTCTATCGCGAGTCGCACGGTATCCGTGTGACGGTGCGCCCGGTGTTCCTCCCGGCTCAGTCGCAGCCGGCGCATGCGCAGTTCGTCTTCGCCTATTTCGTCCGACTCGAGAACGTCGGGGATCAGGCCGCCCAGCTGCTCTCGAGAAAGTGGCTGATCCACGACTCCGTCGGCACTGGCGAGGACACCGAGGTGGAAGGGGAGGGCGTCGTGGGTGAATTGCCCGTGATCGCACCGGGACACATTCACGAATATCAGAGCTTCTGCGTGCTGAAGTCGCCGAGTGGCTACATGGAAGGGCAGTACTTCTTCCGGCGCGCCGACAAGACCCGCTTCGCGTCAGACATTCCGCGCTTCACGCTGGACGCTGAAAACGCGCTCGGTCCGACGTCCTGATCTTCACTGTTCGCGCGGACAGCGTGCAACGTTTCGGGTTGCGAACGGAGGTGCGCCGCGCCCGGCGGCATGAAGCGTCGCTGGATCCGGCTGATCGTGCACAAAACAAGACGGCCCGTCGCCGCACTGCGGGACGGGCCATCTGCCTTCGACGCCGGCTCGACACGATCACGAGCCGACGGCCTGGACAACTACGTCAGGCGACGGTCTGATGACCGTTTGCCCAGGTCGAGCCGGCGGAAGGACTGCGACTGGCCATGGGATCACCTCCTCGAAGAACGTTGAACAGTGGGCGGAACTGCAAACCGCACTCGGCGGCCGCGCCGAAGGATTAGCATGTCGCTTCGCGTCGCGCCATCCCTTTGCACACGAATATTCAGCTCTGGAACGTTCGATTCATGACACCGCGCCACTGGACCCCCGTTTTCCTCCCCGCCGACGTGCCGCTGCCGGCAGGCGCCTACAGCCCTGCGGTACGCGCCGGCGACTTCATCCACGTGTCGGGGCAGGTGCCGAAGGACTTCCTCACCGGCGCCATCGTCGGTGACACGGTCGAGAAGCAAGCGGTGCAGGTCATTGCCAATCTCCGCGAGGTACTGGCCGCGTCGGGCGCCTCGCTCGAGGACGTGGTTGCGGCCACGATCTACCTCACGAATGAGAAGGACTGGACTGCGGTGAACGAGATCTGGAAAGCCACGTTCACAGCGCCCTACCCATCGCGGACCACGGTCGGGGCGAGCCTGCGTGGCATCCTCATCGAAATCAGCGCCATCGCCTACCGGCCGCGCTGACCTGCGGGCGGAGGTGCGCTACTTCGTACCGCCGGAGGATGCGGCCCAGCGGTCGAGGAGGCCCTCCACGCGCTTCCGATTCACGCCGAGATCGCTTTCGCCGAGTCGGGATGCCGATCGGACGTGAATGAGCATCGCAGAGGAGTCGAACCGAAATTCCACGTCGTCCACGAAGCGGAGCAGCAGGCTGGTCGACTCGGCATGGAGGTAATCCGGCGTCTCGGTGATGATCTCCATACGCGGCCACCCACGCACCACCTCGGCCAGCCGTGCCAGATCCGCGCGTCCACCGGGCGCCGGAAATGCCGCCACCAGCTTGTCCGCCTTTGTGCCCGGCTCGGAACTCACGCAGTTCGGGGAACCCGGGCAGGGACGCAGCACCCCTGCCGTCACACCCATATCCGCAGGACGCTTGCCAGAACAGCCGAACATGATTCCCCCGAGAATGATCGCGCCAACCACTCGTACCCCTGATACAGACACGCAGGTGTCTCCCGGAGAGGACAGTGCCTCTCGCAGTCAATGTGTAACTCGTTGCCGTGCCGTTCGTTATGGAAGGTGATGGGACGGCGCGCGTCGTGCAATGTCATTGCTCCGAGGCGGCACCCCTCGCTCGACAGGGCCTCGATCCCGACCGTTCGTCCTTTCAGGAGCACGCCATGACATTCCCCTCGGCTTTCGCCTTCCGCCGCGTTGCCGCCCTTGCACTGGCTGCCGTCTCGCTGGCCGCCTGCAACAACAAGCGCGTCACCCGCGTCGATCCCTCTCGTGTCACCGACCTTTCGGGACGCTGGAACGACGTCGACTCGAAGCTCGTCGCCAACGCGCTCATCGAGCAGACCTTCGGCGGTCCGTGGACCACGCAGTACGCCGCTTCGCATGGCGGATCGCCCCCGACGGTCATCGTCGGCTCGTTCCGCAATCGTACGCTGGAACACGTACCGATCGGCACCTTCGTGAAAGATCTGGAGCGCGCGTACGTCAACAGCGGTCGCGTGCGACTGGTTGCCAGTCGTGACGAACGCGACGAGGTGCGCGACGAACGCGACGATCAGCAGACGAACGCGTCGGCCGAGAGCCGTGCGCGCATCGGCAAGGAGAACGGCGCGAACTACATGCTGCAGGGTGATGTGCAGGCGATCGAGGATGCCGAAGGCCGCGAGAAGATCGTGTTCTATCAGATCGACGCGTTCCTCGTGGACCTGGAAAGCAATCAGAAGGTCTGGATCGGACAGCACAAGATCAAGAAGTACATCGACCGTCGCCGTATCGGCTGGTAACCCGGAGCCATGACCATGCACACCTCAGTGAAACTCACGATGCTGCTCGGCGCCGGCCTCACGCTGGCGTCATGCAATGGACCGCGCCGCGTGCAGGCGCGGCCGATCATGGAAAACGGTGATCGCACCGAGTCGCAGGACCGCATCATTGCGCGGGCGGCCGCCGACGGAAATGCCGGCGCTGCCCGGCTGACTCGCGCTCGTGACAGCGTGTACGCGCGCGCGGTGGCCAGCTGCCGCGGCACCATCTGCGCCTCGATCGTGAAAGGCGAGATCTCGCTCGGCATGACGCCCGAACAGGCGATGGCCGCGACACGCACGTCAGCAGCAGCGTGGACCGTGCGCGAGTCGCGCGACGCAACCGTGATGGTGCCGCGCTACCTCGGCAGTTCGCCGCGCGACGCGACCGGCGAGGTCGTGATGGTGCAGTTCGATGACGCGCGTCTGAACGCCGTGAGCTATCGCGAAACACAGGGGATTCGTGTCGTGAGCTCCCCCAGCGATACCACCACCGACGGGCGGGCGAAAGCGATGGCCGATGCGCTCATTCGTGAGGGCGACCAGTTCAACGCGGCAGGCGATCGCGCCCGCGCACTGGATCGGTACGACCGCGCATTGGCGCTGAAGGCGGACGACATGATGCTCGAGTACAAGATCGCGACGATGCTCGATCTGCAGTTGCGCCCGGTCGAGGCGCAGATTCGCTACCAGCAGTTCCTGCAGTCGATGAAACTCGAGCTGATCGAGGCACGGGGTGACGCGAACGCGAAGTTGGCGGATGCGATCGCGCGGTCCCAGCAGCGCCTGATCGTGTTGGAGCGGCAGACGGCGGTGCCGGTGCCGGTGCCGGTGCCGGTGCCGGCTCCGACCGCTGATCCGGCGCCGCCGCCGCGTCCGGCAACCGATTCCACACGGGCGCCGGTCACACCAGTGAAGGTGCCGGTGGATTCGATGAAGGTGCCGGTCGATTCCACCAGAGTGCCGGTGGATCCGGTGAAAGTACCAGTCGATTCACTGTTCACTTTTGCGGCCGCGCGGCGCTGACGCCACCGCATGACCGGCGCGATGCCGCACCGTATCGCGCCGCGGAGTGTTCCCCCGTTCCTGTTTCGTGCACGCCCGCTGAGACTCCCCGTCATGCGCCGCTCACTGTTGCTGGCTGTCGTACTTGCGACATCGACCGCGTGTACCACGCTGTCGAACACGGCGCGCAGCTACCTCACGGCGCCCAACGGATTGCAGATCGACGACGATCGCGCGCGCAGCCTGCTGCAGCGCGGCATGGCCGACTCGGCGTTCCGCGCGATGGGCAATCGCAAGTCGCCGTTGAGTCCCGACGATCGACTGCTCCGGCTGCTCTATCAGGGCAGCGCCGCCCGCTACGCAGGCCATGATCGCGACGCGGGCGCGCTGTTCGATCAGGCGTTCGCCGTGAGCGAGGATCGGTACACCAAGAGCATCAGTCGCACGGCCGTGGCGATGGTCACCAATGACTTCGCTCTGCCCTACACGGCTGGCCGCAACGAGCGCCTGCTGCTGCACTACAACGCGCTGTTGGCGTGGAGCGCGGCGGGCGACGCGGATGCGGCGGCCGTCGAAGCACGCCGATTGGTGGCGCTGCTCGCGAGCGTGGGCGAACCCGATGCTGACGAGCGTCCGATGCGCGCCATGCTGCATACCCTTGCAGCGGCGGCCTTCGAGCAGGCTGGTGACTGGAACGACGCCGCCGTCGCGCGCCGGAACGCCGTCCGCCTCGGCGCGCCTCTCGACACCGCCTGGACCGCGCCGACTGATTCGATGGGCGACGTGCTCGTGGTCGTGGAACGTGGCGACGTCGCACACAAGGTGGCCGTCGGCCTCACCATTCCGATCTTCAGCGGCGACAACGTCAACACGTCGAGCGGCGAGTTTGCGGCGCAGCGTTTCCTCGGCGATCTCGGTGCGCTGCGCAACGGCGGCATCTGGTTCGATGATTCCCCCTCGTGGCGCTTCACCGACACACGGTACGGTCCGCTGCGCGGGCAGCGCGCCAGTTATCTGCTCGACATGAGCTGGCCGGTGCTGCGCCGTGCGACGGCGCTCGGCGCGGGCAACGTACGGGTGCAGGTCAATGGCGCGAACGAGGAAGCGCTGGTGAGCGCGAGCCTCAGCGATGCACTCGCCTCCGACTACCGCCGCGACCGGAGTGCGATACTGTCGCGCACCGTCTCCAGAGCGGTGTCGAAGTATCTTGCCGCGCGCGCCATGCAAGCGGCCGCCGAGGCCGCAGCGAAGGCAAGCGACGACGGCGAGAAGAAAACGAAGAAGCAGCAGAAGAAAGACGACGACACTGCGAAGGCCGTCGGCCTCGTGGCGCGCATGTTGACCAATGTCGCGACGACGGCACTCGAGCGTGCCGACACACGCGCCTGGACGCTGCTGCCCGGGAGCGTGACGCTCGTACGTGTGCGCATCCCCGCTGGATCACACGAAGTGCTCGTGGATGCAGCGGGGATGCGTCAGCTCAGCCTGCCCGATGTCTCGGTGCGCGCGGGCCGCACCACGATCGTCTCAGTCCGGCTCTGGCGTGAGACCGGCCAGGGATTCCGCTCGGTGGTGGAGAGCTCCGGTATTCGCGACACCGCGCCACAGCGCTGACTTGAATGCCGGGAGCGCCGGCGCGATGTCGATCAGCTGGCGCAAGAGCGTGGCCGGTCCGGCGAGCACCACGCCTTCATCGGCACAGTCGTCGAAATCGTCGTCGTCGACCGTGGCGTCAGTGAACACGGGAGTCTCCCGCGCGCCTCGTGCGCGGATAGCCGATCCGGGCCGGCTTGGGACGTCGCCAATGCTGCAGGAAAACGGCTGGAGCGACCATCAAGACGAGCAGGACGACTGCACTCATCTGAGCCTCTGACGCAAAGGGTCTGTCCGGGTTGGCACATCGGCGTGCCAGCCGGTCCGCTCCGCGCAAGTATCGACCGGTGCCGCCGGCGCATGAATCCGGGTGCCGGGCCAATCCCTGCTGGTGGAGCCGATGAATGACGCGTGGCGGCCACCGAAGTAATCACGGCCGCGAACGGTCGGGCGCTGCTACCTTTCGGCTCGCCTCAACCCTGCCACGTGTCCCAGCTGCATCGCTTCTCTTCTCTCGCGCCGAGTGCCGCCACCCGATCCAGCGGTCCCGCCCGATGAACGACGTCGTCGTGATCGGCGCCGGCGCCGCCGGTCTGATGGCCGCCATCTTCGCAGCCCGCGACGGTGCACGAGTCACGCTTCTCGAGCGCACGAAGGACGGTGGCCGGAAGATTCTGATCAGCGGCGGTGGGCGCTGCAACGTGCTTCCCTCGCGCGTGGACGAGTCGCGCTTCGTCACCGACTCCTCGCCGAACATCCTGCGGCGGATCATCAGGTCCTGGCCGCTCCCGGAGCAGATCCGTTTCTTCGAGGAGGATCTTGGTATCCCGCTCGAGCACGAGGAGGAGTCGCTCAAGCTCTTCCCGGCGTCGCACAAGGCGCGCGACGTGCGCGACGGGCTGGTGGCCTGCGCCGAGCGTGATGGCGTGCGACTCGAGTTCGAGACCAGCGTGGCCGACGTGTGTCCCGAGGCGGGTCGATGGACGGTCACCGCCGATGACGGCCGCAGCTGGACGGCCGATGCGGTGATCGTGGCCACCGGTGGCCTCTCCGTGCCTGCCACGGGCAGCGACGGTCGCGGCTTGAGCATCTTGCGTCAGCTCGGTCACACCATGCACGCCACCTACGCGGCACTGACGCCGATCACCGTCGAGCCGAACGACTTCACCGAGCTGGCCGGCATATCACTGCCGGTGACGGTGAGCGCGCGTTGCGGCAACGAACGTGCGCAGCACACCGGCGGCTTTCTTTTCACGCATCGCGGCTACAGTGGTCCTGCCGCACTGAACGTGTCGCACGTGACCGTGCGATCGCGGTCGGGCAACAGCGATCGGGCCATGCTCACCGTGCGCTGGACGAAGTTGGGTGAGGAAGAGTGGACGTCGCGTTTGCAGCCCCATGGCGCGCGCACGGTGTCGGGTGCTGTCCGCGACGAAATACCCGAACGGCTGGCGGCAGTGTTGATTCGCCGCGCCAACGTCGATCCGCTGCGTCCGCTGTCAGAGCTCCGCCGCGAGGAGCGCGTGCGGCTGGTCGAGACCCTCGTGCGCGGCGAGCTCCCCTGGGCGGGTGACGAAGGCTACAAGAAGGCGGAGGTCACCGGCGGTGGCGTGAGCCTCGCCGAGATCGATCACCGGAGCATGGAAAGCCGCCGTCAGCCGGGCCTGTTCCTGTGCGGCGAAGTGCTCGACGCGTTCGGGCCGATCGGCGGCTACAACTTTTTGTGGGCGTGGGCCACCGGACGCGCGGCCGGCCGTGGGGCCGCAGCCAGCGCGCAGCGCTGAACAGCCGTTTACCGCAGCGGCCTCACCCGACTGGGTGATGGCTGCGTTGCGGAGCGCACGGTAGAGTGCGGTGTGACTCACACAGCCAGTTTCAGAAACACTCTTCCGACGAGGTAGGAATGTCCGTCATGCGCTCGCTCCGGTGGCTTGCTCTTGCCGCCGTTGCCATCGTGCTTGCAGCGCCGGTATCCGCGCAGCAGACGCGCGATCGGATCACCGCCGAGCAGCTCACCGGCCTGCTGCGCGACAAGGGCATGGAAAGTCAGGTGAACGAACGTGGCAACGTGGTGGTGACTGTGAATGGTTCGAAGATCGTCTTCTTCATCTCAGGGCAGACGATGCAGGCGTACTTCGGCCTGAGGGGCACCAAGGCCAACATGAACATGATCAATGAATGGAACAAGACGAAGCGCTTCGGTCGCGCCTACCTCGATGCGGACAACGACCCGTGCGTGGAGCTCGACTACGATCTCGAAGGCGGTGTGAGCGATGATTCGATCAAGGTCTGGTTCGACACCGTCTCGGCGATCGTTCGATCGTTCAGGGCACACGTCAGTTAGTGGAGCGCCGCCCCGCGCGGCCGCTCCCCATCAGGAATGAAGTTTTTCTGTGACGAATTCGTGAGACGCCAGACCCGCGACGCTCGCATCGCGTCGTGACGTACAATGCAGGCCGCGCACCGACTGCCGGTGCACGGCCTGTGCTGCAGTGACGATCCGACTCCTGCGCTCACTGACGTTGCAGCACCTCGAGCATCGCCACGCCGAACGCCGGCAGGTCCTTCGGCACCCGTGCGCTGACCAGGTTGCCGTCGATCACCGATGGCTGGTCGACCCAGAGGGCACCGGCATTCACGAGATCGTCGCGAATGCCGAGCGAGCCGGTGAGCATCCGCCCGCGCACGATCCCGGCTGAGATGAGGATCCACGGTCCGTGGCAAATCGAGGCGACCATCTTGCCGGCGTCGTGCACCGATCGCACCGCTTCGAGTACCGCCGGATTTCGCCGGAGCTTGTCTGGCGCCCATCCGCCCGGTGCAATGATCCCGTGCAGCGACGCCACGTCGAGGTCGTCGATGTGCAGGTCCACCGGTGCGGGGTAGCCATGCTTGCCGAGATACGCCGACTCACCGATGCCGACGAGTGGCACTTCGTAGCCCGCCTCCTCGAGGCGCAGTTTCGGATACCAGACCTCGAGGTCTTCGTATTCCGGGCCGACGAGACAGGCGATGCGTTTGGTCATGGACGCCATCCGAAGCTGAGGTACGCCGAACCCTTGTCGCTGAGTGGTCCGCGCACGACCCGTGCAACACCAGCCAGCAGTCGAATACGCGGCAGCCCGACGAGCCCAAGGTAATCCACATCGAACGACTGCTCGGCGCCTATGACGACCGAGTGACGATCGGCACGCCAGACCGT
>JBBSCZ010000028.1:0-19186 GCA_038249795.1 Gemmatimonadales bacterium | reverse complement strand
GCCCGACAACATCCTGATCGACAAGGATGACGGGCGCGCCATCGTGACCGACTTCGGCATCGCCCGCGCGGTGCAGGATGGTGCCGAGACGCGCTTGACGGCCACCGGCATCGCCATCGGGACGCCGGCGTACATGAGCCCGGAGCAGGCGGCCGGCGACCGGGAAATCGATGGGCGCGCCGATCTTTACGCGCTAGGAACACTCGGCTACCAAATGCTGGCCGGTCGGCTGCCGTTCGAGGCCAACAGCACGCCCGCACTGCTGGTCAAGCAGCTGTCGGAGAAGCCGTTGCCGATCGTCGAGCGTCGCCCCGATACGCCGCCTGATCTGGCGGGGATCATCATGCGACTGCTCGAGAAGGAGCCGTCCGCACGCTTTGCGACGGCCGACGAACTCTCGGCGGCGCTCGATGGTCGCATTTCATCAGGATATACGCCACCGGAACGGCAACCGTCGCGGCAGCCCGCGCCGCTGATGGGTCAGTCGCAGCAGCCGTCCTGGGTCTTCGACGGGTCGCGTCAGCCGTCGAGCAGCGTGTCGTCCGCACCGGTGTATGCCGCGGCAACCAATGACGAGATGGCGCGCTGGTATGCGCCGCAGGTGGCAAAGTTCCGCAAGGGGCTCGCTCCGTTTCTGACGTTTGCTGGCGTGTCGGTGGTCTTCAAACTGTTCGGCGGACCAGACTTCACCTTCGTGCCGGCGTTCTGGTCGATCGGCATCGCCATGGGTTACGCAAAGTTGTGGCAGGCGGGGTTCGACTGGCGCGATGTGTTCAAGCAGCGGCGTGAGACACTGCTGGCCGACGTGGTGTCGGAGAAGGCCGAGGATTTCGCTGCACTCTGGGATCCGAACAAGCGCGACACCGTCCGTGAGCGGGCGCGTCTTCGTCGGCAGTCCGGTGGCGGCGACACCTTGTTCTCCGACACCGATCGCATGCTGACGAACGGAGGCGTGATGCCGTCCGGTGTCGCACCGGGATCACCGGCCAGCGAGCAGTCGCGCTACGGATCGTGGTATGACGCGGTGCGCGATGGCGCGAGCGATCGCAACGAGATTCAGCGCATGTTTCAGTCGCTGCCGAAGGCGGAGAAGAACGTGGCGTCGGGGATCATCGGCAACGCCGACGAGCTCCTCGCTGCCGTGCGCGCCGAGGCGGGTCAGCTGGCGGATCTCGATCGCAACCCGGTGCCGCCGGTCGACCTCGCGGTATTCACGTCGGAGATTGCGCTGCTCGAGTCGCAGGCGAACCCACTGCATTCCTCGAGCGAGGAACGGGTGCGCCGGCTGGCGAAGCTGCGTCGCGAAAAGCGGCAGGCGGAGTTCGAGTCGGATCGTCGCCGTCGCTCCACCGAGCGCCTCGAACGCGCACGCGCCGCATTACGCTCGATTCGCGTCGAACTCGTGAAGCTGCGCTCAGGTGCATCGCAGCCGGGATACACCGGCAACGTGACACAACTTGCCGAACGGGCGCAGGAACTGGCGCGCGACGTCGATGCGGTGATCGCTGCCGTCGGCAGCGCGAAGTCGCGCGCGTCGTCGGGATCGCGGTGAGCACGGGGCGGATCGCCCCATGAGCCTGTCCGCAGCGTCTGGCGGTGACCCGCTGCGCGACCGGCTCGCCGAGGCCCTCGCTCCCGGCTACACGGTGGAGGGTGAGCTCGGGCGCGGCGGCATGAGCGTCGTCTATCGCGCTCATGACGTGCGGCTGCGACGTGATGTCGCCATCAAGATCCTGCCGCCTGAGCTGGCCTTCGTGGCCAACGTGCGCGAACGCTTCATGCGCGAGGCACAGACCGCCGCGCAACTGGCGCATCAGAACATCGTGCCCATCTACGGAGTCGAGGAACGCGATCGCCTGGTCTGGATCGTGATGGCGCTGATCGAGGGCGAAACCCTCGGTGATCGCCTGGCACGCGAAGGCAGGCTTTCGGCACCCGAAGCGCAGCGGGTGCTGTCGAGCGTGGCCGATGCGCTCGCGTATGCACATGCCCACGGCGTGGTACATCGCGACGTCAAGCCGGACAACATCCTGCTGGAGCGCGACACCATGCGGGTGCTGGTGACCGACTTCGGCATCGCGCGCGCAGCCGAAGGGGATGGCAGGTTGACGCTGACCGGCGTGGCGGTCGGCACGCCGACGTACATGAGCCCCGAACAGGCGATGGGTGAGAGCGAGATCGATGGACGCTCCGATCTCTATTCGCTTGGAGCGGTGGGGTATCAGATGCTGGCGGGTGCACCGCCATTCAGCGCCAACAGCGCGCCGGCACTGTTGCTCAAGCAGGTGAGCGAGACGCTGCCATCACTGGCGGCAAGGGCGCCGTCGGCACCGATGCCGATGGTGCACGCCATCGAACGTGCGCTGGCCAAGAAGCCCGGCGATCGCTGGGCCTCACTGCATGAATTCCGTGATGCGATGGGCGGTGCGGATGCGTCGTCGCGACGCAAACCGATCGTGAGTGCGCCGGTGATCGGTGTGCCGGCGGTGACGCTACCATCGGCACCATCGCCTTCGCCGGAACGACCGCATGCTCAGGTGGCTGCGCCGCACCCCGCGCGCGCAGCGCAGGCACCGGTCGCACCGCCGGCGTGGTCGATCCCGATGCCGCCACGTCCGCCCGTACCGCTTGCCGGTGCGAATGCCATCCCGGCGTGGGTGTACGGACATGATGGCAACGGCAAGAGCCTCACGCTGCAAGCGGCACGGTTCAGGCAGCGTGTCATGCAAACGATGACGACACTTGGCTTTCTCGGCCTCATCAACGCCGTGACATCGCCCCACTTCGCCTGGGTGATGTTCCCCGCATTCGGCATGCTGATGCAACTCACCGCGCACTGGCGTCCGCTCGGCGATGCCGGGGTGTCGCTGATGGATGTGCTGCGGAACCGCGATGCGATCAGGGCGGCGGGCGTCGAAGGCTCGGTACCGGCGACGCTGTTCAGCAACAGTCTCGCCGGTCGTGCCCGCCGGTTCGTGCGGCGCATGAAGACGGCGGCGGTCGCAGCGGGCGTCGCGGCGGTCTCGATGATCGTCGGCATCAATGTAAGCCTCGACGGCCTGCTCGTGCCACCGGTCTTCGCGGGTGGTGTGCTGGCGCTGTTCTCGCTGATGGGTGCATTCCGTGCCTATCGTCCGCTGGGGCGTCTGGGCTTCAGGATGACGGAGGTGTTCCGCGGCACGTGGCGCGACAGTGACGCGGCGCGAACCCCGGCACTGGCGTTCCGGTTGCGCGAGGAGGAGGTGTCGCAACTGGCACCGCCCGACGTGGTGATGAGCGCGTTCGGTGAGCGCCTCCGCCTCGCCGTGGACGATCGTACTGCGATCCGTCAGCAGGTGCAGCGCCTTGGCGGCGATGAGCAGGCGCTGCTGCCCGATGTGCTGCCGACGGTTGACGCACTGGTCGGCCGGGTCGCCGAGCTGTCGGGGGCGTTGCATCAGCTCGACCGCGACATGGGCATGGTGTCGGATGGTCCGCTCGATGCACGCATCGCCGAGCTGCGATTGCAGCGCGTGCCTGACGACGATCGCACGCTCTCGCTGTTGCTGCGTCAGCGGCAGTCGCTTTCCGAGCTCGAAGGTCGCCGCAGTGCGCTCCGTTCGCAGCTCGAGAGCGCCTCGATCACGCTGCAGAATCTCCGGCTGGACGTGCTGCGACTTGGCTCGCTGGGACTCGAAGCGCCGGCCATGCGCGACGGGAGTCGCGCGACGGAGCAGGCGCGTGCGCTGTCGAAGGACCTCGCCTACCTGCTGGAAGGAGCGCGCGAAGCCGATCGGCTCTGACTGATCCGCATAGCAAACGAAGCGACGTTCAGCGCTCGATCAATTCCGTGATCAGCTCGGCGAGACGCTCCGGCGACTCCTCGGGGAGAAAATGCCGGGCAGACTCCAGCACCTCGAGCGTGGAGCCGCGGATGGCCTGATGAAGACGTCGGGCAGCGGCGAGCGACAGGAACGGATCATGTGCGCCATGGATGATGGCGGTCGGCGCAGGTACGGCGCCGAGTCGGGCGCCGATCTCCATCGTGTCGGCTGGCTGCAGCGACTCGAGGTGTGCGACCAGGAGGTCGCGACCGGCCGGGGTCGCGAAGTTACGGACGTAGCGGTCGATGGAGCGGGCGGCGAGATCGGGATCGACGTAGCCGCGCGCCAGATCGGTCTTCAGCACTCCCAGCAGCCAAGTGGCCGGAAGATGTCGCGTGAGTGGCAGTGTGGCGCGCGCCATTTTCACCTCTCGCGACGGCCAGTCATCGAAGCCGATGCTGCTGATCAGGCAGAGGTGCGAGACGCGGTGTGGCGCGCGTACGGCGACGGCCTGCGCGATGCCGCCGCCGACGTCATGTCCGATGAGGCAGGCGCGGTTGATGCCGAGCAGGTCGAGGAGGATGAGGAGGCGATCGGCGTGCGCCTTGATGTCGAGCGGGAGGTCGCCTGGCGGATCGCTGCGTCCAAAGCCGAGGAGGTCGAGGACTACCACGCGTCGCCCTTCCGGAAGCAGCGGAACGAGGTCCTGCCAAAGGTGCGAGGCGGTGGGAAAGCCATGGATCAGCACCAGTGGCTCGCCGCCGCCGCGTGCGCCGGCGGCGTAGTAGTAGAGTCGTGCGCCACCGACGTCGAGGAATTCGCCGCGCACTAGGCCTGCAGCCGTCGTTCGATGGTGGGAATGCGCTGCTCCAGTGCCGAGGGGCGGTATGCCAGGCGGGATTCAATCGTCCGGTCGACTCGAAGGAGTCGGCGCGGCTTTCGTCGATGTCCGAAGGGTATGTCACGGTCACGCCGCTGCAAACTGTGCTTTAAAAGCGCTAAGCTGTGCTATTGCCGTGTGGTCGTGGTCGTCAGAGCGCTTTGGACCGCACCGAGGAAGAGAAAAAGTGCCCCTGCCCCATGCCGCTGGGGCGTTCCTGTGCTAGCTTGGAGGTTGTTGTGGCGCAACGCGTTCCGTCCGCACCCCTCCTGTGACAGATCTCTCAGACCTCGAAACTGGCCTGCCGGCCGCGCCGCTGACGCCGTTGGCCGAGGCGCCTGCCGCCCCGCCACCGCTACAAGCGAAGCCCGTGCTTCCCGACATGCCCAACTCACCGGTGCGAGTTCCGGTGCGTTGGCTGATGCGGGAAGCGACCGGGGCCGTGCAATATCGTGCGATCGTCGACCTGGCGAAACTGAAGCCCGCGATCGAGGCCCAGCCGGTCACGTTGCTGCAGGCGAGCGCGCTCAAGTGTGCCGTGACGATGCACCTCGATGGCACGTGGGGCGGTCGACTGTTCCCGCTGGCCGGCGAGGCGCCGGAGACGGCGACCTTCTCGGCTTTCCGCCATCTGCTGGAATGCGGGTGGGATCGTGAGTCGCCGCCGTTGGCGGTGTCGCGCCGATTCCTGTTCCGCCTGCTGGCAATGGACGAGGAGCCCAGCATGCTGTACGAGCTGGCCGAATCGGCCGGCACGAACAAGGAGTTGGCCAAGCGTCTGCGTGCGAATGTGCGAATCGAGGCGGCGGCGCTGTTGGCGCAGGCCGGCTACGAGCGCGATCCGCGTGTGCGCGGCGCAGCCATCCGTGCGACGCAGAAGGTGATGGACTATCTCCGGTCGCCGTTGGCGGCGAAGCCGTGGATTCGCGTCGGCAACAAGCAGGTGCTCGATCAGGCGGCAGTGCCGCCCACGATGAGCTTCCTGCGGATGGCGGCTTTCATGCCGGAACTCCGCACGGAGTACCACATGGGCATGGAGCTGCTGGGCCGGCATCTGATGCAGCCGGAGCCACGTCAGGAGCCGGTGCAGCAGATCGATGGCATGCTGGTGCCAGTGACGAACGCAGTGCTCGGCGATCGTCTGCCACATCGCAACGCGCTGGAGGCCGATGTGGCGGCGGCGTTGCACTGGCTGGAGATCGTGGTGCGTCTGGGCGTGTTTCGCCGGCATGAGCCGTGGATCAAGATGTTCGAACGCTTCGTGGAGAGCGCCGACCGCTATGGCGTCTGGCATCCGATGAAGGGTGACGACATGCCGACGACCACCGCTCCTGACCTGATTGGCTGGTATCCGCTGGAGGATCAGAGCACGGAGGGTGAGCGTCGCTGGAGTGACGTCACGCTGCGCGTATCGCTGATCGCCAAGCTGATCGGACGTGACCTGAACCTGTTGTAAGCCGGGTGCCGCTGGCAGGACGCGCGCATCTCGCGCCGGGGGCGATGTGGCCGGCGAAGGACCCTCTCGCCGCGGCGCGCATGGTCACGCTGGCGAGTGGTGAAAGGGTTCGGATCGTGGAGTCTGGATCGGCTGACGCACCCCCGGTCGTGCTGTTGCACGGGTGGGGGTGTTCGGCGTTTTCGTGGCGCTTCATCGCGGCCGGACTGGTGGCCGACGGCCACCGCACGATCTCGATCGATCTGCGTGGACATGGCTTGTCCGACCGCTCGGATGAGCCGTCCAACTACACGCGTGAGGCGATGATCGACCATCTGGCGGCCACGCTCGACGTGCTCGCGCTGAGTCGGGTCCCGCTTGTCGCGCATTCGATGGGCGGGGCGGTGGCGATGGGTCTGACTCTGCGCGATCCCGATCGGGTGGCACGACTGGCGCTGTTCGGCGCGGTGGGATTTGGTGAAGTGGATCGTGCGGCGTGGTCGCAACTGCTGCCGCCGTCGCTCACCGGGGCGCTGTTGCCGAGCCGGATTCCTCGGTGGGCGGTGAAGTTCGCGCTGCAGCATTCGCGCGGTGAGCGCGGGATGAGTGACGAGCAGGAAGTGGATGAATACTGGGCCCCGACGCAATTCCCCGCATTCCTGAATGCAATGCGGCTGCTGCTCCATGGTTTCACCTGGACGCCGTGGACACCGACCGAGCTGGCATCGGTGTCGCAACCGATCTTGCTCATCTTCGGCGACAAGGATCCGGTGGTGCGCCCGCGGCGTGTGGTGCCGATTTTGGCGCGGTGCCTGTCGACGGCCACGCTGCATGTGGCGCAGGGGGCAGGGCATGTGGTCATGGAGGAGCGTCCGGAATGGGCGCTCGCGTTGCTGCGTCCATTCCTCGCTCCCGACAGGTTGCACGGCTGAGTCCGTAATCGTCGATCATGGGGCGGGCGGGTGTCCGCCGCCCTCTGGGCAGGGTATGTTCCGAGTCGAACGGCCGCTCGCGCCTGGGCGGCATGTTCACCGGCAGCGTGCGTCCCTCCGACGCACCACATTGCCGGCGTCCCACGCGACGAGCTCTCCGTGCACCTGCGGCGGTCGCCCGGACGGTCCGCAACGCTTTTCGTTGCGGCCGTGGGCGGATACTGCGACGGCACTGGACGCCGGGACTGATGCAGACCGCACCACAGGACGGCGCAAGCCGCACAGGCGACCTGGGCGCCATACACCACGACAGAGTGAATTCACGTACACGACGCCCGCGCAGCAGTGGTCGCGCCCGCCCCGCTGGCGACGGACCAACGACGGTCAGCGAAGCAGAGCACAACGCAGTCCCCGAGGCAGTCGAATCGACGCCGGAGAGTATCGCCGCGCAGATCGCCGCTGACGAAGCGCGGGTCACCTTTCGTCAGCTCGATCTCGATCCGCGGCTGCTGGCCTCCGTGATCGAAGCCGGCTACGAGTATCCGACGCCGATCCAGCGCGAGGCGATTCCACTGGCGCTGCGCGGGTCCGACATCATTGGCCTGGCGCAGACGGGTACGGGCAAGACGGCGGCGTTCACGCTGCCGCTGATCAGCCGCCTGCTGGACGGACCCAAGCGCACCCGCGCGCTGGTGCTGACGCCGACGCGTGAGCTGGCGCTGCAGGTGGAAGAGAGTATCCGCAAGTACGCGCGCGGCACGGGCATCGAGGTGGCGCCGATCTTCGGCGGCGTGCCGTACGAGCCGCAGGAGACGGCGCTCCGCCGTGGCGTGGACATCGTGGTCGCGACGCCGGGCCGCCTGCTCGATCATCTCGAGAAGCAGAACATGGTGCCCGACGATCTCGAGGTGCTGGTACTCGACGAGGCGGATCGCATGCTGGACATGGGTTTCGCGCCGCAGATCAACCGTGTGGTGGAGCAGATCCCGAAGTACCGCCAGACGCTGCTCTTCAGCGCGACGATGCCCCCGGAAGTCGAGGCGCTGGCACGCAAGTATCTGCGTCGCCCGATCGTGGTGCAGGTGGGCCGCAGGTCGAGCGCTGCCGTCACGGTGGCCCACGCGGTGTATCCCGTGCCGGCCGAAAAGAAGGTGGACCTGCTGGTGCACCTGCTGCAGCAGCCGAAGATGGATTCGGTGCTGGTGTTCACGCGCACGAAGCATGGCGCCGACAAGGTCGTGCGTAATCTGGAGAAGAATCACATCGCGGCGACGGCCATGCACGCCGACAAGACGCAGGTGCAGCGCATCAAGGCGCTGGAGGGCTTTCGTGACGGAAGCATCCGCGTGCTGGTCGCCACCGACATCGCGCAGCGCGGCCTCGACATCAACGGCATCTCGCACGTGATCAACTACGACGTGCCGCAGCAGGCGGAGGACTACGTGCACCGCATCGGCCGCACCGGTCGCGCCGCAGCATCGGGCGATGCGGTGACGTTCATGGCACCGGACGAGATCGCGATGGTGCGCACGATCGAGCGGGTGATCGGGCAGCAGATCCCGCGGGTGAGCGTGCCGGGGTACGATTTCGGCTCGGGGTGATGCCAACGCGTGAACGACGCCGCGACAGCGACTGCTGTAGCGAGGGCGACGGCAACTGCACAACCCGGAGACGCAGGGTCGCGGGGGTACCAAGGATTGGATACGTGGGGGAATTGGGTTCGCATCCGTTGTTCTGTTCCCAAGCCGGCTGAGTCCGAGTCTCTGCGCCACCGGGCCTCCGTATTTTGTGGTTGCCGCGTGCGTCGAGCAGATCTGTTCTCGGTCTGCTGGTCTTGCGCGCCGTCAGGTGCGGCGGATGCGGCCGATGCGGGAGACGGCGAGGGCGGTGGAGGCACTGCCGCGGGTCAAGGTGATCGTGGCGGTGGCGGCGCCCCAGCCGATGCCGGTGGGGCCGAAGGCGACGGAGTCACGAGTGGTGTGAAGGCGCACGCCGTATTCACTCAGGCGCACGATGCGGATGGTGTCGGTTCCTGCGTACACGGTGAGCGTGTTGCTCAGCGCGTCGATGCGCACTGCCGTGCGTCGGGCGGCGGTGAGTGCGATGGTGCGTGCGTCGGCGAGGGCGCGCGCGGCGTCGACGGCGGCGAGGCGTACGGTGAGACGGTCG
The DNA here is from genome assembly GCA_038249795.1 of Gemmatimonadales bacterium. Taxonomy (GTDB): domain Bacteria; phylum Gemmatimonadota; class Gemmatimonadetes; order Gemmatimonadales; family Gemmatimonadaceae; genus JACMLX01. The sequence continues at coordinate 9,967 of JBBSCZ010000028.1, read as the reverse complement.
CGCAGGCCCGCGACCGCCGGCAACGCGAGGCCGGTGAGGATCGCGGTGACAGCGAGCACGATCAGAAGTTCCGGAACGGTGAATCCGCTGCGCATGACGATGGGCTCCAGGTGTCAGGTGGAGCCACGATGTGCGGCCAGCGCTTCCGCCGCACACCGGAATCACGCACGCATCATCATCAGAGCGCGAGCAGCGCCGGGATTTCGTCCATCGTGGTGACGACGTGCGTCGCCCCGGCGGCGCGCATGGCACCAGCGTCGGTCATGGCGGCGTAGCCGATCACGCGCATCCCGGCCGCCAGTGCGGCTTCGATGCCAAGCAGCGAATCCTCGATCACCAGGCATTCGTCGGCCGGCATGTCGAGTCGCTCGGCGGCGAGCAGGAACACATCGGGCGACGGCTTGCCATGCGCGACTTCGGTGGCGCTGGTGATGCGACCCTCGAGTCGAGGCAGCAGCCCGGTGAGACCGAGGGTCGTCTGCATCTTGTCATGCGATCCGCTGCTGGCGACGGCGTATGGAACGCCATGGACATCGAGCAGGTCGAGCAATGTCTCGACGCCGGGAACTGCCTCGAGATCACGCGCGAATGCATCACCGGCGCGAACGTCGAGGCGCTGCAGAAAATCAGCGGGGGCGGGGTGCCCGAGCTGCCGTTCGACGATCTGCATGCAGCTCACCATCGAGCGGCCCATGAAGGTGCGGATGGTGTCATCGGGCGAATACAGCAGGCCAAGTTCGGTGAGCATGCCGGAGAAGACGACGCTCATCAGTGTTTCACTGTCGACCAGGACGCCGTCGCAGTCGAAGATCACCGCTCCCGGCCGGTCACTCACTTCATCACACCCATTGCCGGGACGCCATGCAGCAGCGCGTCGATGGCGAGCGCACTCAGCGCCTTGATCCCGATGGGTAGTGATGCTTCGTCCACATCGTACATCGGCGAGTGATTGGCCGGCGTATCGAATGGATCGCGATCACGCGGTGTGACACCGAGGAAGAAGAACAGGCCCGGCAGCCGGTTGAGAAACAGCGAGAAGTCTTCGGCGGGCATCGACGGCGCACTTTCGAGCACGTTGGTGCTGCCGACCGTATTTCGGAGCACATTGGTACTCCGTGCAAACCACGCCGGGCTGTTGGCGGTGGTCGGATAGCCGAAGGAGATCGTCACATCGGCCTTCGCGCCCGCGGCAGTGGCGTACTGCTCGGCGATCGCCCTGATCTGCGTCGCGACGGTCTGGCGGGCCTTCTCGTTGAAGGTGCGAAAGGTGCCGATCATCACCGCGCTGTCGGGAATGATGTTCTCGCGCACGCCACCGTTGAACGCACCGACGGTGAGCACGGCGGGGCCGGCGGTCAGGTCGACGTTGCGGCTGACGATGGTCTGCAGCCCGCTGATGATCTGCGCGCCGACGACGATCGGATCGACGCTGCGCCACGGCTGTGCGCCATGGGCCTGCTTGCCGTGGATGACGACGCGCCAGTTGTCACCGCTGGCCATCAGACCGCCGCTGCGGGTGGAGACCGTGCCGCTGGGGCCGGGCCAGGTGTGCAGGCCGTACACCGCCTCGACACGCGGATCGTCGAGCGCGCCGGCCTCGATCAGCGCCTTGGCGCCGCCGTTGGGTGCCGCTTCCTCAGCCGCCTGAAAGAGAAAGGTGACCGAGCCGGGGAGGGTCGCCTTCATCCCCGTGAGCACTTCGGCCACCCCCATCAGGATGGCGGTGTGCGCGTCGTGCCCGCAGGCATGCATCACACCCACGGTCTGATTGTTGTACTGGGTGGTGACCTTGGACGCGAAGGGGAGGCCCGTCTGTTCGGTGACCGGCAGGGCGTCCATGTCGGCGCGGAGCGCGACGGCGGGGCCCGGGCGACCGCCGCGAAGAACGGCCACGACGCCGAAGGTGCCGCCGACGTTGGTCTTGACCTCGAGTCCCAGCGATCGGAGGTGGGCCGCGACGACACCGGCCGTCCGCTCCTCGGCATAGCTCAGTTCAGGGTGCTCATGGAGATCGCGTCGCCACCCGACCACGCGCGGAGCAATCTTCGCGATGCGGGCGTCGAGGTCACGAATCATCGCCGCCGGCAGAGGCGGCGTGACGGGAGCCTGAGCGGGGAGAGTCGCGGCCGCGAGGCAGACACAGGCAGTGGCGGTAAGAAGTCGCATGAGAAAAATGTAGCGCGACCCGTGGGAACAACGCCCGGGCTGGTTACTTTCCACGGCTGCCTTCACCCCCCCAACACCACGTCATGCGTATTGCCCTCTCAACCGGTGGCGGAGACGCGCCGGGCCTGAACGCCGTCATTCGCGCGGCCGTCCTTTCCGCCCTCGATCGCGGGTGGGAAGTCCTTGGCATCAAGCGCGGCTACTTCGGTCTCCTGGGCGAAGATGATGTGGTGCCGATGACCAGAGACATGGTCGCGGGAATCGGACACCTGGGCGGCACGATCCTCCGGACCACCAATCGTGGCAATCCGTTCGCATATCCGGTGGCGAACGGCGATGGCACCTTCCGCGAGGTCGATCGGTCGGACGAGGTGGTGGCGAATGCCCGCGCGCTTGGCATCGATGCGATCATCACCATCGGTGGTGATGGCTCGCTCACGATTGCGCAGCGGCTGGTGGAAAAGGGGATGCGCATGGTGGCCGTTCCCAAGACCATCGACAACGACGTGAGCGGCACGATCACCACCTTCGGCTTCGACACCGCCGTCACGACGGCGATCGAGGCGATCGACAAGCTGCACACGACGGCCGAAAGCCATGATCGCGTGATGGTGCTCGAGGTGATGGGGCGCGACGCCGGATTCATCGCGCTGCACGCCGGTGTGGCGGCCAGCGCCGATGTGGTGCTCATTCCCGAGATCGAGTTCGATCTCGACAAGGTGGTGGAGAAGATCCGCTCGCGCGATCTGGCGGGACGTCGGTTCTCGATCGTGGTGGTGGCCGAAGGTGCGGTGCCGATCGGTGGTGAGGAGTCGATTCTCGGTCCATCGATGCCGGGGCAGGCCCGGCGCGTGGGCGGTCTGGCTGGCCCACTCGCGCGGACGTTGCAGGAGAAGACGGGGAAGGAGGCGCGCTCGATGGTGCTGGGCCATCTGCAGCGCGGTGGCCAGCCGACCGGCTACGATCGTCTGCTGGCGACGCGCTTCGGCGGTGAGGCGGTGCGGGCGGTGGCCGAGGGGAAGTGGGGGCACATGGTGGCGCTGCATTCGCCGAACATCGTGACGATCCCGATCGTCGAAGCGCTGCGCGAGGTGAAGCGGGTGGATCCGAAGCATGACATCGTCCGGACGGCCCGCGCGACGGGCATTTCGTTCGGCGACTGATTTTCTCGAGGCAGGGCAGCTGACACGTACATCGCCGTCGCAGTGTCACTCGACGGGCACAGTCGTCCCCTGGAATCGACGAACCTTAGCTACAGATCGGGCAAGTGCTTGTCGGAGCGTCGCTTGCCGAAACTCCTGCGGGTGGCACCGGCTCTGCCTGATCGGGGTAGCAGTGTCACGCGGCGTGGTGCGGCGCTTCAACCGGTGGAAGGAGTCGATGTCGTGATACGTGCCTGGCAGACGGGAATGACGGGTTTGTACCTGGTTGGGGGTGCCGCAGTCGCTCTGGCGCAGACGCCGCCCTCTCCGTCTCCATCCATTCCTTCCGCCTATCTGCCACCGGTCGGCATGTGCCGCGTGTGGCTTCGGGACGTTCCTCCGATGCAGCAGCCGGCGCCGACCGACTGCCGGAGTGCGCTTCGCACCAAGCCGGTGGGCGCGAGCGTGATCTACGGCCCCGAACCCAGCCGCAGCACGTATACGCCGAACGACTGGACGCGGCGCTCGGCACGGCCGGCGCGCGACGACGATCGAGCTCGCACTCCATTTCGCAGCGGCAGCGAGGCTTGTGCGGACGCGAATCGCGATGGCCTCTGCGATGACGCGCCGGGGGGCGAGGGGTGCGTCGATGGGCGTGACACACGCTGCGACGAAACCGCGCCAGCCATGCCGTCGATGCGGAGCGCGGTGCTCTGGACCGAGGGGCAGCGTCCCGCCGATCTGCAGCGGTGGTTTGGCGGCATGAACGTGGCCGCGCGCTTCAGTATTCCGTCACGCGGCCAGTTGCCGGATCGTGTGCAGTGGTTCGATGCCGATGGCCACGTGGTGCAGCTCTGGATCGACCGTAACGGTGATGGCCGGGTCGACCGCGTCGAAGTGTTCAACTACGACGGGACACGGATTCGCGTGATCGGACAGTGAGTCGAACGGCTCGTCTGCCTATCGCCATTCTTTACGAGCACCCCGACTGGTTCCGCCCGCTGTTTACGGAGCTCGAGCGTCGCGGGATGGCGTACGATCGGCTCGATGCCGCTGCGCACCTCTTCGATCCCTCGGCGACGGGTGCACCGTGGTCGCTGGTGTTCAACCGCGCCAGCCCTTCGGCCTACCTGCGCAATCATGCGCAGAGCACGTTTCACACGCTCCACTGGCTACGGCACCTGGAAAGCATCGGAGTGCCGGTGGTGAATGGTGCGCGGGCGTATTCATACGAGCTGTCGAAGGCGACGCAGCTCGACCTGCTGCGCGAGCTAGGGCTGCCGTATCCAAGGGCGCGTGTCATCAACCATGCGTCACGCGCGGTGGAGGCCTCGAGGGACTACCGTTTTCCGGTGTTGGTGAAAGCGAACATCGGTGGCAGCGGGGCCGGCATCGTGCGCTACGACACGGTAAATGCACTGGCCGATGCAGTGGCAGCGGGGACGGTGGACCTCGGCGTAGACCACTCGGCGCTGGTCCAGGAGTCTGCGCCGCTCCGCGATGGTCGCATCACGCGTGTGGAGACGCTGGGCGGTAAGTATCTGTATGCGATCAATGTGTATCCGCCGCAGGACAGCTTCGATCTCTGCCCGGCCGATGCGTGTCAGACCACGACCGGCGCGGCGCTGGTGCGTGGTGCCTGTGCGATCGATGCGCCCCGGTCGGGCATGCGCGTGGAAGCGACGCATCCGCCGACGCACATCATCGAGCAGGTGGAGCGGATTTCGCGTGCGGCGCACATCGACGTGGGTGGCGTCGAGTATCTGGTGGATGATCGTGATGGCGAGCACTATTTCTACGACATCAACGCGTTGAGCAACTTCGTGGCCGATGCGCCGAATGTGATCGGATTCGACCCTTTCGTGCGGTTGGTGGACTATCTCGAGGCGCGGGTGGATGGTACCGCGCCGGTGACGTCATGAGCTCCCACCTCTGGTCGCCGGTGTTCGGCGGATAGCTGCGCAGCGTGCCTGTCGTGGGCATGCAGGTAAGAGAGCGTGCGACGAGTGAACGCGGCGCGATGATTGAACCATACGGACGGCGCAGCGTCGTGACTCGGTTCGCCTGTGCGTGAAAATGATGACGCTGGCGTGGAAAGGAGGCGGTAGGTTGGTCGCGTGCGCCTCATCGTCGGTGCATGTCCGTCTCTCGCCACGGCAACACCGAGCGCTCATCATGGCCACCCGCTCCATCGCGACATCGCACGATTGGACCGTCGCCAGGCTGCACGCGATGCCGGACGACGGCAATCGGTACGAGATCATCGATGGCGTGCTGCACGTGACGCCCGCCCCGAGGCTCGTGCACCAGCGGGCATTGCGGCAGGTGTACGATCTGCTCATGCCGTACGCCAAGGCGGCTGGATTGGAAATCCTGTGGTCGCCCGCAGACATCCAGTACTCGGAGCGCACCGTGGTGCAGCCCGACCTGTTCGGCTTTGCGCGCGTGCCAGGCAGACTGGTGAGAGACTGGCAAGACCTGCAACCATTGTCGCTGGTCGTCGAAGTCCTCTCGCGATCGACGCGCACCCGGGACCGCACGGTGAAGCGGGCGCTGTATCAGGCGCAGGGAATCCCCGAGTACTGGATCATCGATACGGACGCCCGCGTGATCGAGCGCTGGCGTCCGGGCTCCACTGCGGCAGAGTCTCTGGTACACTCGATCCTCTGGCAGCCGGTGGCGTCGGCTACACCGCTGGAGATCGACGTCGTCGCGTACTTCGCCGCAGTCCTCGCCGGGTGATGCTGGTCATTTGCCGCTGTCACCCGATCGCCTGACGCGTGGGTGTGAGACGGCCGCTACGATTCCAGTGTGCAGATTCGCGTTCGTCTCCAGCCTCGGGTGCGCGCCGTGCTCGCCTGCGCTGTGCTGGTTGCGGGGTGTGAGCAGGAGCCTCCAGCGCGCGCCGTCTTGCGTCAACCGGCTGCGCTGGGCCAGTGGATCTGGACCCGCGCCGACGTCGCGCGGTTCACCGAGAGCCGGCTGGTGCATCCATCGCTCGAGGCTTCGGTGTTCATCGGTGCAATTCACTGCGACACCGTCAGGAGTGCGCTCGTCGCACGCGCCGGGCTGTCGCCCGCCGTGGCGGACGTCGAGCATCCAACGGCCGTGATCCGACTGGAAAACGGGCTGGATCGTTGCCGCGACGATTCGGATCGTTCAGCGGCGTTCGCGCAGCGACTGGACAGTGTCGTGCGGGTGCTGCGCCTGCGTGGCGGCAACGTGCCGTACGCCGCAGTGCAACTGGACTACGATGCTCCGCAGCGCGCGCTCGCTGCGTGGGCGACATCGGTGCGACATCTGCGCGCACATTCGCTATCGAACGATTCCGTCTGGATCACCTCGATCATCGCACACCTGCGGGAGCCGGAGTATGGTGAGCTGTTCGCTGACGTGGTGAGCGGGCACGTGCTGCAGGTGTTCGACACCGGCGAGCCGGCGACGCCGGAACGAATCGCGGAGGCGGTGCGGGTGGTGCGACGAGCGGGGTTCCCGTTTCGCGTTGGGCTGGGTGCCTTCGAGCGCGAGACTGCACGGGGACGAACGGAGCATCGCGCCTGGTTCGATGCCATCCCGCGATTCGGCGCGGTGCCAGGGTATCAGGGCGTCTGGATTTTCCCTGCCGGGCACCGGTGGGTGACACTGTTTCGGGAGACGATGTGATGCGACGTGGCTGGGTGGTGCCGACAGCGCTGATGACGGTGGCGACGGTGGCGTTTCCGTGCGGTGGCTCGTTGAGCTACGACGTGGATGGGCCGCTGGCCTCGTCGGCGACGTATGCCGAACGCGCGCTGTATCCGGTGATCGACATGCTGGAGAGTGACACCCGCGACGAGATCCGGTTTCTGCCCGGTCTGGTGCGCGCGGACTCGTCGCGCTTCGTCGCGCTGATCGGCCGCCAGCCGCTGGTCGTGCGCTGGTGGGATACGACCTCGAAAGTACGCGTGCCGGAGCCATCGTCGCGGGCGCTGGAGGAGGCGTGGTCGGGTGGTGACGTGGAAGGGGCGACCAGTGCGGCGCGCGCCCTCGTGTCGGGGATCATGGCGTTGCCGTTCAAAGGCGATTCGGCGCGTGACGCCGCGTTGCGCCTGGCGGTGGAGACGATCGAGCTGGCGCCGGCGGTCGTCGCGCTGCCCGTCGCGTCGCGGAAGGCCGCGTTCACCCGTCTGGCGCAGCCGGCGCGTTCGACACCGTTCGATTCCCTGCCGGCGCTGCTGACGCGTGCCCCGCAGTCGCTGCGTCGCGCATCGCTCGAGTATGCAGCGTTGCGGGGCGCAGTGCGCACGGGTGTCCCTGACGAGACACGCGAGGAGATCGCGAAGCAGGTGCCATCCGCGCGATGGGATTCGCTGCAGGTGGCGCATCGGGATTGGCTGGCGCGCCATCCGTCGCATCCATACGCCACGCTGGTGGAGCTGCAGCGGCTACGGCTGTTTTACCTCGCGTCGCAAAATGACAGTGCCTGGGCCACGGCGCGGTCACTGTACGCCGGACATCCCGTGCGCTCGGCGAGCGAGATGCGGTACATGTTGCTGACCGGCGCGCCGCCGCCTGACTCGTTCCTCACTGACGTGCGCATTCCGTTGGAGCTGCGCGCGTCACTGGTGGGCAACATGCGACCGTCGGCAGAGGCGTGGACGGTGCTGATGCGGTTGGCATCGGAGCGTTCGCGTGATGCGCTGCGCGAAAATCTCGAGGAGCGACTGCTGGCGTCAGTGGCGTCCGACTCGTCGGCGCAGCTCGTGTTGCCGGCGTCGTTCCCGGCGTGGCGCGCGAACGCTTCGCCGCTCTGGCGATATCTGTGGGCGGCGGGCCAGCTGCGTGCGGGGCGCGCGGATGCCGCGCTGCCGTTCACGACGCTGCGTGTCACGCCGGAGCAGGATTCGTCGCTCTACACCGAGGCGGTGAACCTGACGGCGCGCATTCATCTCGCGCGTGGCGACTATGTGTCGGCGGCCGCCACCCGTGGACTCGACGACTGGACCCGACGCTACATCATCCGCGTGCTGACACCCGACAGCATCGTGCCGCAGCTGGCGTCAGCGCCGGCTGCGACGGTGTTGCGCGAGGCGCGGCTGCTGCTGGCGTCGCGTTCGGCACAGGCGGGGCAGTGGAGTGAGGCGGCGGTGCAGGTGCGGCCCTTCGATGCGCCGCGCGCAACGCTCTACACGCGGATCGGCGCGCTCGTGCGCGACACCGCCACGAACGCTGGCTTGCTTCGCTACGCAACGGCACTGGCGGGCGCCGGCGGCCGGTTGTTCAACGAATCGTCACGCTTCTTCTATCGTGGCATGATGAACCGAGATTACGCATTGAATCCGCAGTACGACGAGTACTCGCGTGGCGTGTGGGATCTGCCGTGGACTCCGCAGCACGAGCGGGCGCGGATGTTCCGGTCGTTGCGTGAAGGGTCGGAGCGGTTGCTGGCGCTGCAGGCGTTCGCGACATATGTCGATCGGCCAGGTGTGACGAAGGCGCAGCGGTCGGCGGCGGTGCGGCTGGCCGATCGCACCTATCGTCAGCTGCTCGCCACGGATCCATCGCGCAGCGACGCGGGGTACTGGGCGGACTCATTGCCGGCGAGTGCGGCAGCGCGCGCGATCAGGAGGGCGGGGCGCCGGTAGCGTGCGCGAAAACGGTGACGCTGGCGTGAATAACGGGATGTAGACTGATGATGTGCGGTGCACTGTGGCCGCATGCAACAGCCCCCAACGACCCCAGCCGAGCATAGCGAATGGCCATGGCTTCCCACGTGCGTACTGATTGGACGGTGGCGGAGCTCCAGCAATTGCCCGACGACGGCAATCGCTACGAGATCATCGACGGAGTCTTGTACGTGACGCCGTCGCCACGTGCGGTGCATCAAGTCGTGCTCGGCGAGCTTCATTTTTTGCTCAAGCCGTATTGCAAGGCGGCTGGGCTGTTCGTGTTCCTGTCACCGGCGGATGTCACCTTCTCCAATGACACGCTGGTGCAACCGGATCTGTTCGCGTTTCCAGCGCCCCCGAATTTTGCGGGCTTCAGCTACACCGACATCACGCATCTCGATCTCGCGATCGAAATTCTGTCGCCCAGCACCGCACAGGTGGACCGGTCGATCAAGCGGCGCCTGTACCAGCGGCAGGGTGTGGACGAGTACTGGGTCGTGGATGCCGACACACGGTCTGTGGAACGGTGGCGTCCCGGGTCGGAGGAGGGTGAGCGTATCACGGGGGTACTGTCGTGGCAGCCGCGGCCTGCTCACGAGGCGCTCGAAATCGACCTGCCGACGTTGTTCCGGGAGGCGATGGGCGAGTGATCTGAGCGGCCGGCCCTCTTGTCCGACAAAATCATTCGGGTATCTTGGTGTTTGAGAAGTGTTCTCATCTTTTCTCTCCTCCAACCCGTCTCGCCATGACTAACGCCACGATTCCTGAAGCTCTCCTCTCCAGCGCCCAGCTGCCGGTTGGAGAGTCGTTGGCCGAGCGCTGGGAGGCGTTCCGGCAGGAGAACCCGAAGGCGTATCTGCGGGATGCCGCGCAGGCCCTCCGTGTCAGCGAGCTCGCCCTGCTGCCGCTCGGCGACAGTGAACTCACTCGGCTCCGCGGGGACGACTGGCCGTCGCTGATCGCTGCGTTCGAGCGGTTCGGCAGCGTCCGCACGATGACGCGTAACGAATT
>JBBSCZ010000027.1:0-19434 GCA_038249795.1 Gemmatimonadales bacterium | reverse complement strand
GGATTGCCGCCGTTGGCGTTCTCCGGCTGGCGCGGTGACCAGCTGAACCCGACGCGCGGCAGGAATGCCGCATCGTTGGGGATGATGTCGGTCTTCCGGCCGAAGGCGGAATCGACCGCGAGATTGCGGGCCGGCGCGCCGTTGAACGATGACGCCTCGAAGCGGGCCCCGAGGACCATCTGGAGGCCATTCCGCGGACGATAGGTGTCGCCGAGGTAGATGCCCGAATTGATCGTGCTGCCGGAGCGCTCCGGCGCGGCGAGCGTCCGCTGGAACGCCGCGGGGGTGTTGGCCTGAAAGTCGCCAAGCGAATTGAACGTGAACGTGCCGAAACGATTGAACGCCTGGTCCTGCGTGTAGCCGGTGCTGTTGATCAGCCCACCGAGCTTGAGGCGGTGCTTGCCTTCGTCGAGCAGTAACGAGGTCTCGTTGGTCGCTTCGAAGACGGTGTTGTCGCTCTGCGCGAGCAGCGACGTGCTGCCGCCGAACTGCAGCGTGCTGAAGCCCTGCGTGCCGTCGCTGAGATCCGACAGCACCTGGACGCGACCCAGCGGCAGCGTGACGAACGGCGTGCCGGTGCGGTTGTCGAGCTGCAGGCCGGCGCGCAACTCGTTGATGACGGCGGTGCCGAAGCGCGACGACAGCACGAGCGAGCCGCCGCCACCACGATTCTGTGTGGTGCCGCCCGTCTGCGGCAGTGCCAGCGCACCGACCCGTGTCGGCGTCTGGTCATTGAGGCGCCAGTCACCGCGCAGCGTGAGCGTGTGCGCATCGGCCAGCGAATAGTCCATGCGGCCGAGCAACGTGAGGTTGTCGGCATTGCGGTTGTCGTCGATCACCCCGCCGGCACCGACCACGCCGAAACCGTCGACCAGCGACAGGAAGCGATTCACCGAGTCGGGTGACGCACCGAGGCGGGCGCGTGTGGCATCGTCGGCGGCCAGCAGCGACGGCAGCAGATCGGCGCGACGCCGGCCTTGCAGCGCGCCGAAGAAGAACAGCTTGTCCTTGATGATCGGGAAGCCGACGCCGGCACCGAACTGGTTCTGATTGAACGCGCCGCCGAACGCACCACCGGTGCCACCCTGCTCCACCGTGAAATCACGATACCGGCCGATGTACGACAGCGAACCTTGAATCACATTGGTGCCGCTGCGCGTGGTCTGCGAGACCTGGCCGCCCGAGAACTGGCCGCGGGCCACGTCATACGTGTTGGTCACCACGCGCGTGCCACGAATGGCGTCCTGCGGCACGCCGCCGCCCGCGAACGAGAGACCGTCGAGCGTCACGTTGTTGCTGGCGGCACTCTGACCCGCCACGCTGAAGTTGGCAGCACCACCGCCGCCAGCCGTATCGGCGCCGGTCAGCACCACACCCGGTGCCAGCGAGGCGATGGCAGTCGGATCGGATGCATCGACCGGGAGGCGCGTGGCCAATCCACCATCCACCACACGCTCGGCACCACCCGGCGACGGCGGACCACCGCCCGGCCCACGCTCCTGCGGGCGGCGCTGACCACGCACTTCGACGCGGGCGAGCGTCTGCGCGGTGCTCTGGCCCAGCGTCACGTTGCGGATGATGCGATCGTCGTCGCCGTTGCGGGTCACAGTCAGCACCGTCGGCTGGAACCCGATGAAGCGAACCGTGAGGCGATAGGTACCACCGCCGTCCGGGAACAGGATCGTGTACTTGCCCTGCGCATTGGTGCGCTGCCGACGGGTGACCTGCGTCTCGGTGGATTGGGCCTCCACCTGCGCATTCTCGACCGGCAGACCGGCCGGCGTTTTCACGACGCCGGTGATGATGTCGGTGGAGGCACCGACCTGTGCCTGCAGGGACAATGGCAGCGCGAAGAGCGCCAACAGCAAACAAAGAGCGTGGCGCAGTCGGCGCGCCGGAACGGAGGGCATCATGAGTCGTCGCGCGGGGTGAACAGCGTGCACGGTGGAGAGCCTGCACTGCCGGATCAGGGCACCTGAAATGCGTTCTGTCGTTGGGGAGTACGCCAGCGGGTGACCGAGCGTTGGTGAGCGCCATCGCCGGTCCCCGCGCCACCGGAACGCGACGCTGCGGGCTTCAGTGTCGGTAGGCGCAGATGCAGCGGACACGAGCGCGAGGACGTAACGTGATCGTCACTCGCGAAGGTCCGTTTCACCCGTCACGACCTGCTCCATGCACATGCGCTCCGTCGCCTCGGCTCTCGCCCTCGTGGGAGTCTTCGTTCTTCCCGCTGGTGCCCAGTCTCCGGCAACATCCACTCGCGAGATCCGCTACGATCGCGCCGAGCAGCTGCTGTCGTGGAACACGACCCGGCTGGTCACTGGTGACGAGGTGCAGCCGCAATGGCTGAAGGACGGCGCGCGCTTCTGGTATCGCAACAAGATCCGGCAGGGCGCGGAGTTCGTGCTCATCGATCCGGCACGCGGTGCGCGAGCCTTGCTGTTCGACAATGCGAAGCTTGCCGTCGCAATCTCCACCGCCGCCGATACGAGCATCGATCCGCTGAAGCTGCCGTTCCGGACGTTCCGGTTCTCCAAGGATGGCGACGACGAGCGCAACATCGAATTCCGCTTCGGTCGCCGCCGGTTCACCTGCGACATCGGGGCCTACAAGTGTCTCTCCGCCGACACCGTGCCGAGTGAGGTGCCGTACGTGCTGAGCCCCGACCGGAAGTGGGAAGCGTACGTGCAGAATCACAACGTGTACGTGCGTCCGCGCGGCGTGATCGCCGACTCGGTCCGCCTGACCACCGACGGCGTGTCGAACTGGGCGTACGGTCTCGCTGAGCCGACGCCGCAGCAGCGCCTCGCGGCGCGGCTCGCACCGCGCCGGCCGCAGATCAAGTGGGCTCCCGACTCGCGCCATCTGCTCGTGGGCCGACAGGACACGCGCAACGTGGCCGTGATGCCGTACATCAGCTACACGACGCAACGTCCGCGCGCCTTCTCGCAACCGTACGCGCTGCCCGGCGACTCCGTGATCCCGAAGCCGGGCTTCCACATCCTCAACCGCGAGTCGAAGTCGAACGTGCGTGTGGCGCTCGATCCGGCACCGGCACAGGCCTCATGGAACCTCTCCGCGCGCGACTCGACGTGGAATGCCAACAGCACGCGCGCCTATCTCTCCACACTGTCGCGCGCGTCGAAGGTTGCCACCGTGGTGGAGATCGATGCGGCGACCGGCGTCGTGAAGCGACTCGCCGTCGATTCGTCGAAGACCTTCGTGGAGCTCGGCAACCCGGTGGACCCGACGCCCAACTACGTGACCGAGGATGGCGAGACGCTGTTCTGGTCGGAGCGTGACGGCTGGGGTCATCTCTACCGTTTCGGCGCCGACGGGCAGCTGAAGAACCGGATCACCGAAGGTCCGTGGCAGGTCGGCACGATCGTGGCCGTGGATGAGAAATCAAAGCGTGTCTGGTTCACGGGCCGCGGCCGCGAGGGCGATGGATTTCTGTACTACGCACAGCTGTATTCGGCGAACTTCGACGGCAGTGGCTTCCAGAAGCTCACCACCGAAGATGCCGATCACCGGATCACGGTCAGCCCCAATGGACGGTATCTCGTCGATACGTATTCGCGGATCGAGACGCCGTCGGTGACGGTGCTGCGCGATGCCAGCACGGGCCGTGTGATCAGGACGCTCGAGAAGGCGGATGCTTCGCAGCTCGCGACGCTCGGCTTCAAGGGGGCGAAGGTGTTCTCGGTGAAGGCGCGTGATGGTGTCACCGACATCTACGGCGTGATGTACCTGCCGTCGAATCTCGATACGGCACGCCGCTATCCGATCATCTCCAACATCTATCCCGGCCCGCAGGTGGGCTCGGTGGGCAGCTGGGGCTACAAGGCAGGCGGTGAGCCCCAGGCATTGGCGGAACTCGGCTTCGTGGTGGTGCAGATCGACCACATGGGGACGCCGCTTCGCAGCAAGGCCTTTCACGACAGCTACTACGGCAACTTCACCGACAACGGCATTCCTGATCACGTGGCGGCGATCAAGCAGCTCGCCAGCCGTCATGGCTTCATCGACATCGAGCGGGTCGGGATCTTCGGCCACTCGGGCGGCGGCTTCGCCAGCACCAATGCCATGCTGCGCTATCCCGACTTTTTCAAGGTGGCGGTGGCGGGCGCGGGCAACCACGACAATCGCAGCTACAACATCTACTGGGCCGAGAAGTATCAGGGTCTGCTGCGCCGCGACACGCTGCGCCGCAGCGACAACTTCGACAGCCAGTCGAACGCCGCGATGGCCGCAAACCTGAAGGGCCGCCTGCTGCTGATGCATGGCGACATGGATGACAACGTGCATCCGGCGATGACGATCCAGGTGGTCGACGCGCTGATCAAGGCCAACCGCACCTTCGATCTGATCATCGCACCGAATCGTCCGCACTCACTGAACGAGCCGTACTTCATCCGCCGCCGCTGGGACTACTTCGTGCAGCACCTGCTTGGCGCGACCCCGCCGGAGAACTACCTGATCGTGCGCCCGGTCGATGCCGGAGGCGGAGACGGCAACTCGCCCGACGAGGCGGAGGACGAGGGGGTCGAGTCACCGCGACTGCCGTGATCCGGCCGTGCCGCGCGCCTGGCCGCGCGGCATTGCGAGCCTGAGCGACTATCTTACAGGGTCTGGTCGGGCAGCGTGCCCGGCCGGAAGCACCCGTCCCTTGTCCAAAGATCCCGTGGCCGTTCCCACGTTCGCGTCCCTGTCGCTCGACGCGGCCCTCATGCAAGCCGTCAAGGAGTTGGGGTTCGCACGGCCTACGCCGATCCAGACCGACTCCATCCCGCCGGCGCTCGACGGACGCGATGTGCTGGCCTGCGCACAGACGGGCAGCGGCAAGACCGCCGCCTTCCTGCTGCCGATCCTGCATCGCATGCTGGCCGGCAAGCGCGGGACCACCCGCGCGCTGATCGTCGTGCCGACGCGCGAACTGGCGCTGCAGGTGCTCGAGACGGCGCAGGCGCTGTCGGTGCATACGCCGCTGACCAGTGCCGCGATCTATGGTGGCGTGGGCATGGGTCCGCAGGAGCATGCCTTCCGCACCAAGGTCGATCTGATGGTCGCGACCCCTGGCCGCCTGCTCGACCACATGTCGAAGTCGTATGCCTCGCTGGCCGGTGTGCAGCACCTGGTGCTCGACGAGGCCGACCGCATGCTCGACATGGGCTTTCTGCCTGACATCAAGCGCATTCTCAGCCATCTGCCGGCGAAGAAGCAGGTGCTGCTGTTCAGCGCCACGATGCCGAACGCGATCGTGCAACTGTCGAAGGAACTGCTGAAGGATGCCGCGCAGATCAACCTGGAGCGGAAGTCGGCGCCGGCCAGCGGCATCACGCAGGCGCTCTACCCCGTGTCGCAGGATCTCAAGCCCGCACTGTTCGTGAAGCTGCTGGAGCGCGGCGACATGCAGGAGGCGCTGGTGTTCACGCGCACCAAGCATCGCGCCAACCGCCTGTTCGAACTGCTCGAGAAGCATGGTGTCGCAGCCGCGCGCATCCACGGCAACCGTTCACAGTCGGCGCGCGTGGCGGCCCTCGACGGCTTCAAGAATGGCAGCATCCGCGTGCTGGTCGCCACTGACGTCGCTGCCCGCGGCATCGACGTGGCCGACCTGGGGCACGTGGTGAATTTCGATGTGCCGGCGCAGCCCGAGGACTACATCCATCGCGTGGGCCGTACCGGCCGCGCCGAGCAGACGGGCGATGCGTTCACGTTCGTGTCGCCCGAGGAAGAGGCGGACATCCGTGCCATCGAGAAGGCCGTGGGTCGCCGGCTTCCGCGCGTCACACTCCCTGATTTCGACTACACCGCGCGAACTGCGCAGAAGTTCGAGGTGCCGATCGCGGAGCGGATCAAGGAGATCCGTGCACGCAAGGCGGCGGATCGTCAGCGCGCCGCCGAGAAGGCGGTCCGCAAGGCCGGTGGTCAGCCGTCGTCCGCGCCGCGCGGGAGCAGCGGTAGTGGCGGCGCTTCCTCGACGGCGCGCCGTCCCGCCGCACCGGCGCGTCCAGCGGCCGAGGGCGGTGCCAGTGGTGGTGCCAGTGGTGGTAGCGGCGCACGCCCCGCCGGCGAGGGTGGCGCACCGCAGCGCCGGCGCCGTGGTGGTGGTGGACGCAGCGGCGGCAACGGCGGTGGCGATGGGAGCGGTGGTGGTGGTCGTTCGGGCGGCGGCTCGCCGTATCGCGAGCAGTAGGCCAGCGCGCGACGCAGCCAGCCTACTTCAGCTGCGTCGCGAGCTTCATCAGTGAGTCAGCAGGCAGTGCGCCCTGCAGCTCATACGAATTGCCAGAGCGCTGCCAGCGCACCGTGTTGCGTCCCTTCGCCGTCGACACCGTGAACTCGGACACCGCATTGGCGTCGCGCTTCGATTCGTCAGCGGTTGTCGGCGTGATCGTGAGCATCAGCATCGTACCGTCGGCGGCGATGTAGCGACGGCGATTCACCGCTGGCAGAGTGGCATCCGCTTGCATCTCGTAGCCGGCGAGCGAGCCGCCTACTCGTGGCATCGCCTCCAGCATCGAGGCTGCTGGCGATGCCACATCCGCCGCCGCCCGCCGGGAAACGGGTGCCGACGCGGCCATCGGAACAGCCATCGGAACAGCCATCTGAGCTGCGATCGCCTCGACCGGCGGAGCAGCGGCGCCCAAGGCGACATCGTCCTCCGCGCGCGCTGCTCGACGTGATGCCACACGCTCCGTCGGCGCCGAAGGCACCGCGATCGGTGCAGCTTCCGGTCCCGATCGCGGGACGGACTTCGGGGCAGACTCCGGTACAGACTTCGGTGCGGATTCCGGGGCGGATTCCGCAACCGCTTGCATCGCTTCCGGCTGTGCCCCCAGGCGTGCCACGGTCGTTGCCGACTCGCGCGCCGCCTGAGCGTCTTCCTTCGTGCGGCTGACACCGGCGCGATAGCTGATTCCCGCCACCAGCAGTACACTCGCCGCCAGCGCCACGCGACGGATCATGCGCAGCTGTTGTTGGACCGGCGTCACGTTCGCCGCAGCCAGCGCCGCGTTGCGGACCGGTGTCGACGCCGCAGCGCGAGCCGGTGTCGACGCCACGATGCGGACCGGCGCCGGCACCGCATCGAGCGCGCCGAGCAGCATGTGGACCTGTCGCGCCATCGCCGTGGCCTCGGCGAAGCGCTTCGCACACTCGCCGCATGTCGCGAGGTGTGCCTCGACCGCCGCACGATCGTTGGTGTCGAGTGCGTCGTCGATCAGTTCGTGGAGCGTACCATCATCCACATGCGCCATGCGTTCCTCCTTCGCCCTGCGTGTACACGTCGAGCATGCGCTTCCGCGCCCGCGCGAGTGTGGTGCCGATCGCGCCACGCGAGAGTCCGGTGGTCTGCGCGATCTCGTCGTAATCGAAACCTTCAGCCTGCAGCAGCAGCACGTCACGGTCGCGCTCAGAGAGTTGTGCGAGGGCGGCGCGCACGCGCAGCCGCGTCTCCTCGCGTTCGTACGCCTCGTCGGGCTGCTCGTACGGTGCCACATGGTCCTCGTCCCTCACCAGCACCAGCCGCCGCTCGCGCGTGGTGGCGTTGCGGCCCTCCTCGCGCAGCAGATTCAGCGCCACCGCGAAAAGCCACGGCCGCGGATTGGTGGGCGGAGCCACCACGGCACGCGCAAACGTCTCCTGCGCCAGTTCCTCGGCACGACCGCGGTCACCCGTGCGACGCGTCAGCATCCGCACGAGCGACTCGTGGTAGTCACGAAAGAGAGCACCGAGGTCCAGACCCATGCGTGTGCCCGTCAGGCGCCGCGAAAGGCTTTCGACACCTGCATCACTTCACTTCGAGCCATCAAGGCCTGTCCTGTGCGCTGAAAGCGGATGCTCACCGTGCGGCCGGCAACCAGCACGTCATCGCCGAGCAGCGACGGCTCGCGCAATTCCGGCAGTGCCTGCAGCAATGCAAAGTATGCGGCGGAAAACGGTTCGACGCGCACGACCCGCTGCGAAACCTGCGCCATGTCGGCCCACTGCAACCCGCGCTGCACATAGCGACGGCTGCCGATCACCCGCTGCGTACTGCCTGCGACCGATTCCAGCGACCGCTCCTGCGCCCGCTCACTGACGCGGCGTGCCTGCCCAACGGAGTTTGCACCGGCATAGTCGGCGCTGGTCTGCGCTGCCTCGAACGCTGCGCGCCCGGTCTGCGCCTTCGCTGCCGGCGGTGCCATTGCGACCGGTGCCGATGCGGACGGCGAACCCGGTGCGCCGCGCACCAGGCGTCGCGACTCGTCGAGGGTCGCGCCGCCATCTGCCGCGACGATCGGTTCCTGCACCAGGTAGGCGGTGTACTCGGTCACGATGCCATGCCTGAGAGCCAGCGCCTTGATCTCCTCGATGCGTCCGGGCGTGCTCCCCTCGAGCCGCATGGTGCGCGTCAGCGCACCGATGCGCCGCGCCGCCCAGAGCGTGCTCACGTACTCGTGATCCGTGTCTCGTGCCGTGAATTCCACTGGCGTGCTCACGCGCACCGTCGCGCCATCACGCTGTCCCTCGATCACCAGCGATCCGCTGCCGCTGCCGCTGTAGCGCCCCAGCACGATCAATTCCTGGCCGGCGAAGAGGTCAGGCAGGCGCACCGGCTCCAGCGACACGATGCGTGCCGGAGACGACACGATACGCAGGTCCACCAAAGCCGGAGCGCGCAGCTTGCGCGTCAGATTGCCGACCGCCATCTCGACGTTGCCATTCGGTGGCACGAAGTCGGCCGCACCATGGCCATCCTGCGCGAGACGCTCGAGCAGATAGGTGTTCACATCGGTGCCGATGCCGACGGTGAACACGCGCGTACCCGATGCCGCCTGCGCCGCCATGGCCGCCAGCTTCTCCGGCTGCTGCTCGCCCACGCTCGGCACACCATCGGTCAGAAACACCAGCACGTCGAGATTGCGATCGCGCTCACGGCGACCGTCACGCTGCAGCGCCTGCCGCAACGCTTCTTCGATGTTGGTGCCACCGTCGGCCACCAGCGCGCTGGTCCACGCGCGTGCCGCATCCAGCGACGCCGCGTCGGTTTCGGAGAATCCATCGCGGAACGTGCGAACGCCTGATGAGAACGAAATCAGACGAAATCGGTCGCGCGGTGAGAGTGTACCGAGCATCGCCAGCATGGCTGCCTTCGCCTGCATGATCTTGTCACCGCTCATCGAACCCGAGACATCGACCACCATCGTCAGATCGCGCCCCATGCGCAGCGATTCGGCCTGTTCGGGCGGCGTGACGTACAACAGGAAGTAGCCATCCTCGCCGCCAGGCGAATGCGACACGACGCTCAGCCCGGCAGCGTTGCTGCGCAGCGGCAGAAAGAGTTCGACGTCGCCGAGCGACGCATCGGTGATGGCGATGCTGCTGTCGTCGCGGCCGCTCACCTGTACCGTGTGCGTCGGGGAGAACGGACGCCCGAAGCGTGCCGCATCACGCAGCGTGACGCGGATATCGGGGCGGACCGCGCCACGTTCCTCGGGGCCGAGTGCGTAGCGCCAGCGCAGCGCATCCCCCTGCTTGTCGAGCACCTGCGTGAAGCGCAGCACCACCTGGCGCGTCTCGCCCGGCTGAATCGGGAAGACCTGCGCGCGCAGCAGCTGGTGGCCCACCAGCGTGACGAGGGCGGGATCACGGCGGCGGCGCACGATCTCCTCGTAGATGCCTCGCGCCTTCGCCGCATCCATCAGCTCACCACGCATCTCCGTCTCGCCCATCCACAACGACAGCGACTGGAATACTGCCTCACCAGCCAGCGGATAGTGGTACGTGCCTTCGGCGATGTCCTGCCCATCGTTCCGGAACTGCTCCTCCACCTCGATACGGGCCACACGGCCCTCGATCGTGGCGCGGACGTTGGTGGCAACGCGCCGCACGCGGGGAGGAGCGGGTCGCGGCACTGAGATGCCCGCATCGGACAGACGGGGCGGCGATGGCTCGATCCATCCCTGCGCGCGGACGGTGAGCGGGACGAGAACCACTGCAAGTGCGAGAACCAGCGTGCGAACGAGCGGGAACCGTGGTGTCATGGCAAGCCTCGGGAATCAGGTCTGCAGAGGAGATGCCTGACTGGCGCCGGCGTGCACACGTCGCGCGAAACGGGCCACTGCATCACTGCAATGGCCCGTTTCGCTCCTTCGCACATCCGGATGGTTACGGTCGCGGTACGGAGGTACGTATGGCCGTGGCGCGCGCGCTGCGCGTCAGTTCGGAGGTCGCATTGCGCTGCGAGTTGCTCTGGACCACGGGGTCGTTGCCGGTGTTGAGGTTCACGTCCGGCAGAGTGACCGCGATCGGCATGCTCGGTGTCACGAGGACGGTTTCGGGGACCACCCGCGCCGGTTCACCCCTGCGCGAAGCAGGCTTGTCGACATACACGATGCGCGTCTCGATCACCGGCGCCGGTGCCGGTGCCGGCACTGCGGCAGCGGTCGTCGCTGCAGCGTCAGGTGCTGGGGTGCGGGCGGCGGCCGCTTGCACCTGCCTGGAGGCGGCAGCGGCGGCGGCACTGGCCGCCTGCGACACCGATGACTGAAAGAACTTGTAGCCGGCCAGACCGATGATGACTACCGCGGCCGCTGCAGCCATGGCGCCACCGAGCAGCATGGGCTTCCGATCCGTCGCCACCCGCGTCGGTGCCGACGATTCGACCTCCACGGGTGCCACCAAGGCGATCATCGGGGTGACTTGCACCGCATCGTGCTGCGGCGCCGTGATGACGGTTGCCACTGCCGGCTCGGCTGCGGTCGGAGTCCGCATCACCGGCGTCCGTGGCGGCGCAGACGAGAAGGTGACGATCAGCTCCGGAGCCGGCTGCACCGCTGTCGCTTCCGCTGAATGCGGTGGATCGGGAACGGCGACCAGGGCGACGACCGGAGCAACCACCGAAGCGACGACCGGAGCGACGACCGGGGCGGCGACTGGAGCAACCACCGAAGCGACGACCGGAGCGGCCACCGGAGCGGCCACCGAAGCAGCCGCCTCCGACTCAGCGCGGAGCTTCGAGATGGCGTCGACGAGACTGGCCGACACCGGCATCTGAGTGCGTGACGACGGCGCCTGGAACTCCGTCTCGAGCGCGGCGAGGTTGTTGTGCGGCGCCCGTGGAGAGGCGGAACGTGGCGGAGCCGACGGCTTGAGGGGGGCGTCGATGCCGTAGCGCTGTACGGCGGCAACCTCACCGCCCACCAGGGTCGCCCCACTGCCCGCCCCCGTGGGCACGAGCCCTTCCCGCGCCTCGGCTTCAGCCGTCTTCGGCGACGAACTTCCAAGCATCATCGCGACATAATGCCGCGAGCATTCTGCACACGAGCCCAAATGGTCGTCGATCTCGCGGCGACGGTGCGCATCGAGACGCCCGGCCACCAGGGCCTTGAGTTCGAATAGTTCGGGGTGCACGAGAGTCTCCCATCGTCGATAGGCTCACTGCGTCCACACCAACCGGGATGGGGCATGGTCGCAGAAAAACCGGGGCGGTCTCACACCGCCACGCAGATACGACGACGTGGCGGCAGGACGGCAACACCCCTGAAGTGAGGTGTCTGCCCGGGAGTATCGGCAGCTCGATCAGCCGGGAAACAGCCGAATCGAGGATGAGCCCCCGCCGCACATTCCCGGCGGGGATGGAACCGAGCTCAGAACCCGTCGGCGTCGAGCGCCATGACGGGGGCCGAACCGGCCATGATCCGGGCGAACAGCCCGTGGCATTCCGGCAGCATCTTGGTGAAGAAGAAGCGCGCCGTCTTGATCTTCGCATCGTGGAATGCCCGGTCGCCGTTGGCGGTGGGCATCTTCGCGAACGACACCTCGGCCATGCGCAGCCACATGTCACCCAGCGCCACCAGACCGAACATGCGGAGGTAGTCGGAGCTCGCCGCGCCCGCCTCGTCAGGGTTGGACAGCGACTTGAGCGCGATGAACTGCGTCGCCTGCTGCAACCGTGTGAAGATCTTCGCAAACGGGTCGGCGAACTCCCGCAGCTGCGGGTCCTGCGCCGTGCGCGCGAGGCGCTCACTCAGCGGATGAAAGAAGAAACGGAGCAGTCGTCCTCCGTCCTGCGGGAGCTTGCGACCCACCAGGTCCAGTGCCTGAATGCCGTTCGCCCCTTCGTAGATCTGTGCGATGCGCGCGTCACGGACGAACTGCTCCATGCCGTACTCGCGGATGTAGCCATGCCCGCCGTAGATCTGCAGTGCCATGTTCGCGCATTCGAAGCCCATGTCGGTGAAGTACGCCTTCACGATCGGCGTCATCAGCGCCACGAAGTCATCGGCGTCCTTTCGCACCTGCGGATCGTCACTCTTCTCGTGGAGATCGATGTGCGTGCCCACCCAGAGCGAGAGCGCGCGCGCCCCTTCGTTGAAGGCGCGGATCGTCATCAAGGAGCGACGCACGTCAGGGTGCACGATCAGCGGATCGGCGGGTCCGGATGGGTTCTTCGGTCCGGTCAATGAACGGCCCTGCAAACGGTCCTTCGCGTAGCTCACCGCGTTCTGGTACGCGACTTCGCTGATCCCCAGTCCCTGCATGCCCACCGCGAGGCGCGCGGCATTCATCATGGTGAACATGCCGCGCATGCCCTTGTTCACCTCACCCACCAGCCACCCGGTGCTGTTCTCGAACGCCAGCACACAGGTCGGAGACGCCTTGATCCCCATCTTGTGCTCGATGCTCACGCAGCGCACGCCATTTTCGGCACCGGGAGCGCCAACGGCATCGAGCAGGAACTTCGGCACGATGAACAGGCTGATGCCCTTGATGCCCGACGGGGCATCGGGAAGGCGTGCCAGCACCAGGTGGACGATGTTGTCGGTCAGATCGTGATCACCGGCGCTGATGAAGATCTTGTTGCCCGTGATCGCGTAACTGCCATCGGCCTGCGGCTCGGCCTTCGTCGTCAGCAGACCGAGGTCGGTGCCGCATTGCGCCTCGGTGAGGCACATCGTCCCCGCCCACTCGCCGGTCACGAGCTTCGGCAGCCAGATGGGCTTCAGCTCGTCGGCGCCATGCATCAGCAGCGCATGATAGGCGCCGTGGCTGAGCCCCGGGAACATGCCGAAGCTCAGGTTCGAGGCGCACATCATCTCCTCCACCGCGAAGCGCAACGTCTGCGGAAAACCCTGCCCGCCGAACGCCGCGTCGGCCGACAGCGCCGGCCAGCCCGACTCCACGTATTGATGATACGCCGCCTTGAAGCCGCTTGGCGTGGTCACCTGGCCATCGTCGATCCGGCACCCTTCGGCGTCGCCGCTCTGGTTGATCGGGTGCAACACCTCTTCGCAGAACTGCGCGGCCCCTTCCAGCACCGACATCGCGGTGTCGGCATCGAAGTCGGCGTAGCCGGGCAGCGCGGTGAGGCGTGCATAGTCGATCACGTCGTTCAGCACGAACTTCATGTCGTCCAGTGGTGCCTTGTAGGTGGGCATCGTGCGATCCTCAGTTACGCAGCGGCTTGCCCGTCGCGAGCATGTGCTCGATGCGGGCCAGCGTGCCGGGCGTGTGGGCGAGTTGCATGAAGTGCGAACGCTCGAGCGTCAGCAGCGCGGATTCGTCGAGCGGGGTGTTGCCGTCCGTGTCGCCACCGCTCACGATGGAGGCAAGATGCTCGGCCACGACCAGGTCATGCGGCGTCACCTTGCCGGCGGCAGCCATGGCGTTCACGCCGGCCATCAGCATGCCCTTGCCGCGTGCGCCCGGCAACGTGACGGTGCGCGGTGCCGGTGGCGCATATCCCGCCACCAGCGACAGCGCCTTCGCCTTGGCATCGGCCAGCAGCCGTTCCCGGTTCATCGTGATACCGTCACCGGTCCGCAGATAGCCGATCGTGCGTGCATCGGCAGCCGAGGTGGAGGTCTTCGCGGTGGCGATCGTCTGGAAAACGTGACCGGTGGCGGCTATCGCCTTCCCGGCATCGCCTTGCGCCGGCGCCACGTGGCGCAGCACCATCTCCTTGCAGCCACCCCACCCCGGTACGATGCCGACCCCTGATTCGACGAGACCGATGTAGCTCTCCGCCGACGCCTGCACGGCATCGGAGTGCAGCAGGATCTCGGTGCCACCGCCCAACGCCATGCCCGCCGGCGCGCTCACGACCGGGAAGGGCGCATGCTGCAGCGCGGCATACGTCGCCTGTCCATCGGCCACGCTCTGCTCCACGCCATCCCACATCGCGATGTTGAGCAGGAACAGGGCCAGGCCGAGGTTGGCGCCGACGCTGAAGTTGTCACCGTCGTTGTAGATCACGAGCGCCTTGAACGGCCCACTGCCATTACCCACCGCGCCGATGATCTGGCGGATCATCGCCATGATCTCGGGATCGATGGTGTTCATCTTCGACGTGAACTCCAGACAGAGCACCCCGTCGCCGATGTCCCACACGCTGGCCGATGCGTTCTTCATCACCGGCGTGCCCTGTCGCTTCACGTCGGCCAGCAGCAGCACACCGTCGCCACGCGGCACGGCGCCGTATTCACCGCTGGGCAGCAATTCCTGCAGCACACCGGCCTCGGTGCGATAGAACGGCTTGCCCATCGCCACCAGCGGCGGCACGGCGATGCCATGCTGGGTGAGGAGCGCGGCAAAGCTGCTGGTTCCCAGCTGATCGATCAGCTCGAACGGGCCGAAACTCCATCCGTAGCCGAGCCGCATTGCCGCATCCACGGCGCTGATGCGATCGGCGATCGTCGGCACCAGTGCGGCGGCGTACGACAGCGATTGCGCCAGCAGCGCCGCCGCGAAATGTCCACCGCGGTCGTCGAAACCCACGAGCGTCTTCAGTGCACTCTTGCCGCGCGCAGCACCCAGCGACGCGAGCTTCGGCGCTTGCTCGGACCGATATTCGCCACTCTGCAGGTCCACCACTTCCTTCACGCGCTTGCCGCTGGCATCCGGCACCAGTCGCGTGAAGCCACCGCCCTTGCTCTTGCGACCGGTGTTGCCGGCGGCGATCAGCCGTTCCATCGGCGCGAACGTGGTCGGCAGCGACAGAAACGGATCGCCCGCGGGCAGCGTGGCGTGGAAGCTCTTCATGATGTGCGGCATCAGATCGAGTCCAACGAGATCCGTCAGCCCGAAGATGCCCGTCTTGGGCAGGCCCATCGGCTTGCCGCAGACCGCATCGGTTTCCTCGACGCTCAGGCCATGCTTCAGCGCTTCGTGCATGGCGCAGTACATGAAGAAGGTGCCGATGCGATTCGCGATGAACCCGGGCGTGTCCTTGCAGACCACCACGCCCTTGCCCAGCCGCTCGTCGGAGACCTGATGCAGCGCGGCCGTCACCTCGGCGCGCGTCTGCGGGCCGCTGACGAGCTCCAGCAGCTTCATGTAGCGCGGCGGATTGAAGAAGTGCGTGATCGCAAAGTCGGCCGCGAACGCCTCTGACTGACCCGCGATCAGCGCTTGCAGCGGGATGGTGCTGGTGTTGGAGGTGATGATGCTGCCCGGACGGCGTGCGGCATCGAGCATGGCATACAGCGGCGTCTTTACCGCCGGATCCTCGAACACCGCCTCGATGATCCAGTCCACCTCGTAGAGCGCCTCGAGGTCATCCTCGACATTGCCCGGCGTGACCAGCGCCATCGCCTCGGCGCTCATGAACGGGGCCGGCTGCTGCGTGCGCATGCGCGTGAGTGCGCCGGCGGCCAACGCATTCCGGTCGGTCGCCCCGGCGGGGACGATGTCAAGCAGGAGAACCGGAATGCCGGCATTCGCCAAATGCGCGGCAATCCCGCTCCCCATCGTGCCTGCGCCGACGACGGCGGCGCGGCGAATCTCGATGGCCATGAGAGGTGGCGTGTGAGCCAATGGGTTGAGAAGCAGCAGCCGACCGCGAAGCAGACGCCGGCGTGATCCTCAATGCTGCCCGCCGCGCACCGGTCCCGCTAGTGTGGTCGTCGCATCAACGCGCGCCGCTCAATTTGCGTCGGCCGGAAATACCAGCATTGGCCAGGTGCGCCGCCACGGCGCCTGATCAGTAAACGTCAGGTCGAGTGTCAGCGACCAGCGCACCGATTCCGTGGCGCTGTAAAACGACGGGGGCGCACTGGACGGAATCCGGAATGTGACCGTCTGGCGCCAATCGTCGCCGGCTGCGATGGCCGCGCCCGTCATTGTCATCGGCAGCGCCAGCTGCTCGATCTGTTCCCCGCGCGTCGGCCCCGTCCAGCGATGCGCCTCGGCCACCAGTGCGGCATGCTGCAGCCGCAGGGCGCGACGCGCGTGGAGCACCGCGCTGAAGGTGGCCGGCTCGCCAGCCGTCACCCGGCTGTCGTCGAGCACCGGCTCCACCCACCCGATGCGCCGCGCCTCCTCGAATTCCGGCCGCAGCAGGCGCACTTCACCCATGAAGCTGAACAGCGCCACCAGACCGATGCCGACCAGCACCAGCGCCTCGCCGTAGACCATGATCGAGCCGACGATGCCCATGATGATCAGGACCGCACCGAGAAAGCCGGTCAGGAGTGCGCGCCGCGCGCTCGGACGTTCCAGTGGCGCGCGCCACTGCTCGCGCACCAGCTCCACGTAGACGTGGCCTTTGGGGCCGAGTCGGTCGGCGTCGTCAGCGGGCATCAGGCGAGAATGGCGCGTTCGGCACACGGGCGCAACTGCCGACGCATCAGGCGCCGGTGTTCACGCGCCGGAGCGTGGCATCAGGGCGTGCGGTCCAGTGTGAAGAGAATGCCCGGCGTCGTCTCGGTACCGACCGGATCGCGCAATACGGCGGTGAGAGCTGCACCCGGTGGCACACCGTAGGAGCGCAGTGCCCTGCAGTTGCTGCCGTTGGGCGTCGGCAGCACGCCGGCACCGATCACGCAGACCGTGCGGTTGCCTCCCACTGGCGCTTCGATTCTCGTGTTGCCCCGGAATGGCACAGCGGCGGAGAAGCGGGTCGGTGCGGCGAAGCCGACAGTGTCCGGGCTGATGTGCACATCGACGGGACCGGTGCCCACGGCCCCGTGGATGAACCGGAAACGCACGTTGCCTCCAAGGACTCGCGTCATGTCGTTCTGCAGGATCACGAATGCCGGCGCGGCAGCTCCGCTGGCACCGCGAGTGCCGGTGGTCAGGATCGTGTAGAACGTGTTCGGTACCAGCGTCAGCGTGCTGTCGAGGATCGTGGCTGCGGGCAGCAGCAGCAGCAGCTTGCGCGGCCCATCTGCAGCCGTGAAGAGATACGCGGCGTCCTCTGTCGGGGCGATGCTCGGGAAGGTGACGGTTGCGAGCGCACGGTCCGCGACGAACCCGATCTGCGCGTTGTCCACCCCCTGCAGGAGGTGAATGATCTTCAGCGCTGCCAGTGGGCCGTCCGTCGTAGCGGTGGACCCGGGACCGCAGGCCGTCAGTGTGCAGGTGGCGAGTGCGACGAGCGCGCGGATGAATCGAGATACGGTACACATCTGGCGAAGAGTCGCGGAAGTGGCGTCTGGAGTCAAACAGGCGGCGCTGACTCGGCACCGTACGCCACACACCGCCCAGGACGCATGACACCGGTCCATTACTCTCCAGTCTCCGACGTAGCGTCGTCGACGCCCCCCGCGTCACCAACCATTCCCTTCGGGTTGCCATGTCCCACCTGCCACATCTGCTCTCCACTGCGGCACTCGGCGCCCTGCGGCTTCCGAATCGGGTGCTGATGGCGCCCATGACGCGAGCCCGCGCGCTGCAGGATGGCAGCATGCCCGTGCTCGCGGTGCAGTACTTCACACAGCGCGCCAGCGCCGGCCTGCTGCTGACCGATGCGGTGATGCCGGCACCGGAGGCGGTGGGATATCCCGGCACACCGGGACTCTGGACCGATGCGCACGCAGAGTCGTGGCGGGCCGTGGTTCAGGCGGTGCATACCGCTGGCGGGCGAATCGCGGTGCAATTGATGCACTGTGGCCGTCTGTCGCTGCCGGCATTCCAGCCGGGTGGCGAGACACCCGTCTCGGCCTCGGCAATCCGCGCGGACGGGATCACGCTGTACTCACCCCGTCTCGTACCCGAACCGGCGCCGGAACCGCGCGCACTGGAGATTACCGAGATTGCCGGCGTGGTGGCGCAGTTCGCGGCGGCAGCGCGGCGTGCACGCGAAGTCGGCTTCGATGGCGTCGAGATTCACGCAGCCGACGGATCACTGCTCGATCAGTTTCTGCGCGACGGCGTGAACCGCCGTCACGATCGATTCGGCGGCAGTCCCGAGAACCGGGCTCGCCTGCTGCTGCAGGTGACCGAAGCGGTCGCGAAGGTTTTCACCGCCGACCGAACCGGTGTCCGGCTGTCGCCACTCGGTACGCTGAACGACATGCACGATGGCGATCCGCTCGAGACCTTCGGCACTGCGGTGCGCCAGCTGTCGTCTCTGCAACTGGCGTGGACGCACGTGAGCGGCGAGCCGACCAGCGATCTCACACGCCGCCTGCGCGACATCTATGCGGCGCCGTTCGTGCTGACCGGCGGCTTCACGGCAGAAACAGCCGACGCGGTGATCCGCGAAGAGCTCGCGAGCGCCGTCAGCTTCGGCCGCCCCTATATCGCCAACCCCGACCTCGTCGAACGCTTCGCCGCCGATGCCGCCCTGAACGCTCCCGATGCCACCACCTTCTACGGCGGCGGCGCACGCGGCTACACCGACTACCCCTTTCTCGACCGCGACCACGCCGCGCCCGTGATGCAGCCGCAGTTGCGCTGACATGGAAAACCCAAAGGACGCAGCCTAAAGACGCGAAGGCGCGAAACCGCCAACGGCGGGGATGATGGTCGAATTGTTCCCCCATCTCTTCCGTTGTTTTGCGTCCTTGCGTCTTGGCGCCTTTGCGTTGAGCTGTTGGCCCTGTGGGGTATGAGCCTGCGTCCGATGGTGCGAGATTTCAGGGATGTCATACCGCATCGTGATCGTCACGCTGCTCGCGCTCGTCGCGGGCGGCTGCAGTCAGCAGGACAAGAAGCCCCGCCTCCCGCTGCAGGCCGTCGTCGGTAATTGGTCCAGCGACACGCTTCCCGACGCCAATGGTGCGAAACGGGTCTATCGTCTGCACATGGACGAGCAGGGTATGGCGGAGTTCGTGAGCACGGCCGAGGGCGGCACTGCCAGCAGCGAACGCGGCACGTGGGACGGTGCCGACTCGCTGATTCGCGTGGTGGTGCGCGGTGAAGGCACCGCGAGCCGCCGGACGTCGCTGCTGCTGGCGATTCGCAAAGGCGGTGAGCTTGGGCTGGTGCGGTACGACAGCACGGCGTGGGGCGCCAAGGGACTGACACTCTTTCGGCAGGGCGCCGACTCCTCGGCCAGCACACGCTGAATTCGCACGCTGGCGAAACACGCTGAGTTCACGTGCCGGCGAAACAGGCTGAGTTCGTGCTCCCGGGCTGGCTGCGACGCGCGTAACCGGTCATCAGGTTGCTTGCGCCACTGGCAATTCGGCGCGACCGTGATGCATGCGTCGCGTGGAAGAT
>JBBSCZ010000026.1:0-19477 GCA_038249795.1 Gemmatimonadales bacterium | reverse complement strand
GGGCCGGGCGGGTCAAGCGGCGTGGTTGGCGGCGGGGCTGCTGCGGGGCAGCTTGAGACATCGTCTCATTGCTTGCGCCCGTCACCCGCTGCCGCCCATGTCCCTGATCTTCCCCTTCGATCCCGACATCACCCGCGCGTCGACGATCCCGGCCCGGCTCTACAACGACCCGGTGTACCTGGAGCTGGAGCGCGAGCGGATCTTC
The DNA here is from genome assembly GCA_038249795.1 of Gemmatimonadales bacterium. Lineage (GTDB taxonomy): Bacteria > Gemmatimonadota > Gemmatimonadetes > Gemmatimonadales > Gemmatimonadaceae > JACMLX01. Next base: position 19,272 of record JBBSCZ010000026.1, on the reverse strand, counting down.
GCCGGAACGTGGCAGCTGGTGGGCCGGGCCGATCAGGTGGCCGAGCACGGGGCGTTCATCACGGCCGAGGTGGGGACCGACTCGGTGGTGGTGGTGCGGGATGGCGACCAGCTGCGCGGCTTTCACAATGTCTGCCTTCATCGCGCTGGCCCGGTGGCGCACGGTTGCGGCAAGCGCAACACGATGCAGTGCCGCTATCACGGCTGGACCTACCGGCTCGATGGCACGCTGCTGAAGGCGCCGGAGATGGAGGGCACCTGCAACTTCCATCCCGAGGCGATGCAGCTTCGCGCGGTGCAGGTGTCGCAGTGGGGACCGCTGGTGTTCGTGAACGTCGACCGAAAGGCACCGCCACTTCTCGACATGCTGGAGGACGTTCCGTCGCGCGTGGCGCCGTTTCACTGCGAGCAGATGCAATACGTGACCACGCGCAGCTGGGACATCGCCTGCAACTGGAAGGTGTATGTCGACAACTATCTCGAGGGGTATCACCTGCCGGTGGTGCACCCTGGGCTGCACAAGGAGCTTGACTACGACCAGTACCGCGTGGAGCCACATCGCTATTTCAGCATCCAGCACGCGCCGCTGCGCCCGGTGCATGGCGGCACTGCGGATCGCCGGTACGATCCGTCGAAGACCGACGTGGCCGAGGCGGTCTACGTCTGGCTTTTCCCCAACGTGATGCTGAACGTCTACATGGGGCAGATGCAGACCAACACCGTGGTGCCGCTCTCGCACGACCGCACGCGCGTGACGTTCGACTGGTACGCGACCACGCCACCGGCGGATGACGCCTCATTGGCCGAGTTCACGAAGCTGCTGGCGTTCAGTGACGAGATTCAGAGCGAGGACATCGTCATCTGCGAGGCGGTGCAGCGAAACCTCCGATCGCGCGTTTACGATCGTGGGCGGTACTCGGCCAAGCGCGAGAACGGCGTGCATCACTTTCACTCGCTGCTGCATGAGTTTCTGACCTGACGCTGGCGCAGCGCAGCCGATGACGGCTGATTTGCCGGATGACGACGTTACCTCCCGGCATGCCGCGCCAGCGGCGCTTCCCGCCGATCGCAATTGCGCTGACGCTGCTCGCCGTGGGGGCAGGCTTCGCGTGGCTGGTTGGTACGAGGTTCGCTGCGATGGGGGTGACGCTCCCACCGCTGGCGTATGGTCTGATCACGGGAGTATCGGGAGCGCTGCTCGGTCGCCGTGCGGGACTGGATCCGTGGTGGATGGTGATTCAGTGCCTCTTCCCACTGGGGATCATCGCGGCGCAGGGCGCGTCGGTGCCGTCGTGGGTCTGGCTGTCGCTGCTGCTCGTGCTGGTGGTGGTGTACTGGAGCACTTTCCGCACGCAGGTTCCGCTCTACCTCTCGAGCACCAAGGTCCGGCTCGCGCTGGTGCCGCTGCTGCCAGCGGGGCCGTTCACCTTCATGGATGTCGGCTCGGGAGTGGGCGGCGTGCTCACCGATCTGGCGGCGATCCGCACTGATGGTGAGTATCACGGCATCGAGTCGGCGCCGCTGCCGTGGCTGGTGAGTCGCGTGCGCATTGCCGTGGGCGATCATCGCAACTGTCACGCACACTGGGGCAGCTTCTGGAACACCGATCTGTCGCAGTACGACGTGGTGTTCGCCTATCTGTCGCCCGTGCCGATGGCCGCGCTGTGGGAGAAGGTGCGTGCCGAGATGCGGCCCGGATCCACGTTCATCAGCAACACTTTCGTGGTGGCGGCGTCACCGCCCGATCGGACGTTGACGGTGGATGATCTGCACCGATCAACGTTGCACGTCTGGACGATGCCCGGCGCCTGAACCACCCGCGCTTGCCAGCGCGCTGGGAGCCGCCGCCTTGCCAACGGCGTCCACCACCATGCCGGGCGTGAGCACTGCCGGCAGGATCAGCGGTGGAGCATCAGCTGCTGCAGTATAGAGCACGTACAGCGGCACGCCGCTGCGGCCGAAGCTTGCCAGCACCTGCGTGATCTCGTCGTCGCGCGAGGTCCAGTCGGCGCGCAGGAGCGCGACGTTCGCATCGGCAAAGGCCTTCGACACCGACGCGGTGCGCAGTGCGACGCGTTCGTTCACCTGACACGACAGGCACCACGCTGCGGTGAAGTCGACGAACACCGGCCGCCCGGCGGCGCGCAGGTCGCGCACGGCGTTCGCAGACCAGGGCTGCCACTCCGGCGCCGTCGCGCCGGCTGCGATCGCAGCTGACCGTGCCGGCGCAGTGCCATTGCGGCTCGCGGCCAGACTCGCGCCGACTGCAACGAGCATCAGTGCAGCGGCCGTGATGCGTGGCAGCGTTCCGGCGCGATGCACCGCGCGCCCCCAGAGCCACGCCCCGAGCGCGAAGACCGTCATTGCCAGCAGCACGATCGCAATCGCGTTCACGCCGGCCTGCTGCCCCAGCACCCAGAGCAGCCAGACCGCAGTAGCGTAGAGCGGAAAGGCGAACAGCTGCTTCAGCGTCGCGAGCCACGGGCCGGGCCGCGGCAGGAATCGCAGCAGCTGCGGGACTGATGCGAGCACCACGAACGGCAGCGCGAGACCGAGGCCGAGTGCGGTGAATACGAGCAGCCCGATGATGGGCGGCTGCACCAGCGCAAAGCCGAGCGCCGCACCCATGAACGGCGCGGTGCACGGTGCCGCCACCAGCACCGCGAGTCCGCCGGTGAGCAGTGAGTCGCCATAGCCCTGACCGGCGCCGGCGCCACCGAGTCGCGTCAGCGACAGGCCGATGTCGAACAGGCCGCTCAGGTTCAATGCCATCGCAAACATCAGCAGCGCCAGCAGCGCGACGACCGGTGGCGACTGCAGCTGGAATCCCCATCCCAGACTCTCGCCGCCGGCACGCAGCGTCATCAGCACACCCGCCAGCACCCAGAACGACAGCAGCACGCCGAACCCGAACGCGAGACCATGCTTCCGTCCGCGCGTTGCGTTCTCGGCACCACCATGCTGCAGCAGCGCGAGCACCTTCACTGACAGCACCGGGAACACACAGGGCATGAGGTTGAGCAGCAGCCCGCCGATGAATGCGAAGGCGACGGCGGCGACGAGTGTCATGTCTGAGGTGCGGCTGATGAGCGGCTCGAGTGCCACGACGCTCCCCACGCCGCCGACCGCACTGGCGGTGGTGAGCAGCGCCGTCACTGCGGTGCGAAGCGACCTCGGTATGGCAGTGGAAACTGTGGCGGTCACGGCGAGACTGCGCGGTGATACCGCATCGATGTCGGTGCCAATGATGCCGGAGAGCTGCGCGGCGGTAATGGTGCTGTTCGACGCGCGCGGCAACGCGAACACCAGCGTATCAGGCACCTGCGCCACCCGCTGAGCGGCAGCATGATCGAGCAGATTCGCCGAGTCAGCAAAGAAATACGGCAGCGTGAACGGCGTCGTGAGCGCTGGCACGTCACGCACCAGTGCGAGCACGTAGCGGGCACTGTCGGCCCAGGCGTGCGCCGTCCAGCCGGTGAGCGCGACCGGCACCTGCGCGCGTGTCTGCACGATCGCCTTTGCCCAGCGCGTTTCCTCACCCGCCGCGCTGGCGACACGCAAAGTGAGTGACAGCGGCCCGGTGGCTGGCAGGCAGACCTCCGCACACGCCAGCCAATCGGCCTTGCCGGTGAGTGTCAGCGTGGTGCCGGTGAACGTCGCGGGCACGGTGACGTCGGCCAGCACGAAGACTTCGTCCTCGTAGCCGTAGCTCATCAACGGTGGCTGCGGTGCGAGCTCCGGGGTCGGGAACTGCAGCGCACTCACCGTGACCCCGTCGGGCAGTGACCACTTCACCCGGAGCGGCAGGCCGGCATCGCCTGGGTTCAACCAGTAGGTGTGCCAGCGTGGGTCGAGCGTGAGTCGCACGGCTACGGTGGTGGTACCGCCAATGGCCACCGCTGAACGTTCCGATACCAGTTGGGCATCGCTGTGCGGACTGGGATCACGCACCGGCGCCTGCGCCATGCTCTCATTGGACGCGCCCGCGAGCGCGAGCAACACGGCAGTCACCCGCGCGAAGCGGCGGACAGCGAGGGTGAGTGCGGAGCGAATGGCGGTGATCATGGCAGGGCAATTCGACTGGTGTGGCGCGCGCCGTCGCCTGCGGTGTACACAGGTGCTCGGCTTCATGAAACTTACTATCTTCTGACGGTGGTGCGCCCATCGGCGCAGCGCCTGACCGTACCTCGCCGCCCTCATGCTTCGATATTCGCTTCCACTCGTCATTGCGATCACCGCCGCGACCAGCACCCTCGGGCTGCGGGAACGGGCGCTGTGGGGCGAGGCAGGGCACCGTATCACCGCGCACGCCGCAGTGGCCGCGCTGCCGGCGGAGATGCCGCAGTTCTTCCGCGACGCTGCGCCCCAGCTGGCGTATCTCAATCCGGAGCCGGATCGCTGGCGCTCGCGTGACGAATCACGCCTCGATGCGGCGTTGGAGGGCGCGACGGCCCCGGATCATTTTCTGGATCTGGAGATGATTCCTGAGCCACGCCGTGCGGGAATGCTCGCGGCCAAGGATCGCTACGCCTTTGCCGATTCGCTGCGCGCCGCGAAGGTGGACCCCTCCGCCGCCGGTGCTCTGCCGTTCGCGATGCTCGAAGTGACGCAGCGCTTGCGGATAGCCTTCCGGCAATGGCGCCGCGCACCGAACGATACCGAACGTCGCTGGATCGAGGCGCGCATCATCAATGAGGCCGGCATCCTCGGACATTACGTGGCCGACGGCTCCAACCCGGCGCACACTACGATCCACTACAACGGCTGGGTGGGCGCCAATCCGAATGGCTACGCCACCGACAACCGCTTTCACGGTCGCTTCGAGTCGGCCTTCGTCCAGTCGCGCGTGAAGCTCGACGATGTGCAGCCCGGCGTGCGTGCCGACGCGATGGTGTTCCCGTCGCTCCGGCCGGCGATCACGACGTACTTCATGCAGACGCATGGTGAGCTGGAGCGGCTGTATCAGCTCGACAAGGCATCGCCATTCAGCGCCGACCAGCAGGGCACCGAGCACAAGGCATTCGCTGCGGCGCGCCTGGCTGCTGGTGCGACGATGCTGCGCGACCTGTGGTGGACCGCGTGGATGACCAGTGCGGACGTGCCACGCCCAGCGCCCGGCGGACGTTGAGCTTCCATCTGCTGATCAGTCGATCGGTTGCAAGTTGGCGATGATCTCCGCGCGACGCGGTTCGAGAAACGGTGCCAGCACCACCTGTTCGCCGAGCGTCGCCTCATCCTCGTCGATACCGAAGCCGGGGCCGTCGGTGGCCAGTTCGAACAGCACGCCGTTCGGCTCACGCAGGTAGAGGCTGCGGAACCAGAAGCGGTCCACCTTGCCGCTGTTCGGAATGCCGAAGCGATCGAGGCGTTCCAGCCAGTCGTCGTAGCTGTCATCGGCGCAGCGAAAGGCGACATGATGCACGCCGCCCGCGCCTGGCGTCGCCGGCCGGAGATCCGGCTGCACGGCCACGTGCAATTCGGCACCGGCACCGCCATCACCCATTTCGTAGACATGTACGGTGTGCTGCGGCGTCTCCGGATGCGGATAGTCACGCACGAGCCGCATCTGCAGCACTTTCTGCAGGAGAGCGTCGGTGGGAGCGAGCGTCGGCACGCTGATCGTGATCGGCCCGAGTCCACGCACCTGATGCGCGGCAGGGACGGGGCTGCGATCCCACGGGAACGCCTCACCAGCCGCACCGTCGTCGATCAGGGACAGACGCTGGCCCTCGCCATCCTCGAAGTCGAGTACGAGTCGACCATCCCGCTCTGCCACCGGGGCAGTCGTCACGCCCAGCTCACGGAAGCGCGCGGTCCACCAGTCGAGCGTACTGGCACCGGCCACGCGCAGTGCAGTGCGTGTGACGGAGCGCGTCCCACGCTGCTCTGGCGACGCATCCCAGTCGAAAAACGTCAGATCGCTGCCTGGGGAGCCCTTCGCGTCGGCGTAGAAGAGGTGATACGCGCTCGTGTCGTCCTGATTCACCGATCGCTTCACCAGTCGCATGCCCAGCGATCGCGTGTAGAAGCGGTGGTTCTCGCGGATCCGCGATGACACGGCGGTGAGGTGATGGATACCGAGCAGCTGCATATTCTCAGGTGAGAAAGAGTCAGGGACGAACGTGAGGAACGCGTGAAGACGAGCCGAGGTGTCAAAGCGTGCTGCTCGATCGATGCGAAGCCGCACGCTCGACTTCCGATTCGTACTGGCTTCTGGTAACTCTTACAATCGAGCATCCCGTGCCGATGATCCAGTGCTTGAATTTGGCATGATGGATCAGCGGCTGACACTCTCTCCGGTGACATGATGGCGGAACGACTCGCGTGACACGCAACATTCTGGCGGCTCGAAACATCGAGCAGTTACGCGCCGTCGCCGCCACCGGTGCACTGCTGGCGTTCGACTACGATGGCACGCTCGCGCCGATCTCGAACGACCCATCGGCATCACGCATGCGACCCGAGACGGCCGAGCTGCTGCGCAGTCTCGCGCACGCGGCGCCAGTCGCAGTGATCACCGGGCGCAGCGTCCACGACGTCACACGCCGTCTGGAGGAGATCCCGATGCTGGCAGTGATCGGAAATCATGGTGCCGAGCCGTCGCGATTCGCAAAGCGTGCTTCGCGTGAGGTTGCGGCGTGGCTGCCGATGCTCGAGGCACTGGTTGCCACGCTGGAGGATGCCGTCATCGAGTACAAGGGGCAGTCGGTCTCGGTGCACTACTGGCACGCCAGCGATCCGGCTGCGATCCTCGGAGCCATCGAGACACTGGTGCCGATGCTCCCGCATCGCGTTCATGTGGTGCGCGGCATCGGCCTCGTGAACCTCGTGCCGCATGGTGCACCGGACAAGGGCGACGCAGCCATGACGCTCGTGAAGACGCACGCCTTGCCCGGCGCCGTGTTCGTGGGCGACGAGCTCACCGATGAGCCGGCGTTTCGTCGCGTGACCGGTGACGCCAGCCTCGGAATCCGGGTCGGTCGGTGGAGTGGGACGGCCGCGTCGTTCCACATCGACGCGCAGGCCGACATCGATGCACTGCTCGCCGAAATGCTGGTCGGTCGTACGCGGCCCAGGACACGAATGTCAGAGCGGCTCGCGACGAGCTCCGAGTAGACGCGCTGCTTCGATGCGCAGCGCCCGGAGTGCGCCGCGTGCCACCGCAACGATTGGAGACTGCACTGTGAACGCCGCCGCGATTGCGTATAGCGTCCGCAGCGAGAACCGCTCCTCGGCACTGATGGCATAGATATCCTCCCACGCGTCCGGACGGAGTTTGCTCTTGAAGCGCTCCAGTCCGTCGAAGTTGTAGAAACGTTCGCCATGCACCCGCACGAAGGCCAGCAGCGCGGCGAGCCAGGTCGGGTTCAGCTCCGCCAGTTGCTCGGTGCCCCTACGCAGCGGCACGAGTCCCATGCTGACGTAAGTCGCTCCATCGGCTGCGACCGCCCGCATCATCTGATCGATCAGCAACTCGATCGTGCCATTGGGCGCCCGTTCCCCGCGCACGAACTGCTCCACCAGCCAGCCCTCTCGCGCCGGCACCGGCGATGCGTTGATGAATCCGACCACGCTGTCGCCACGTTCCGCGACGAAAATGCGCCGGCCGGTGAGATCGTGCAGTGTGTTCGGCTCCACGAGGAAGTGCATGGTGGGCAGGCCACGCGTCTCGAGCCACTGCTGCAGACATCGTTGCAGCCGAGGGTCGGCAGAGGCGCGATCGGGTGCCCATTCACTGACCATCACACCCTTGTTGCGGGCGCGCAGCATCTGACTGCGGAGCGATGCCGTCCGCTCGGGAATCCTTGGCCAGTCGATCGGATTCCAGATCGGCTGCGCACCGAGAACGACGGTGGTGTACCCTGGCTTGCGATGCAGCGTTTCAAAGACGCGGCCGGCGGCTCCGAAGTAGCAGGCACGGCACCCAAGCAGGGCCACGTAGCGCTCCCATTCGGCGAGCACATCGGCGAGTCGGTCGCCCTCGCAGATTGGCGCACCGACCACGATGCAGACACCGTGTGTGCGCACATAGCCGACGACTGCATCGCCGTCAGCGGCAAACCAGTGAAGAATGCCATCGTTGACGATCTGGAATGCCATGGCGTTCCAGCCGAAGCGCATGGTGAGCGCCCGCGCGCGTGTCACGTCGCGCGGGGCGGCGCCGTGCGTTGCCTCGCGAATGGTATCGGGCGGATGCGGCATGCATCTCAAAGGTACACCGGCTTCCGGGAGCACCGTCGTTGCGTATGCTTCTGCATGACTGAATCGATGAAGATTGCCGTGCTCGGTGCTGGTTATGTGGGTAGTGCCCTGGCCCATGAAGCGCGCGCTCGCGGGCACGAGGTGTGGGCGGTTCGCCGCAGCGCCGTCACGAACGATGCGTCCGGGGTGCATTGGGTCCGGGGCGATCTCGCAACTGGTTCGTTTCCGGGCTTGCCGGAGGCGCTCGATGTGGTGGTGCTGACGGTAGCGCCTTCGGGGAACGCTGATGGGTACAATGACACCTACCCGCCGGCGGCACGCAGCGCCGTGTCGCTGGCGGCACGAACTGGCACGCGTTCACTGTTGTACACGTCGAGCACCGGCGTGTACGGCGGCCGTGACGGGGCGTGGGTGACGGAGGCGAGCCCGCGTCTGGGTGAGGGCGAAGCGAATGTCGCGCTGAAGCAGGCGGAGGACATCGTCCTTGCCAGCGCCGCCGCCCGTCCCACGGTGCTGCGCGTGGCGGGAATCTGCGGCCCTGGGCGCGATCCGCGTGCGCGCATGTCGGCGGCTGCGTCATTGCCGCAGCGCGGGGAATACTGGGTAAACCTCGCGCATCGCGATGACATCGTGGGAGCACTGTTGCATGTAGCACAACTCACACTGGCACCGGCGGTGCTCAACTGCAGTGATGGCTCTCCAACGCTCGCTGCCGACGTGGCGCGTTGGCTCGCTGCCGAGCAGGGGACTGACCCGGCGACGCTCGTGTTCAGCAATGATGCACAGCGAAGCCGAAACGATCAGCGAGTCAGCAATGCCGCGCTGTGCGCGACGGGCTGGGCACCGCGCTATCCCTCGTTTCGCGAGAACTTCAGTCTGGGGCTTTGAGGTCGAGCATCGCATTACATAGAAAACGAAATGGGGCAGCTTCGGATGACTCCGCGGCTGCCCCATCGTTCTTACACGTGCATTGCACCATCATCGCCTCACGCCTCGGTGGCGATCCGCGCGTCGCACTGGCCGGCACGCCGGCACGACGTACTGCATCTAGTCATGCATGTCCGACGAAACTGCACCCGCACCATCATGTCGAGCAGCCGGCCACAGCGCTGGCTGCGCGCCATTCGATGAGCACTACTTCTTGTTGCTCGTCGGCGACTTCCTGGCAGCCGAACTGCTGGCCGCCTTCTTCTTCGTGCCCTCGGCCGAATCGTCGTCCTCGCCCATCGCATCGGCTTCCATCCCCGGGGCGGCGATGTTCACCTCTTCCTCGGCGATGGTCGACAGCAGCTCGTCGGCCGCCTTCTCTTCACTCAGCGTGGTCTCGAGCAGCTCGGCGATCTCGGTATGTCCCAGCAGTGTCGCAAACGCGAGTGAGCTGCCGTACGCCGCGATTTCGTAGTGCTCGACACGCTGAGCCGAGGCGATGATGCCGGCGTCCTTGACGTTCTCATCACCTTCTTCCTCGAGCATCCCAGTCGCTTCCTCGAGCAGACCTTCCATGCCCTTGCACTTCTTTCCCTTGGGGCTCTTGCCCAATGTTTCGAAGATCTGTTCCAGCCGAGACACCTGCTCCTGGGTCTGCACGAGATGATCTTCGAACGCCTTGCGGAGGCTCGGTGCAGTGGCGCCCTTCGCCATCTTGGGCAGCGCCTTCACGAGCTGCGTTTCCGCGCTGTAAAGGTCTTTCAATTCTTCAATCAGCAGGTCCTGCATGGTATCGAGCGCCATCGTCGAGCCTCCATGGTGCGTCCACAGGGGAGCGCGGTGTTCAGTTCGAACTGGCAAAGCGCCAATCCGTCTTGCCGTCACGTGCGAGGCACGCAACAATTTCGGGAGCGAAGTGCAGGTCGCAGAAACAAAAAAGGCGCGACTGGTGCCTGACGGCACTGCCACGCCTTCATCTGATGAGCCGACCGCCCATACGACAAGGATGGAGCAAGCGAGCTGCTCCGATTGTGTTCACGTCATGAAACGGCGATCTACCGAACTGTCAGGCGCAAGAAATACGCCATTCACTACAAATCGCTTGCGACTGCAACACGATCATCGTGCGATCGCCACCATCTGTCAACTCATCCATTCGATGAGCTGATATCAGGTGCTACCCGAATGTCCGAGCTCCACGTGTACGCGATCACCACCGTCAGGCCGTGTGCCGGTGAGCAGCGCACCAACGAATTTCACGATCCGCGCGGGTCCGCTCGGGCTATCCCAGAAATCGCCATGCTCGGCGTGCACTTGAACCAACCTGATCTGTGGATCAGTCGGACCGTTCGGGAACCACGCCTTCATGCCTGGATTCCACAGCTCCTCGACTTTTGCGGGATCGCTGTGCAGTGACGCGGTTCCGCGGACCACGGCAAAAACGTTATCCGACGACTTTGCGAACGTTGCCACTACGCGACCGTTGGCCAGCACGTGCTCGGCGAGCGACGACTGATCAGAGGTCGCGAACCAGAGATCGCCCCCCTCCTCCATCTCCTGCAGATACATGGGACGGCTGTGAAAAGCGCCATCGGTCCCTTCGGTGGAAATCATTGCAATCCGGACATCGGTCACGATTTCGCGAAGTCGGGCGAGCGAATCCGTTTCGTCTTCCGTGTGCTGCGAGCTGTCTGCCATGACTCGTGTCTCCGTCAACAAAAAGAATGCGGGGCTCGACGCCGGCCTTGGGGCGTCGTCGATCGCAGCACATCAGTCGCATGAAACGGGCCGAGTCCGGCCCGATGATGGATTTCAGGTCGGCTGCTTGCGATGTGAGGAGGCGGAGACTTAGTTCCGGAGAACCGATCGGAGCCACTCTGAATCGGAATCTTGGCGGACGAGACGATTGGCTCGTCAGTTGAAGGCGCGGATGACTCCAGGCGGAGTCGTGCGCGCTTTTTCATCACTCTGCGCCGGCCGTTGAGATCGCTCACGGCTGCAGCACGGGAGGCGCCATGTTCGAGTGGACAATCAATGGGCAGTTCGCGGAGGAGCTCGGGGAGCTGCACGACGGCAGCATCAGTCTGTTCGTCACGCTCCCTGTCTTCCGCACCCTGCTGGTCACGGACCAGTGCGTCGCCACGCTGACCCGGTTCCAGTCGGCCATCGGCGAACATCTGGCCTATCTCGATGGCATTCTGGGTGATGTACTCGTGCGGCGCGATCGCGCCGACGGTAACCTGACGCGTTCGCTCTTCCGTTCGCTCACGACTATTCGGATCCAGATTCCGTCGGTCGAACGCGACGAGGAGATTCTGAGTGTGCTGGAACAAGCGCAGCTGTTCCTCATGGGGTCGTGTGGATTTGCGCTGCGTTTTGCACGGCAGGCCGGGGTAGCACGCTCCGTTCGGGTACTGGAGGAGTCAATGAGGCGAATCGCGACATTGACGCTGCACTTTCCGGCACGCCCCTTGACGCCACGCGGCGACTTGAGCCATGCCGACGCCGTAGCGTAATCTCGCGGCTGTCGGCACCGCTCGCCCCATCACCAGAGGAAGCTGCGCTGTCATCGAACACGTTTGATCGGAGTCTTCAGGCTGCGTTCGCGTTACGGCCCCGATTGGTCGCCTGGTCGCGCGCAGTGGTGTCCGGGAGCACGGCACGGGTGGTCGGCATACTGTTGCTGACGCTGTCGGGACTCGCCATCATCGGATGGGTAGGCAACGTTTGGTGGCTCATGCAGCCGCTGCGATCATTCCCGCCGCTTCGGTTGCTCACTGCCGCAGGACTGTTCGCATTGGGGGCGGGTATCGTTTCGTCCTCGTTTGCCACGAAACGGCTGCCAGCGCTGTTGTGTGGGGCGCTGACGGTCATGATCGGGTCACTGCCGCTGCAGCACCACATGGGTTTCGATCTGCTCTGGTCGCTGATCGCGACCGTGCCGCCTCCAGACGGTTCGAAATGGCATGGTGCCGCATCAACGCAGGCGGCGCTGTCGAGCACTGTGTTCGTCGTACTCGGTGGAGTGGGCCTGTTGGCGATCATGTCGCGGGAGCGGGGGCTCTGGTCGTCGATCATCCTGGCGGCGACCGGCGGCATCGTGCTGCTTCTGGCAACGACCGTCGTGGCTGGTCAGGCAATGGGTTTCCTCGAAGGAGTGCAGTACGGGCCGCTGCTCGGCTCCTCGCTGCAGTCCACGATCTGTGCGATGATCTTCGCGACGCACTACAACGCGCTCGCATGGACAAAGCAATCGGGTTTTGCGCCACCTCCAGCCTGGCTGCCGCTGTCCGTCGGCGCGGGCTCGCTCGTGACCGTACTCTTTCTGTGGCGGGCGCTGCTCGTCAGCGAGGAGGAACACCTCGCCGACCGAAGCGGCGTCGCCGCGAGTGCAACGCGCGCCGCGGTAACTCGGCAACTGGCGATCGCTGAGCGAACGCTCCGACGCATGTCGCGGCACAGTGTCAGGCCCGATGCAGCGTGGACGTCGGTTGTATCGCAGATGATTGCCGATATTTCAGGGCTGCAGATGGTGATCTGGACCGACAGCACCGGGCGACGGCTGGGTGGCGACACGGTCAATTTGCCCGCCGATGTCGAGCGCGTGCTCGGTACGCTCCAGCGCAACGCTGCATCGCTCACAACGCAGGGTGATTCGACCCGCTATCTGCCGCTAGGCAGTGACTCCTCGCGTGCCGTGATGGTGATCCCGCGGTGCGAAAGAACGATCTGCAGCGATTTGTTCGTCGCCGTTCTGAGCGCTCCCGAGGTGCTCGGCTCGATTCTTGGTGACACGGTGCTTGGCTTCGACCTGGCGATCGGAACGCGCGGGCAGTGGTTTCGGGCGTCCGGAACGCCGCGTGCACCCACCGACCCGCTGGTGGTTCGAGAACCGGTGCTGCCGGCTGGTCCCGGCTGGGAGGTGGGTGTGTGGCCACAGCGCCGCACCGCCGCAGTGACGCCGTCATCGCTCAGTGACGTCGTGTTGCTGCTTGGCGTCGCGGTGTCGGTGCTGCTGGCCGTCGCGCTTCGTCTGACGCAGGCGGTGTCGGAGAACGCGCGCATGGAGGAGCGCGCAACGCTCGATCGTGCGCTGCAATCGACGACCGACGGGCTCTGGGAGTGGGATCTGCCGAGTGGCGAGGTCACCCGATCGCCACTGCTCTGGTCGCGGCTGGGCTACGGCACTGGCGATGAGCGGCGTCACATGTCTGAGTGGCTCACCCTGGTGCATCCGCAGGATCGGGAAAGGGTGGAAGCTCGACTGAACGCCCATCTCGAATCGCGCACTGACGCTTTTGATGCGCAGTATCGCGTGCGCAGTGCGTCGGGGCGATGGCACGATTTCATCGATCGGGGTCGTGTGGTTCTGCGTTCATCGACAGGGCAGCCACTGCGCCTGCTTGGCAGCTTTGCCGACGTAACGGACCGGCGCCATGCGGAGGAATCGCTGCGGCAAGCCGAGACGATGAGCACGATGGGTCGGCTGGCGGGGCGCATCGCGCATGAGATCAACAATCCCCTGGCGGGAATTCAGAGTGCCTTCATGCTCATCAAGGATGCGATTCCGTCAACGCATCCGCATTTCAAGTACGTCGGCGCAATTGAGCGGGAAATTCAGCGAATCAGTCAGGTGACCCGGCAGCTGTATGAGACCTACCGTCCCGAAACAGAGGCGAGTGTGCATGCACCGGTGCAAACCGTCGTCGGCGACGCGGTGGCGTTCCTCGAGCAGCTCAATCGCAACACGGGCGTCTCGATCGCCGTCGAGCTCGGTGCCGTGGCGGCAGTCGTGCGTCTGTCGAACTCGTTGCTGCGACAGTGCATCTACAATCTGGTGCAGAACGCCATCGAGGCGTCGCCGCCGGGATCGCGCGTCTTCGTCTCCGGTGCGATCGACGGCGCCGACTTCGTCCTCCGCGTGCGAGATCATGGCCCGGGGGTGCCAGCCGAGCTTCGGGAGAGCATCTTCGATCCATTCGTTTCCACCAAACCTTCGCAGCTGTCGACGGGCGGCATGGGTATGGGATTGTCGCTGGTGCGCCGGGCTGTGGAAGCGGCCGGCGGAACTATCGAGGTGATCGACGCTGCTGGCGGCGGAGCCGAGTTCATCGCACGGCTTCCCCTGGCCGAACCTACCGTACACGGAGTGACAGCATGACGCGCGGCCGGATCCTGATTGCCGACGATGAACCGACCTTCCTCGAATCGACTGCGGACCTGCTCCGTCGAGAAGGTTATGAAGTGATGACGGCGAACGACGGCCAGCGTGCCCTCGAACTGGTGGTCGATGAGCAGTTCGACCTGCTCATCACTGATCTCGAGATGCCCGGGAACAGCGATCTCGCGCTGGTGCGGCGCGTGGCACAGGTGCGCGGTGGGCTTCCGGTGATCATCCTGACGGGATTTCCCAGTGTGCGATCGGCGGTGGCGAGCATCGAATTGCCGGTGGCAGCCTATCTCACCAAGCCGGTGGTCTTTGCGGAGCTCGCGGAGCGCGTCAACTCCTCGGTCACACGCTTCCGCTCGTTTCGCGCAATGCAGGACGCGGAACTTCGTCTGAATGACATGCGCCTGCGATATGACCAGTTGGCGACGCAGCGCGGACCGGGGGCGCCCACGGCCGACACGTTTCTCTCTCTTGCGCTACGCAACGTGATGGGCTCCCTCACCGATCTCGAACAGCTCGGCCGCGCGCTGGCCGGTTCACCGGTGGACGCGCATGCCTGCCAGATCATGAATTGTCCGCGGGGCTCACAGCTGACGTCGGCGATCCAGCATACGGTGGAAGTGCTCGAGGAGACGAAACATGCCTTCAAGTCGAAACAGCTGGCTGAGCTGCGTCAGCGTCTCGAACTGCTGCTGCAGTACAACTGACGGGCTCGTCGCCTGATCGGTCGCCTCTAGTGGACTCGCGCGCGCGTGTCGCGACCAGAACCTCGGCAATTCGACTCTAGCACAGATATTGCTCTTCAAAGACGCGTAGCACCACCGCGCTGACTTCGGGTCAGCGCACCTTGGCGGACGGGCTCAGGCTCGTCAGTCGAAGGCGTGAAGGTGAGCCGAAATTCGGCCTGCCCTCACGCCTTTTTCGTTACGCGACAATGGAGATGCCATGAACTGGGATACGATTGCAGGCAACTGGAAGTCGGCCAAGGGCCACATGCGCGAGCAGTGGGGCAAGCTGACGGACGACGACCTCGATGTCATCGCCGGGAAGCGCGACCAGCTCGTCGGGACCATTCAGACGCGCTACGGCAACACCCGTGACGAGGCCGAGCGAATGGTGGATGAATATGAGCGTAACAACGTTTCGACTGACTTCGGCCGCTGATCCGCCGCACCATGGCACGACGGGCGCACACGGCGCCCGCCTTGTCCGTGCGGACAACCTGGGAGTCTCGTCATGCTGCGTTGGGCCTTTGCTTTTCTCATCCTTGCGCTGATCGCCGGCCTGTTTGGTTTTGGTGGTCTCGCATCCGCTTCGGCTGGTATCGCGAAGACACTGTTCATGATCTTCATCGTTTTCGCCGTCATCGCGCTGATCGTTGGGCTGGTCACTGGACGTAACGTCCTGAAATGAATCAGCAATGCATCGCTGGCATATTTGTCAGCGACGCACGGAAGGAAGTTCAGCCGTGCGCGGCGACGCTGTCGTGTGCGGCGACTTTTTTGCCCACCAGTAGCTGCATGTTCTTCAGCGATTCTTCGGCAAACCGGCGCTGCAGACGTCGTCCGACGAGCTGAAATCCAATCCGGTGCACGATGCTGGCGATGTGCCCGGTCTGTGAAAAGGAGTGAATGCGAAATACGACTTCGCCCGTCTCGAGTCGCTTCACGATCTCGAAGGTGATCTCACCGCGCTCGATGTGCCCCGCCAGCGTCTGGTAGCTGTAGCCCCACGCACATTCGGATCCCTCGGGACTCTCTCGCGTCACGTCGATCACTCGACTCACGCGGACTGGCAGCTCGAACGTCATCCAGAGATAGCGCGCGGTGAGCAGCATGGCCCGGTTCTCGAGCGGCGCAGCAGGATCGAAGCGGCCGCGGATGAGGTTCGATGGCGGAAATGTGTACGCTTGTACGATCTCGCACGCCATTGCGAACGGACCGTCGGCCTGCGGCGGTCCGGGCGGCTCAGAAGGAAGTGCCGCTTCACGCGCATCGAGATGCCAGCCAGCCGCCGCGACGTAGCTCTCACGCTTCGTCAGGTCGATCGTCGGCTCCATCAGGCCGATTTCCGCGAGCCGCTTCGCCAGCTTTTCGTCCAGCTTCGACTTGTCAGGCATCGTGGGTTTTTTCTTCGTTTCGTTCTTCGTGCGACTCCGTCGCGATCCGCACTTCAGGGCGCGTGCTTACTCCCGCAAGCTCTGCGAGTCGCTGCAGGAAGGTGATCCAGACCTCGGTCTGGACCTGCTTCCCGATTTTGAGCGTATCGTACGCCGCTGCCACCAGTCCATCGCGCGAGCGTGCCCAGGACTCGATCCGCACACGAACGAGTCCATGAGGGATCGTGCCGTCTTCGACTGAGAATGTGATATGGCCGGCTTCGGGGTGGCCGTCGAGGGTTACCAGCGTGAAGCTGTTCCGAGTCACTTCACTGACACGCACGGCACCGTTCCACGGTCCGAGCATGGTGATCTCGTATTCATCACCAACGCTGAATACTTCGTCGGAACCGGCTGATTTCTCGAATTCGGCCAGCGCAGCGGGCGCCAGTTCCGTCAGATGCAGTTGCATCAGCCGCAACATCATGTCGCTACTCATGGCGCGGTCAGGCAGTTCGATCTCGTATCGCCGGTGCAGCAGTGGCCCGGCACCCTCGTCGGAGGCCTGAGTGTCAGGGCCGCGCTCGAGACGCTCGGCATTGCGCGTGGCCTGCTCCGGCGCATCCCGCTTCGTGATTGTACTGCGTTCGGCGCGTGGTGCCGCACGCTGACGCCAGACGATCGCAAGCACTCCGAGGGTGCCCGTCGCGAGCAGCAGTGGCAGTACGATCGGGGCCGAGCCGTGCCGATCTGCGAAAATATTCTTCATGATGCCATCCCGAGTTGGACCTGGGGAACCGCTGCGAAGTGACTCATGGCCCACTCCATGCAACGCGCGGGCCGTGAGAGCGGTTCAAGCTCGTTTTTTGGACATTCGCTCGCGACGTCGTGAGCCTTACCTGCAGGCAGGAGTCATGAGATGAGCAAGTTGCTTCGTGGGTTGGCAGCTGGATATGGTGCCAAGAAGCTGGGCGGCGGCTGCTTCAGCACGGTGCTGATCTTTCTGATATTGTGGTGGCTGCTGGGAAGTTTCGACATCTTCCGGTAGACCGGCCGGAAACGACGACGCCCGCGTGTCGGAGATCCGGCACGCGGGCGTCGTCGTGGCATCCAGAATCAATAGGTTCGAGATGCCTCGGGCGGCGGCGGTTCTGAAACATGGGGCCGCCGGCTTTTCCGCAGCGCCCGAACCAGCAGCAGCGAGGCGGTGATCGGGAGTACGACATACAACACCAGCTTCAGAAACAGCGCGGTGAAGAGGCCGAGCAGCAACAGCGTCACGATCGGGATGCCAAGCAGCGAGCCGGCAAGGATCGGGCGCAGGGCGAACAGGCGCAGGAAGGCGGTCAGCATTGAAGCACCGATGAGGAAGGTTGAGGAGACTACGCCGTGCGGGCGGCAAGGTTTCCGATCGCTCAGCCTTCCATTCGAAGTCCGCCGACCGTGCCAGCCGTCTCGAGCGTCTCCGCAGCGAGCCCGGCGCCAGCGAACGCATCCCGCATCGCTGCGGCGATGGCTGCGGAATTCGCACGTCGGCCAATGGCGACCATCGACGATCCGCTCCCGCTGAGCGTCGCTCCGAATGCCTGGGCGCCGATCGCCTGCGCGACCACTGCGTCATAACCTGGCACCAGCGAGCGGCGGTACGGCACATGGAGTACATCGTCCAGCGCTCGCCGTAGCAGGGCGTCATCGCCGGTGGCGAGGCCATGGGTGAGGGCAGCGCAGCGCTGCAGCGCACAGACGGCGTCGCCGAACGAGACCGACTTCGGCAAGACGGCACGCGCTGCGGCCGTCGTGACCTCGATCGGCGGTACGGCGAAGATGAATGCCAGCGATTCGTGCACCGGCAGCGGGGAGAAGGCGTAGGTGCAGGGAGACGTGGCGGTGGCGTCGTCATTGGCCACGCCGAGCATCGCGCCGCCGAAGACCGCCGGCGATGCGTTGTCAGGGTGCCCCTCGATCTGCGAGACGAGCGTGGCGACGCCATGCTGGCCCAAGCCGAGACCGAGCGCCGCGTCGGCCAGTGCGGCACCGGCGACGAGCGCGGCCGCGGATGAACCCAGTCCGCGAGCCACCGGGATCGACGATGTCACGGTATACGCGATGCCAGCGGGCACTGCGCGGCCAGAACGGGTGCATGCGGCGGCAAAACCCTCGTGGATGAGGTCATCCACCGCGGAAAACGTCAACGACTGCAGTGACCCCCCACGCGTGATCACGATCGCCTCGCTCTTCGGATCGATGACGACCGATGCGGTCAGCCAGCGGTCCACGGCCATACCGATGCAATCGAACCCCGAACCGATGTTCGAGGTACTGGCCGGCACGTGTACCGTCGCGCAGACAGTGCTCATGCGATTACCGGTGCGGTATGAAGGACGCGTTCCAGGTCGGCGAGCGTCGCGTCGATCTCGATGCTGCGATTGGCAAACGGCGGAGGTGGCCGCATCTCACGATGATACGAGAGCATCACTTCCGGATCCTTCAGCATGTGCCCGGTGAGCAGCACGACGACACGCGCATTGCAGTCGATGATTCCGCTGCGCACGAGCGCCCGCGTGCCCGCGACACTCGCGGCGCTGGCAGGCTCGCATCCCACACCGCTCGCGTCGATCACCGCCTTCGCTTCCAGCAGTTCATCGTCGGTCACGGAGATCACGACACCGTCGGTGTCACGGATTGCCCGGACCGCGCGATCATAGCTCGCCGGATCACCGATGCGGATGGCGGTGGCGATCGTTTCGGCACGCACGGTATGGCGCGTATTGAAGCCGTCGCGGAAGCTGGCGGCAAACGGTGCGCTCCCGGACGCCTGCACGCACGCCAGGCGCGGTGCGCGGTCGATGAGACCAAGGCGGAGCGCTTCGCGCAGT
>JBBSCZ010000025.1:0-19505 GCA_038249795.1 Gemmatimonadales bacterium | reverse complement strand
CTGCACCTGCGAAGCGACGTACCGCAGGCGCCGGCGTCGCGGAGTCAGGGGGTGGCGGCGGTGGAGTCACTGATGTCACTGGAATCACTCGAATCACTGGAGTCACTGGCGTCGCTGGAGTCGGAGCATGCGACGGTGTCAGTCTCGGCGGAGGAGCGCGACTATGTCGAGCGGGTCACCCGGGCGATCCAGGCCGGGCTCGCCGATCCGGACTTTGGCGTCCAGGAGCTGGCGGATGCCGTCTTTCAGGACAGAACGCATCTATTCCGACGCGTGCGGAAGGCGACCGGTCTGTCGCCATCCGACCTGCTGCGTCGCGCGCGCATCGAGTGCGGCGCACGGCTGTTGGCCGCCGGCAACGGGACGGTGGCCGACGTCGCATTCACGGTGGGGTTCCGGAGTGTCTCGCATTTCTGCCGCTCGTTCAACGCGCAGTACGGGATGACACCGGCCACGTACCGGGCGACGGCGTTGGTCAATGCACCATCTGAAGTGCGCGGCGTGTCACAACGAGCATTCCCTCACGTCCCCAACTCAGCCTGACACGCTGCAACACGGCAGGGCTCAACCCGGGACGAGCGCCGTCGTTCAGTCAAAATGCTGTTGAACGTGTCGCGCGCACCGGCGGAGTCGCACCGTGCCGTCAGCACGGACGACTCCGACATCCGCTGTGCGATCAACACGTCAGGCTGCGTCCGAGCACATCAGTTGCGGGCCGGTGCGTCTTCGGTGACCCGGCCATGTAACGCGTTCTTTGGAGCGAACACGACAGCACAAGCCTCAGCGAGCCCAGCGTAACGCGCGGAACGACCACTGAGAATGCGCACGAATCACGGCGTCTCCATGTGCAGACATGGCGCGTTGACGAATCACGGTCCACCCGACGCAACCGCGCTCGGCGTGCCGCAGACGGCAGCATCCGAGACCGTGTCACGTACGCACGCCGAGTTCCAGAGGAGGAACGCAGATGACAGGACCGCGACCGGAAAAAAGCAAGCCGATCCGTATCATTCTCACTGGCGGCGATGATGGGCAGAAGCAACCGGAGCTCGTCGTCGCACTGTTCAATGAACGACAGGAACTGCTCAGTACCTATCTGGTCAAGCCGGACGGGACGTTCGAGATACCGGCTGCGAAACTGAAGGAGGCGCCGCGCATTGTGATCGGGCCAGTCACTCGTGATCCGAAGAACCTGTTCAAGGTCGGGCTGCGACTGCGGCGCGAAGACTATCTCGACCTGATCACGCGTGGCAACATCAGCATCGCACCGGGTATCTGGCAGGAGTGGTTCCGCCTGACACGATGTGTCAGCGGCGCCGTTCGGCTCTGCCGTCGTCCGAGCTGGTGGTTTGCCGAGCTCGCGCAGTCGGCCGTTCCGGTGAAGAAGGTGATGTCGTTCACGCGCAGCGTCGTGCGGCCCGTCAACGAACTGCTCGCGCTTCCGTTCTCGTGCGATATGATCTGCAACGGTAAGGTCGAGGTGTATCGCCGCACCTGCTGCGGTACCGACTGGATCATCGACGACCCGCGAATCCCGGAGCTCATTCGCGATCTCGAAGAGATCATCCGTGTGAGACCGGATTTCCCGCCGATCCCGAATCCGTTCCCGGACCCGCGGCCTGGTCCGGACCCTCTGCCCTTCGTGGTTGAACCGCAGTTCGTGCGCGACGGCACGCTCGACGACTTCGCGATCAACGCTGGCGCCGATCTCGCCGCGGTCCGACGGTTGAAGGGGCCGGCAGCCATTGCGTACATCACTGCGCGTCCCTATCTGCGATTCCGTCGCTGGAGTTGTGGTGCACCATCGCTGGTCGCGACCGGAAACATCAACCCGGACGGGCGGTTCAACATCTGCTGGCGCGATTTCATCCGGACGCTGCGCTCAGGGTGCAAGGAGGAGTTTGCGTATGTCGTCAAGCAGACCCTGGGCGGTGTGACACGGACGATCTACAACGGTGTTCTCGTCAACCAGTGGTTCGGGGCGGCCGAGAACCCGACGCTGACGAGTCTCAGCCGCTATGCGTTCGGATGTCGCGACAATGGCGAACAGGGAACCGGCGCATTCGTGTACCTCGACACGATCGGTGGCATGCAGAGCCATCGCCTTGCGACCCCCGCGAGCGCTGGCTGGGATCGAGTCGCTGCACCTGCCTACAACGGCGGACTCGCTGATCCAGCCGCGACGCCGGCCGCTGCCGTCGGGGCATTGCTCGATCGCAACTGGGGCGGCACACTGCCACTGAACATCATGTTCAGCGAAGACTTGAAGGATGCGGCGGTCGGCGCGCGGTACTATCGCGTCAGCGTGACCGCTGCCACCTCTGCAGGCGCACCGACCGGAACACGATCCTACCTTGGCGATGGTCTGAGCTGGACAAAGGCGGTCAGTACGCCCTTGGGGACCGTGATCGTTCCAGAAGTCCTCGGCCCGTTCAGTCTCGGCGGTCACGACGCACTGTACAAGATTCCCTATGATACCGAGGCGAACTGGGGGGCCGGACAGTATCACGCGTATCTCGACACCACCGATCCACAGTGGAGCGATCCGGCGACACGCCACCTGATCACCATCGAGATCTTCGATGCCGCTGGCCAGCGACTCCGCCCGGCTGGCACCACACCGGTGGACCCAGCCGACGCTGGTGTCATGAAGCCATTCTTCTTCCGCCGCTGGCGCGTGCCAACGGGGTTGATGGACAACGTGCCGCATGCCGCGCTCACGCACATGTTCTGGTGGGACAATCGTCCGCTCATCGCGGAACTGCTCGGCTACACGGTCAACGGGATTGTCTCACCGGCGCAGTGCCTGTTCGTCACGGGCCCCGCCGGCACGCAGTTCGGCGTGCAATACAGAGCGTTTCATCCGAATGGGATGTTCAAGCACTTCCACAGCATCTCATGGATCAGAGGTCGGAGCCTGCCGGTCGAGGGTGGGACACTCGAGCCGCTGAACCCGGCGAACATCACCCTGCCTACCAACAGCGCGACCGATTCGCTTGGGAACATGCTCGGCAGTTACACGGAGCTCGATGCGACTGGTGTGTTGCGGACGGTACCACGAGATCGGTGTGCCTTCGCGATCACGCTCTACCTGCAAGGGAAGATGACTGATGGCAGCAGCGCTCCGCCGCATGTCTCGCACACGGGAGCCGTTGCGTTGCTGATTGGGTGATTCATCAAGGGGTCAGAGTCCTTGACCGATCTGGAGGACATCGACTCTGCCCCCGATGGCGCCGACGCCTATCTCGTGAAGCCGATCGAGATGCGCGAGCTCGATGTGCGCGTGCGGAACCTCATCGCGGCACGGCAGCGACTACCCTCGTTCAGGACGGTACGCACCTATTCCGGAGTGTCTCGCATTTCTGCCGTTCCTTCAATGCACAGTGCGGGATGACACCGGCCACGTGCCGGGCAACGGTATCGACCCATCAAGGGGTCCATCAAGGGGTCAGAGTCCCTGACCACTCAAGGGGTCAGAGTCCTTGACCCATCGGGAGGACACGGGTGAGCAGATGACGATCCCCGAGCGCGGCTTGACCGTCGACCTTCCTGCTCCGCAGGAATAGTCGAACCGGCGCAACGATGTGGGAATGGCCACGCTCAGCCGATCCGCCGAGAGGGGTGTGGCGAGCGTGACGGCGCCGCAACGCAGGATCGATGTGCCTGACTGCCGCGTCAATGCGTTATCAGCACCACTCGGAAACACGATCCCTGCGCGTCGCTCGCATGCAGCGTCAGGGCACCGCCGTGCGCTTCCGCGATCCAGCGTGTGATGGCCAGTCCGAGACCGGCACCGGATGAGCGGATCGGGGAGACGTCGCCAGCAACACCTGGCGTCTCTCCGAGGCGGGGACGAGGCGACGCCTCATGGGCGCGCGTCACATCGACGCGGGAAAAACGGTCGAACACCATCGGTTGTGCCTCCGGCGGAATGCCGGTTCCCTCATCCCGCACGTCGATCACATGCGAGCCACCGCGCGTGTGCAGTGCGACGTGGACGCGACCTCCTCGCGGCGAATGCTTCACGGCGTTGTCGAGCAGGTTGAGGAACAGTCGGTCGAGCAGGTTCGCGTCCCCACGGCAGGTGGGCCCTTCGTCCGTCGTCGGCGGCGATCCGAACTCGATCACGACCTCGCGTTGTGCTGCCACCGGCGTGAGCGCCCGTACGACATCGGCGAGCAGCTCGTCGAGGTACACTGGGCGCAGCTCGATCAGGCGCTGCCCCCATCGGCCCGTGCCAGCAGGAACAGGTCCTCCACGATCCGCGACAGGCGGTCGGTAGCGAGCCCCATCACATCGAGCGCGTTCCGATACTCGCCCTCCGAACGCGATGGCTGCGAGAGCGTCACCTCCGCCTCCGCCCGCAGGATGGCAACTGGCGTGCGCAACTCGTGCGACGCATCCGCGACGAACCGTCGCTGCTGCGCAATGCCGCCATCCAGCCTCGCCAGCAGTTCGTTCATCACGCCAGCCAGCGCGCCGAGTTCGTCGTGCGGGTTCTGCACCGGCAGGCGCTCGTGCAGTGACGCCACGCCGATCCGCCGCGCCTGACGGCTCATCGTGGTCACGGGCAGCAGTGCACGACGGGCGAGCCAGTACCCGACCGCGATGGCCAGCAGCAGGTTGAACGGTGTCACCAGCAGATACGCGCGTCGGACTTCCTGCACTGTGTCGTGAATGCCCTGCCGCTCGCGAAGCGCGGCCACGGCGTAGTGGTCACCGCGCAGAGTCCGCGCAACAGTGCGATCACGATCAGTCGAAGACGACGCGCGCAACGTCAGGGTGGGCCTCGCCGCCAGGCGCGATGCGTCCGTCCGCTGACGTGGCCTGCACCGCACCAGCGGGCCCGGCGAGGACGAGGAAGCGTGTTCCCTCGAAATGCACTTCGCCCAGTGCGCGCGCGATGGCCTCGGTCGTCGTTGGCATCTCCCCGAGCTCGACATCCAGCTCGACGAGGAAGGCACGCCGCGCATCCACGAGGAACTGGTCGTTCCGGCGCTCCAGTTCCACCACGAGCACGGCCAGCGACGCGAATGCGAACAGCAGCAACCCACCGGCGAGTGCAAGGGCGTACCACGCCGTCAGCCGTCCGCGAATCGAGCGAGGCAGCGGCGCGTGGCTCATCCGGCATCCGAGCGAGGCGGACGCTGTGCTCCCCACCACGACGCGCCTCCAGCCGCTGCAGATCGATCTCGAGGTCACCGACCGCAAGCACCGACGGCAATACCCCCACCGGCCGACGAAGCAGGGCGCGCAACCGCGCGCTCAGTTCGCCGAAGGCAAACGGCTTGGTCAGATAGTTGTCCGCGCCGGCATCGAGTCCGCCGATCCGGTCGTCCACCGCGTCGCATGAGGTGAGCAGCAGAATCGGGACCATCACACCGCGCGCGCGCAGCTCGCGGCAGATCGTCAGCCCATCCTTCTCCGGCAGCAGGATGTCGAGCACCAGCACGTCGAAGTCGTGCGCGACGGCCATTGTCAGCGCCTCCGCACCGTTGCCGGTGGCATCGACCGCATAGGCCAGATCGCGCAGGCCCCGTACGAGCACATCGCGCAAGTAGGGATCGTCTTCCGCGATCAGGAGCCGCATCGAGTCTGATACGGAGTCAGTGAGGGAGACGTCGGGCAGGAGCGGCTGGCCGCCGTGGTGGACCGCAAGAGAGTCTACTTCAGGCGGTGGCTCGGCGTCTCACGGCGGTGATCCGACATGCGATCAGAATGCCTGCCCGATACCGAAATACAGCAGCCGGTCCTCGCGTGAGCGTCCAACATCCAGCGAGATGATCGTGCTCTGGTTCCACGCCAGGCGCGCGCCGATTCCCTGCGACCAGCGCAGGCGACTGAAGTCGAGATCTTGCCACCGATCGCGCACGGTGCCCACATCGACGAACGGCGCCACGCTGAGAGCGAACCGCTGACCCATGATATTCTTCTCGCCAAGACGCGTCCGAAGCTCGGCGTTCGCAAACCAGAGCGACCGCGCCAGAAAGCGGTTGGCCCGGTAGCCTCGGAGCGAGCGGGCCCCGCCCAGCGCGTTCACGCTGCCATCCGGGCTCCACTGGTCCTGAAATTCGAAGAACGGCGCGTTGGCACCAAAAATGTTGCCAACCCCCACCCGCCCGGCCAGCACGGTTCGTGGACCGACCGGAAGCTTACGGAAGCCCTTCGCCTGGATGAACAGCTTGTCGAAGGTGAATTCGGAGCCGATCGCCGGGTCGGAGAACTCGTTACCCACCTCGAAGTAGACGCCCCTGGTGGGATCGGGCTCGAAGTCCCGCGTGTCGTAGAGAAGCGCCTGCTGCAGAATGGACACCCGGCCGCCAGCCAGCCCTGAGACGAGGCCCTGCCGTGCGTCGCGCTCGAGCAGCGAGATCCCATTCGGGGCCTTCGTGTCGGCGCCGCTGATCGGGTCGACGGCATCGGCCGACCGCCCGGCGAACGTGCGGTAACGCAACCGCTGAATCTCGTACCCACCGAGCACACGCCAGCGTCCGCCCCCCAATGCGTAGTCGGCCTTGACGTTCAGCATCAGCTCCTGTTCACCGAAGCGATTGGAGAGCGCATCGGTCACGCGTGCCGCTTCGGTCGCACCTCCTGCGCGCAGCGTCTTGCGCGCCACATCGAACGCCTTGTAGCTGTCGAACGTCGCGCCGCCGGAGGGAAGTGTGAGCGGCCCGAGGGTCGCTTCCGTACTCCCGAAATACAGGTTCGCGGGATTGTCGCCGACCTTGAGATCGATCTTGATGCGCCAGGGCAGTCCGAGTGCATACGGCACATCGAGCTTGGCCGCGAACTCGCGTGCCTCCACCGTGGTGGCGAACGCGGCCACCGACAGGCGTGCGCGATACGGCGTGTAGGCGAACAACGGATCGGAGCGGCGGCCATTGAAGAACATCGCGCCGCGCACACCGATGCCCTGACCGGCGACTGGGTCGGAGCTCAGGTCGGGCAACCCGGTAAAGAACGTCCCCTCCTTCTTCTTCGCCACATCCTGCGCCGAGAGGCGCCGTGCGCGCGCGAAGGGCGGGACGATCGTGTCGGGCTGGGTGGGCTGCTGCGCCGCAAGGTCACAGGAACCGACGAGCATCACGGCAAGCATCGTGACGAGCGGCAGTCCGGTCGTGCGCACAGTCGACGTCAGGCGCACTCCCGTCGCTTCGCACAGGGAAGAGAAAGCAGGCATCGGTTTCAGGAATTTAGGAGTCGTTGTCATGCACAGGTGTGGCGAGAATAGCGTGACCGGAGCCTACTACAGGCATCCTGACGGGAACCTGACCTCGCGAACCCGTCTCCGTGCGAGAGAGAACGGCAAGCTGGGGTCCGATCAAGGGGTCGATCAAGGGGGCAGAGTCCTTGACCGATCAAGGGGTCAGAGTCGCAAGACACCCTCCGCGGGTACCTGCCACCTAGCCGCCATCGTCACGCGACACCGGCATATTCCGGTGCTCGCGTCCGATGCGCAGTCGGCACTGCACGACGCGCGCGCGCTGTGCTCCGCCACCTTTGCGCGGATGAACGCGCAAGCACTCGTGGACGCGCCGACGTCACCTCGCCAATGCAAACACGACCGGTTGCTGCACCAGGTGCCGGACCCTGCGACCGTCGGCGAGCATCTGCTGCCGCTTGGGTGGTACCGCTGATGAAGGATATTCCCAAGGGGGAGAATGGTGATCTCATCCGCTACGGCGCGCTGCTCTTGACCGATACGTATGCGCAGCTCGGCCGTGATGTGAAGAATGAGAAGATGCGTTTTTCCGGGAATACCCTGAACTGCACGAGCTGCCACCTGGACAACGGCACCAAGCAGTTCGGACTCCCCTTCATTGGGGTCAGCCAGAGATACCCGCAGTACCGAGGCCGCGCCGACCAGATGCAGGGGCTCGAGGAGCGGATCAACGGTCGTTTTACGCGGAGCATGAATGGCAAGGTTCTTCCTGTCGATAGCAGGAAGATGAAGGCAACGATTGGCTACAGGGACTGGCTGTCGAAAGACATGCCCAAAGAAATTTATGGCCAGGGAGCGCCCACATTCGAAGGTCCGAACCGCAAGGCCGATGTCGGCAGGGGCGAAGAGGTGTACGGCCGGTTGTGCATGTCGTGCCATGGTCAAAATGGGGATGGCTCCGCAGGCCATCGTCGGACATCAACCGGTTCGACTCCAGTCCGGGTCGCCGGCCCTGGACCCTATCATCGCCGCAACAATCACACTAAACCAGTGTATGACCGATTGCCTATATAGCTTTTTCTTGTACCCGGAGCCCCACCGTGTTCATCCGTCGCCTCGCGCTCGCAGTGATCCTGCCGGTCGCTTCCGCCTGCAGCAGCGACACTGGTGTGCTCGATCCCGCCGCTGAGACACTGCGTCCTGCGGTCGCCGCCGCGGTCACAGCCGCACTGCAGGACGAGTACCACGCGGAACAGACGTATCGACGCGTGATGGTCGATTTCGGCACCGTCCTCCCCTTCGCCAACATCATCACGGCCGAACAGCGTCACGCGGCCTCGCTGCGCGGAATTCTGAGGAGTCGGGGCATCGCGGTGCCAGCCAGCGAATGGAATGTCGACAACGTGCCGCGGTTCGCCTCGGTTGCCGAGGCGTGCGCGCTGGCGGCGGAGGCCGAAGTCGCGAACATCACGCTCTACGACGAGCTGCTGGCACTCGAACTTCCCGCTGATGTGCGGACGGTCTTCACGAACAATCGCCGAGCCTCGTTGGAGGGGCACCTGCCCGCGTTCAATCGGTGCCGCTGAGCTGGC
Source organism: Gemmatimonadales bacterium (assembly GCA_038249795.1). Taxonomy (GTDB): domain Bacteria; phylum Gemmatimonadota; class Gemmatimonadetes; order Gemmatimonadales; family Gemmatimonadaceae; genus JACMLX01. The sequence continues at coordinate 10,748 of JBBSCZ010000025.1, read as the reverse complement.
GTTGCCTCAGATGCCGGGACGAGCTTCGATGACAAGGCGCGGCAGGGAACCGAGTGAGTTCACGACAGTCGCTCGGCTCCCTTCCCGGTTCATTTCTAGACTGCGGACATCTGCTGATCGCAGCTGATGTCCTCGTGACGCGAGTCGGGTGGACAGGTGACGCGTGCCGCCATGCGGACTGCCTTTACCACGGGTCCGCTCCAGCCGGGCATGCTGCTGAAACCGCCTTCCGGGGCGCCGATGAACCGGGCGACGTCGCAGGGTCACCCGGCTCAGCGGAACTCGTAACCGTACCCGTCCAACTGGCTCAGCAGGTCCTGCGGCGCATCGGTGGCCGTGATGCGACCCTCCACCGCGGGTGCCACCGGCGAGTGCTGTGTGAAGTACTCGCGCAGGATGTCGTGCATCGTGGCGTTCGCACGCCGCGGGTTTTGCACCTTCTCCATGCGGCACAACGTGTCATCCGGATCGCCTTCGCGTTCACAGGCTGCAATCAGGTAGATGCGCGAAAGATCGACGGGCACGGGGCCGATGCGGATCCAGTTCACGCGCCTGCCCTTCTCGGCGTGCATGGTGAAGTTGGCCGTCATCCCCTTGAAGCGCACCACCCAGCCGCCGAAGCGTTGGGCAGGGTCCTTCGCGAAGACGTTGTGCAACTCCTGCTCCAGCCAGTCCCACACTTGCTGACCCGTAGCCTCGCCGTACCTGGCCTCGCTATCCACTGGAATCATGCTCCAGATGTGGTCGTTGGTGATCGGCGTAGGCGTTTGGCCGTCGGCTGTGATCGGTGGACCGAAGCGGAAGCCGTTGCTGATGGCCACGTCGGGCTTCAACTTCCACATCATGGCATCGGTGATCAGGTTGTCCATGGGATTCTCGATCACGTAGTAGCGCACCAGGGTTCTTCTGGTGCTGCCCACCACTTTGCCGAGTTGCGCTGTGAATGGCGCGCTCACTTCATCGACGAGTTCGAGCATGCCTTTGTCTGCCGGGTACTTCTCCGGATCGACATCCAGCAGCTGGTAGTGGCGGTCTTTCACCTGGCCACCCTCCACGACGATATCGAGGCGTGCAATGAATGAGCCAAACGCGCCGGGTTCCGTCACGCTGCTGTACTTGCCTGCGATCGGCGTCCGGACGCGCTCGTGCGTGTCGGCACCGAGAATCAGATCCGCGCCTTCGACTTCAGGTTTATTCGCGAGATCGACCTGTTGTGCGAGACCCATGTGGGTGACGAGGAACACCATCGCACACTGCTCGTAGTCGCGCAGGATGCGGATGTACTTCGCAACGTTGACTTCCGGCTTGGCGAACCTGATGCCGCAGCTGTAGGCGGGGTTCTGCCGCCTGGGCGTGAGGGGATCGTTGTAGCCGATGAACCCGATCTTGATGCCGGCGATGTTCCGCGTCCAGTAGGGTTGGAAGATCATGTCGCCAACGAGATCGGCGTTGGGATCCATTCTGGCGCCGCAGTACGCTGCCTGTTGCTCGTGGTACATGTTGGCGCAGACCTTGGCCGCACGATAGGCACCGAGGTCCTTGAGCATGTTCTCCTTGCCGTACGCCACTTCCCAGTTGCCAGGCAGGATCAGGTCGTAGCCGATGCGGTTCATCAGCGGCACGATGGCGCGCCCTTCACTCATGGCGGCCACGCCGCCGCCCTGGAAGCAATCGCCCCCATCGATCACCAGCGTATTCTCGGGATCCTCGGCGCGCAACGTGTCGATCATCGTCTTGAGCACACCGAAGCCGCCACGCTTCTTGTACACCGCCTGCTTGTTCTCGTAGAAGAATTCGTCGTGCGTGTGCAGCTGCGCATGGATGTCGCTGGTGTGCAGGATGGTGAACTTCCGCGCTTTCCCGTTTCGCACCGCACGGGCCTGCACCAGTGCATCGCGCCGGCCGCTCGACGCGCTTATGGCCACAGCCGGCCCCACTGCCAGGCCTGCGCCGAGTGCGCCCAGCGACCACAGCAGCTTTCGGCGTGAGGCACTGCTGCATACTTCATGATGCGCGCCGCAGCCGCAAGCGTCAGGGTGTGGGATCTCACTCATGTTTCGTCGCTGCGGGTGAAGTGGGACGGGCGGGATCCAGCATTATCGGCGGAATTGCGAGGATTCTCTACGCCGACAGCCGGGATCGACTAACCGGCGACTGCTTCCCGAACTTCGGTGATGTGCCACGCGCCGTCTCCGTGCGACGCCATGCGAGGGATGCCGAAGGCACGCTGGTCATGCAGCGGCAGTGACCAGCGCATCGCGACACACGACTGCCACCTGCCGCGCACCGGGTGCCGACCGCTGGGCAGGGACGGCGCCATCAGCTCGACCGCTTCATCAGCCGCTGCTCAGTCTCGATGATCGCCTTGGTCGTCTTCATCACGGTGTCCGGAGTCAGTGAAATGCTGGTGATCCCCTGCTCCACCAGGAATTGGGCGAACTCCGGATAGTCGCTCGGCGCCTGCCCGCAAATGCCGATGCTGCGCCCCCGTGCACGACAGGTCGCAATGACGTCGGCAATCATCTTCTTGACTGCCGGATTGCGTTCATCGAAGATCGGTGCCACGATCGCGCTGTCGCGGTCCACGCCGAGGATGAGTTGCGTGAGATCGTTGGACCCGATGCTGAAGCCGTCAAAGAGGTCCGCGAATTCATCGGCGAGGATCACGTTGCTGGGGATCTCGCACATCACGTATAGTTGCAGACCGCCTTCGCCACGACGGAGTCCGTGCCTGGCCATCTCTGCCTGGACGTGCCGCCCTTCCTCCACCGTGCGGCAGAACGGAATCATGACCTTCAGGTTGGTCAAACCCATGTCCTCGCGCACTTTCTTGACCGCGCGGCACTCGAGCGCGAACCCCGCCTGGTAGCGCGGATGATAGTACCGGCTGGCGCCGCGGAATCCGAGCATCGGATTCTCCTCCTCCGGCTCGTAGGCGCGGCCACCAACCAGGTTGGCGTACTCGTTGGTCTTGAAATCGCTCATGCGCAGAATGACGTCCTTCGGGTAGAACGCCCCCGCGATCATCGCGATGCCTTGCGCGAGCTTGTCCACGAAATACTGCGGCTTGTCGTCGAAGCCGACCGTCAGGCGGGCGATCTCCGCTTTCGCGGAGTCATCAGCCAGCGTCTCATAGTCGATCAGCGCCATCGGATGGATCTTGATGTAGTTCGAGATGATGAACTCCATCCGCGCGAGACCCACGCCGTCATTTGGAATGGAAGAGAGTGAAAACGCCTCTTCGGGGTTGGCGAGATTCATCATGACCTTCGTACGACGCTCGCCGAGTTCTTCGACATTGGTGCGTACGACTTCGAACGGCAGTTCTCCATCGTACACGAAGCCGGTGTCGCCCTCGGCACAGCTCACCGTCACCATCTGTCCATCCTCGAGCACGTCGGTGCCGTGCTCCGTACCTACGATGGCCGGCACGCCAATCTCGCGGCTCACGATCGCTGCATGGCAGGTGCGCCCGCCGCGATTCGTGATGATCGCGGCCGCCTGTTTCATGATCGGCTGCCAGTCGGGATCGGTGTTGTCGGTGACGAGCACTTCGCCTGCCTGGAACTGGTCGATGAATTGCGCACTCTTGATCACCCGCACCCGGCCCGACGCGATCTTCTCGCCAACGCTCCGTCCCTGCGCCAGCACAGTGCTGCGATGGCCCAACGCGTACGTTTCGATGAACGTGCGGTCCTTGCGCGATTGCACTGTCTCCGGTCGCGCCTGCACGATGAACAGTTCGCCAGTGAGCCCGTCCTTCGCCCACTCGATGTCCATCGGGGTCGGTTGACCGCGCTTGGCGGTGTAGTGGGATTCGATCACGCAGCCCCAACGCGCCAACTGCAGCACTTCGTCATCGGTCAGCACGAATTTGGCGCGATCGGCCGGTGACACGGGCATGTTCTTCACCATCTTCGAGCCGCCGGTGTCATAGACCAGCTTGAACTCCTTTGCCCCCACCGTCTTCTGCAGAATCGGTCGATGCCCAGTCAGCAGCGTCGGCTTGAACACGGTGTATTCGTCGGGTGTGACGGAGCCCTGTACCACATACTCGCCCAGGCCGTAGGCGGCGTTGATCAGTATCGCATCGCGGAAGCCGGTTTCGGTGTCGATCGTGAACAGCACGCCGGCGCCGGCGAGATCGGATCGCACCATGCGCTGCACGCCGATACTGAGCGCCACCGACAGCTGGTCGTAGCCGTGGTCCACACGATAGCTCATCGCGCGATCGGTGAACAGCGATGCGAAGCAGCGCTTGCAGGTGTCCAGCAGCGCAGGGACGCCCTGCACGTTCAGGTACGTCTCCTGTTGCCCGGCAAAGCTGGCATCGGGAAGGTCTTCAGCCGTTGCCGACGAGCGCACGGCAACATCGAGCGGCGTGCGCGAATCGCCCTGCAATCGTAGGTACGCGGCGGCAATCTGCTCCTGTAAATCTGTCGGCAACGCCGCGTCACGAATCGCCTGTCGCACGGTGTTGCCGCGTGCACTGAGATTCGCCATGTCGTGCGTGTCGAGATCGGCTAGCGTGGTCTTGATGACGTCATCGAGCTGCGCCGTCCGAATGAAATGACGGAAGCCCTGCGCGGTCACCGAGAATCCATCGGGGACTTTCACTCCCTTGGCGGACAGCTCCCGCACCATTTCCCCAAGGGAGGCGTTCTTGCCGCCGACCAGCGGAATGTCATCGATGCCGGTGTCGGCGAACCACTTGATGAACGCACCATCAGACTGCGCAGGAGATGTTGTCATAGTGGTGTATAGCTAACCTGTCGTCACGAGAATCTCAGTGGTGTGACTCCCTACCGTTGCTTCCGGTTTCCCTGACGTGAGCGCGAGGCGATCCTCCGGCGTGCGGCATGCTGATGAATTCGCAAACGACGAGCAGACGTTTGAAACGTGCTGAGCATTGGGAGCACTGAACACCGAAGGCGCGACCGCCACAGGAGTATCGCGCCTTCCGCTTCACCTGCCGTCGGCGGGAAGCACACGCTGCGCCACTCGGATCAGTACGCGAAATCACGTCGCGGTATCAGACACCGTCTCGGGCGCCGAGACCACTTCCCAGCGGCGCAATTCCTCCAGGCCCGAGATGCAGACAGCCAGCCACATCGCCCCGGCGGCCAGCGCGCCGATCACGTCGGTCGTGTAGTGCACACCGAGGCAGATGCGCGAGGCGCCAATCAGCGCGACCACGAGCGCCGCGGCGCCAACGAGCGCCGTTCGCTTCGCCTCACTCCACCCGCGCTCGCGCGCGCGCAGAAGCAAGAGAAATGCGAGCATCCCGTAGCCAACGGTCGCGCCCATGGTGTGACCACTCGGAAAGCTCCACGAGTCATAGTGCAGAAAAGCCCCCGCCCCGAGCGGTCGTGTGCGGTGAAACGCGGCCTTCAGCAGGTAGTTCAGAATGCCACCTCCGGCGAGCGTCGCCACCCATGCACCGGCCAGCCACCGGCGGCGTCGGGTGATGAGCACCAGGGCCACCACGGCACCGAGCACGACGATGGTGATGGGCGCCCCGATCGCGCTCGCGACCTGGCATGCCTTCACTTCGGTCGGCGTCAGGTGTGAGGCCACGATGTCAGTGACGATGCCATCGACGCGCGCGAAGTCGTCGCGCTCGAGCACGTCATCGGCAATCTTGATAAAGGCACCAAGTGCGAGCACGCTGACGGCCAGTCCAATCGTGAGGTGCAGCCCGAAGAGGCCAGCCGGTGTCACTCGGCGCGAAAGGAAGGCCCACAGACGCGGGTAACGCGCGCGGAGGCGCCGCACTGCCCGCAGACGTGCCATGCGACGGCAGAAGTTTGCGAGCAGCCCGCCAAACGTCCTGCTGCGCAGCGCGCGACGAGCCCACACGAGGAGTGCCACGAACACGGCGATAGGGCCAGCCGCCGCGAGCCACTTCATTTCACCTTCAGCCCCGGAACGTCCTGTCCATTCTGATGCAGCACGAGGCTGGTCACCGCTCCCTTCGCGTCACGGACGAACGAGACCTGCGCATCGACCTCCTCGAGAAAGAATTCGGTCTCCGCTTCTGGCCAGAGTCGCACCATCCCCTGCCCCGTCGCCTGCAGGAAGAGCGCGCCCTCCCTGACGGTAATCTCGATCGCGAATGCCGGGGCCAACTGGTACGTGCCGACGTAGCGTTCGAGCACACTTGCCGGCACTATGATCGCAGCGCGTTGCTTTCGCGTCGCCGGCTTGGGCGCGAGCGCGATCCCCGGATCCAGCAGGTGCATTCCGATGTCGTCAGCCCCGGCGTTGCCGCTGTTCGTCAGCACCACCACGCCGATCTTTCGCGCGCGGATGAAGCCCGCGAAGGACCGGTAGCCACCGGTGCCGCCGTTATGCCAGACGATCGTGTCGCCACCGGCGTGGCGGATCATCCAGTTGAGTCCAATGCCAGCGGCCGCACTACCGACCGGCGCGCGCTCCTCATGCGCGAATGCCATCGCCTTCCCCATCGCGCCGCGTTCGGGATGCAGGTTGGCGTCGATGAACTTCAGCATGTCCACCGCGTTGGAACGGATCGCGCCAGCCCCCGCGAACGTCGGCAGGTCCCAGAGCGGCACCACCGCACCACCATCGTCGTGGCCGAGGGCAAGGTGCTGGCGCATCCACGGCGACAGCGTGATTGCCGTGCGCGTCATGCCGAGCGGTGTCCAGATGCGCGCGCGCGCGAGCTCTTCGTATGACGTGCCGGCTGCCAGTGCGAGCGCATGCCCCAGCAGCCCGACTCCGAGGTTGGAGTACTCGAAGCGTGCCCCTGGATCCCGGGGCAATTCGTAGCCCGTGACGAAGTCATACATCTGCTGGATACTGTAGTCCGCGTATGGATTCGCCGGATCCTTCGGACGGAAGTTGTCGGGCATCCGCGGCAGGCCCGAGTTCTGCACCGAGAGCGTGCCGAGCGTGATCACCTTGCCGTTGCGGGTGGGGACGCGCACGGAGGATGGCAGGAATTTCCCGACGGGATCGTCGAGCGAGACCTTCTGCTCGAGGACCATCTGCGCGAGGACCGTCGCGGTAAAGACCTTGGAGATCGAACCGATTTCGAAGATGGTGTTGCCATCGAGCGGCGGCCGTCCGGGCCCGGGATCCCCGAATGCGACGATCCGCGTCCGTCCCGCCGCGTCGATCATCCCGACGACGATGCCGGCGCTCCGCTTTTCCTCGACGCGCTGCCGGATGATCGCGAGCACCGCCGAGTCTGATGGGAAGGCGCGCGCGCGCGGGGCAGATGGCTGAGAGTGCGACGCACGCGGGAGCAACGATCCTGTCGCGAACAGAGCCAGGATGCAGCCCAGGACGAAACGGGTGCTGCGATCGGTGCTGCGATTGGTATTGATCATGTCGGAAGTATCAGTGCGACGAGAGCAGGGTGCAATGAGCTGTCGTCACCGCTCACACGCCCACGCGCCAGCGGAGTGACACTGGCAAGCGAACGTGTCGCGTGTCCGCGAGCGTTCGCGAATTCAATTCAGCCAATGCACGAATGCCTCGAGTCCGACAGCGGGCTCGTGATCGGCCAGAACGGCTCGAACGTGATCCTTCGGCCGCCTCAGCGAAGCGACTGCACTGCGAGCCGCGTGAACGGCTCGTGGCTGCGTGTGCCATGACCCACCGCTTCAAACGACGACGGGTACGGCCCTCTGCTGAATCTCGATGACCAGAAATTCCGCCGGCTTGAGTGTCGCGAACCCGACCATGATGTTGACGACGCCCGCAGCAGTGTCCGCCGGAGTCGTGGTCTGACGGTCACACCGCACGAAGTATGCATCACGGGGTGATGTGCCCTGAAAGGCGCCCTGCCGAAACAGCGTCTGCATGAAGGCGCCGATGGTGAGCCGGAGCTGCGCCCAGAGCGGTTCGTCGTTGGGCTCGAACACCACCCACTGCGTGCCGCGGATCACGCTCTCCTCGATGCAGAGCGCGAGGCGCCGCACCGCGACGTACTTCCACTTGGAGGCGAGCGAATCCACGCCGCGGAGAGTCCGTGCGCCCCACACCACGCGCCCGGTGGCCGGAAACGCACGCAAGCTGTTCACGCCGCGCCGGTTGAGTTGGCCGTTGTCGACGTCGGTGAGCGTCATGGCGAGTCCGGACACACCGAGCAGTGTGGCGTTGCGGCCAGCCGGCGATTTCCACACGCCGCGCTCTCTGTCGGTTCGCGAATAGATGCCCGCGACGGCGCCGCCGGGCGCGAACTCTGCAGGGTTGCCGTCCTGCAGCGGATCGGGAGCGATCAGGCGCGGGAAGTAGAGGGCTGCGTTCTCGGTTGGCGACAGGCCCCAGAGGCCGAGGTCGATGCTGTTGGCGCCAGTGTAGAGATCAGACGGCGCATCCCACACCGCGAGCGGATCCGCGATATAGAAGGCTCGACGCTTCTTGCAGTACGCGGCGGCCGCGGCGCGCGTCTGCGCCCCGATATCGCCGTCGTCGTTCAATGTGAAGGGAGGAATCACCAGCAGGTTGACGATCGACTCGCGCTCGAGCGCCCACAGTCCGCGCTGCGAGAGCTCGAGCGATGGATCCGAGATCTCCGAGTCGTCGATCGTCGCGCCGTCGTTGCCGTTTGCGGTGAAGCTGATGGAGCCCGGCGTGACCGTCATCGGATCGGTACCAGGCATCGTTGGATCGCTCGTCACGCCGGGCCGCGTCGCGGCGGCACTGACGAATCGAACCAGCGCTGATTTCCGCGTGAGCACCGTCTCGATATGGCGTGAATGACCGGGCACGACGGACACGTCGAGATAGCGTTCGGTGACGAGCGTTTCTGCGTCGCGAATGGTGAGGTTGAACAATTCTTCCATGCCGACCATCGGGCGCGTGTCGTGGTCCACCCGCACGCGGAGCTCGTCTCCCCACACGCCCGGACTGGAGGCGCTGAGCTCGAGCGTATCCGCAGCGCCGGTCGCGGCAGCGGCGGTACGCTCCACCACGCGAACGATCAACGCATCGGCACCACCATTCTGAAAGAACTGGTTGACCGCATAGCTCATCGGGCAGGACCGCGCCAACCCGCCGAACGTTCGATGGAACTCGGCAAACCCCTGCACGCGCACGGCGAGGTCGACCGGGCCGCGAAGCGCCGCGCCGACGAACGCGGTGATCGACGTCGGCACGCCGGTGATGGTACGGACGCCGCTGGACATCTCTTCGACGTACACGCCGGGCGCAGAATACTTCGGTGGCATTGCGAATCTCCGTGCGGATCAGGAGAACACCTCGCGACGTCGCGAGACTCGGAGAGTGCGCGTGTCGAGGCAGCGAGAGGGTAGTTCGTGCGCGGTTGTGTCACAAGCGGCTTGATCAGCGCCGAGCTCGCTCGTGATGTCGGTATGGCGGGTGATCGGTCGATCAAGGGGTCAGATCAAGGGGTCCAGATCAAGGGGTCAGAGTCCTTGACCCATTTTGAGGACAAGGACTCGGTCGATCAAGGGGTCAGAGTCCTTGACCCATCAAGGGGTCAGAGTCCTTGACTCATTTTAGGGACATGGACTCTGACCCCTTGATGGACCGTCGAAACCGCGCACTTCCCCACACCGTACCGCTGTCGTACGTCTGCACGGCCAAAGCGAGGCTGATGCGGCTGGCCGATCACGTTTTTCGGTGTGAGGACGGATGGGGACGCGAATATTGGTGGCTGCGGCACTGACCATGGCCGCACTCGGTTCGCAGACTGCGGCGGCGCAAATGCATACCGTGATGACCTCGAGCGGCGCGCTCGCTGGCGCAGTCGCGCGCGGCGTCGTGACGTACAAGGCGATTCCGTACGCAGCACCACCGATTGGCGCGCGCCGTTTCTCGGCGCCGCACGAACCCGTACGATGGCGGGGTGTTCGAAGCGTCGCGGATTTTGCACCGGCCTGCATGCAGACTGGTGTGTCGATGCCAGGTGAAGTGCCACCGCCAGTCAGCGAAGACTGTCTCTACCTGAACATCTGGACACCGGCTGCGACGGCGACGCATCGCCGAGCCGTGATGGTCTGGATTCATGGTGGAGGGTACACGAACGGCTCCGCAGCGATGCCACTGTACTGGGGTGATCAGCTCGCAAGGCAGGGCATCGTCGTGGTCACGATTGCCTATCGGCTCGGGCCATTCGGCTATCTCTGTCATCCGGCGCTGACAGCGGAGTCGGTGCATGGGTCGTGCGGAAACTACGCGCTGCTCGATCAGATCGCCGCACTTCGATGGGTACAGCGAAACATCTCGGCTTTCGACGGTGATTCGTCGCGCGTGACCATCGCGGGGCAGTCGGCGGGTTCGATGTCAGTGTCGATGCTGCTATCGTCACCCCTCGCAACGGGCCTGTTTCGTGGTGCGATCGGACAGAGCGGTGGTGTCTTCGAGCCGACACAGCTCGCGCCGCAGTACCGGCAGCGTGATGCGGAGACGCAGGGTGTCGCCTATGCCGCGTCGGTTGGTGCGCCATCGCTCGACTCGTTGCGCGCTCTGCCCGCCGCGCGACTGCTTGGCGGACACGCGATGCAGGTTGCACATCCTGTCCTCGAACCGTATGTGCTGCCTCGTTCACCTTATGACGCCTACGTCCAGGGTGAGCAGCTGGACGTGCCGGTATTGATCGGGTCGAACGCCGAGGAAGCGCGATCGCTGGTGGACGTATCACAGGTACGCGCAGCGACGTTCGACGCCGATATCACCGCGCGATTCGGCGCGTTGCCGCCAGCGCTGTTCGCCGCTTACCCACACGCGACTGACGCCGATGCACGCGCGGCACG
>JBBSCZ010000024.1:0-19677 GCA_038249795.1 Gemmatimonadales bacterium | reverse complement strand
GCCTTGGGCTCGAAGCGGCGTTTTTCGGCCGGAGCGCCACCATCACCACCTGCGACGACTCGCTGCCGCACTACAGCTTCAGCTCCCGCGAGCTGAAGCTGGTGAAGGGGAAGCTCGCGGTCGGACGTCCGGGGGTGCTGCGCATCTACGACGTACCGATACTCTGGCTCCCGTTCTATTTTCAGGACATGCGCTCAGGGCGTCGCAGCGGCATGCTGAATCCGCGACTCGGCGTGGCCGAGATCGTGCGCAACGGACCGCTCTACCGGCGCACGATCGAGAACCTCGGCTACTACTACAACATCGACGACTATCAGGATGTGCAGGGGTGGGTGGACTGGCGCTCCGGTGCCAACATCGATCCACGAAACCCGAATGACTTCGGGTTCACCCGCTACAACCTGCAGTGGCGCTACAACTGGCTGCGCCGGTTCCTGAACGGCACGGCTGGTGCCTCGTTCCAGCGCCTGACGGACGGCAGCACCAACACCAACGTGCAGCTGAATCACCAGCAGCAATTCTCGAAGAAGACCAGCTTCAACACGTCGATCAACTACGTGTCGAACAGGCAAGTCCAGCGGGCGACGGCCTTCAATCCGTTCGCCGCGCTCGCGACCTTTCGCTCGTCCGCCAACTACACCACGGGTGTCGGCCCGTTCACGCTGGCACTGGGCGCCAATCAGACGCAATACACCGGCCGGGACCAGGTGGACCGGACGCTGCCGACGCTGAACATCAATTCGGCGCCGATCACGGCCGGCACCTGGCTGACCTGGACGCCGACGATCACGGCCTCCGAGACTCGTCGCGATAACCAGCAGGCCGGCGGGCAATCGGCATGGCGCTACAGCCCCAGGCCCAGTGGCATCGTGGACAGCAACACCACGCCGCTCAACTATCGCAACACGACACTGCAGTTCAACACGCCGCTCGAACTGTTCGGGTTCCGCCTCGACAACTCATTCGACATCACCGACGAGGCCAATACCGGCACGCAACAGAAGACCATCGAGGAGATCATCGACCGTGGCGGTGGCGTGCGCGACACCATCCAGTCGATCCGGTTCTTCGACGGCTTCACGCAGACGCGGGTGGACTGGCGCACGACCTTCTCGTTACCGTCGTTCAGCCGCGGCAAATGGAACCTGTCGCCAAGCATCCAGTTCGCGAACGTCGACCCGGGTCCGTTCTGGGTGCGTTCCACATTGTCGGGCGGCCGTCTCGTGGCGCAGTCCAAGCGACCGAGCATCAACCTGTCGGCCTCTCCGACGCTGTTCGGCTTCTTTCCTGGTGTCGGACCGGTGACACGCATCCGTCATTCGTTCTCGCCCTCGCTGGCGTGGTCGGTCGCGCCGCGCGGCAATGTGAGCGAGGAATACCTGCGTGCCATCAACCAGTTCAGCAAGGGTTACAATGGCGCCTTGCCGCAGAACATGCTGTCGCTCAGCCTCGCGCAGAACATCGAGGTGAAGCTGCGCGCACCTTCCGATTCGGCGCCCGAGGCGGGCCGCAAGGTGCGCGCGCTCAGCATCCAGACCGACGGACTCTCCTACAACTTCCTGCAGTTTGCGGAAATCAAGAAACGCTCGGCCAACCCGTCCAGCGTGTCGAGGTTTGCCGGCCTGACGACCAATTCATGGGGACTCGGCCTACGCTCGGACTTTCTCCCCGGCTTCGATCTGAACACCCGCTACTCGCTGTTCCAGGGTAATCCGATCTCCGACACCGCTGTTTTCAAGCCCTTCCGCGAGGAGGTGCGGACGTCGCTGCGGCTCGACCGGACCACCGGCGTGGTGCGCTGGGTCTCCAGACTGTTTGGAAATGGAGAGTTCAAGGCGGCACCGACGAACCTCACTGCGACCGACTCGATGCAGATGCGGAACGATCAGAATGGTGGCCTGCAGGGCGTGAACCGCGGACTCAACGGCAATCAGGTGCGTCCTGGTTTCGGTGCGATCCAGAGTGGTCAGGGCTGGTCGGTGAATCTGTCGTACTCCTCCACGCGGCAGCGACCGCCGATCGGGGCGAACCTGATTCAGCTGCCGCCGGTCGAGGAGCGGTGCGCCGCGCTGCTGCAGGGAAACGTCAACCCGTTCATCCTGGCGGAATGCATCAACCGGAATGGCAACCTCGAAGGCGTCGACAACAATTCGCTGTTCGTGGGTGCCGGCTCGCCGATCATCATCAATCCGCCCATCCGGTCGCTGCAGGTCCAGACCACGTTCAACATCACCCCGAAGTGGGCTGCGCAATGGTCCACGACCTACGATGCGGAGCGTAGCCAGTTCGCGGCACAGACCGTGTCGCTGCAGCGGGAACTGCATGACTGGCGTGCGATCTTCAATTTCACGCAGGCTCCGAACGGCAACTTTGCCTTCTCGTTCTTCATTGCGCTGAAGGCGCAGCCCGACCTCAAGTTCGACTTCAACCAGCAATCGTTCCGACGTCCTGCTGGCCTCAATACTCCCTGATGCTCTCTGCGCGGTTCAAGCCCTGGCACGTTCCCGGATTCTTCCGGAAATACGTCTCGTTGCGGGTGCGCCGGATGCCGGTGCTGGTCCACTTCGAGGTCACGCTGCGCTGCAACGCGCGCTGTGGATTCTGCGATTACTGGAAAACCGACGCCTCGGAAAAGGAGCGCGAGCTGAAGAGCTACGCCGATGCGGCGCGCTTCTTCAACCCGATGCTCGTCTGCTTCACCGGTGGCGAGCCGCTCCTGCGGCGCGATCTCGAGGATCTCGTGGCCGGCGTCGATCGTGCCATCAGCTGGAAGTACATGACGCTGATCACGCATGGCGGCATGCTGACGGCTGAGCGGGGCCAATCGCTGAAGGACGCCGGGATCAACCAGCTGAGCATCTCGCTCGACTATCTCGACGGCCGGCACGATGAGGCACGCGGCATTCCGGGACTGACGAAGAAAATCTTCGACAGTGTCGAAGGGATGCGGGCGCGCGGGATCGACAACATCCGGTTCAACACCGTCATCAAGCAGGACAATCTCGACCAGATCCGCCCGATTCTGGCGCGAGCGGCGGAACTCGGGTGCGGCGTCAACTTCAGTGTCTACACCGATTTCAAGAATGGCAACGAGGAGCATCTCCTGACCTCCGGCCAGCAGGCCGAGATCGAGGAACTGGTCGCGGAACTCCTGGCGTACAAGAAGCGGCGTCGGGGTGTCATCACGAACTCGGATCATTACCTCGAGCAGCTCCCGCGCTACACCCGAGGCGAGATGACCGAGCCCTGTGAGAGTGGCATGAGCACCATCCACATCGACCCGGCTGGCGGCGTGCGCCGCTGCCCCGATTTTCCGGTGGATTTTCACTGGAAGGACTGGCGGCAGTACAAGCCGATCGATTGTAATCGATGCTACTACGCCTGCCGCGGTGAGGCCCAGGCTCCGCTGCGGCTCGACCGGATTCGGGACGTCATGGCCTGATCGTCCGGATCAATGATCGCACCGCCGACTGCAGCGTTGCGATGCCACGGCAGTCGATCGATGACGGAAACGCTTGAGCCAACTGTGACGTAGCTCTAGCTTGGTCGTTCTCGGTTGTGCAGGTCCACCACCCTGTCCCACCCTTGGCGTCCGCATGTCCTCATCACCGGCAGTGCTCAAACAGCAAGCCGCCGCTCTCGAGCTGAAGAAGCAGCCCGAGAAGGCGCTCGCGCTGTACCAGCAATTGCTCGCCGATCACGGCGGAACCCACGACGTCGATGTTGCCCTGCGCAATCGCGTTGGCGACCTCCACCTTCGCCTGGGTCAGATCGATGACGCCATCGCGCTCTTCGAGCGCAGCGCCGACGAGTACGCGCTCAGCGGATTCCTGAACAACGCGATTGCACTCTGCAACAAGATCCTCCGTCAGCGCCCCGGCCATGTGCCGACGCTGCGACGGCTGGCGCGCTTTTCCGCCGAGAAGGGAATGGTGGTCGACGCGCAGCGTCACTACCTCTCGGTAGCTGAGGCGCTGGAGAAGCTTGGGCAGCATGGTGAGGCCTTGCAGGCGCTCAGCGAATTTGCCGAGCTGTCGCCAGAGGACGTGCATGTACGCTCCGTCGTCGTCGAGCAGCTCCTGCGGGCGGGCCGCAGGCCGGACGCACTGCCGCACCTGACCGTGCTGCATCGGTTGCACGCCGCTGCCGGACGAGGCGATGAGGCTGAGGGGGTGGCTCAGGTTGCCCGTGAGATCGATGAGAGCTGGGTGCCGGAATCGGAACAGTCCCGTCGAGGCAAAGGCTCCGAACGCTCGCTGATCCTGATCGACAGCGACGACGATTTTGGTGTGCTCGAGACGTCGCCAATGCCGGGCGGCAACAGTCCGCTTTCATCGCCGATCGCCAGCCTCGAGGGGCTCGAACTGACGTCGCCCTCCGACGGCGGCCTGAGTGCACTGTCCGACAGCGGGACGCTCGATGGCTTCGAGGCGACGAGTTTCGATGAGCCGGAGGTGCCAGCCGGTGCAGGGCACGACCGCTTCGGAAACATGGACGATGCGATGGGTTTGCCTTCGGCATCCTTCGGGTCAGCCCCGCTCGAGTTCCTCGCGGTCGGTTCCGACCCAGTGGGCGTCGGTGTGCCGGAAGTCCCCTCCGGCAACGGGGACATGCTGATGCTCGACGACCTCTTCTCCTTCACCGATGGGCAGGCGACACGAGAGGCGGCTGACCTGCGCGAGGAGCTTCCTCTGGCATTCGGTACCCTGGAGACCTCGATCGGGTCGACCGGTACGCTGAATGGGCTTGCGGCATTCGAGCCGGACGACCTGTTGTTCGACCACGGGCCGATCTCGGCGCTGGGGCCGACTGCGGAGTCGGCGTTCGGATTTCTGCCGCTGCCGTCGCCGAGCGCGACTTTCATCGAGGATCTGCTGCCGAGCGTGGAGTCGGTGGTGCCACCTGCGGTGCCCGCCGTCGTCGAGCAGCCATTCCGCCCCAAGCGCCCGACGCCGACCTACGTCAACCTTGCCGACATCCTCCGCGAAGACGAGCCGAGCACCTCGCGCATGACCATCGGTGAGCCGAAGCAGAGTGGTGATCACGAGGCGGATTTCCAGCATATCCTCTCCGAATTTCGCGACGGCATCGAACGGACCATCCCGCTCGACGACGCCGACAGTCACTTCGATCTCGGCATCGCCTTCCGGGAAATGGGTCTGCTCGACGACGCAATTGCAGAGTTCCAGATCGCCGCACGGAGTCGTCTGAAGCGGGTCGAGTCGATCGAGGCACTCGGGGGCTGTTTCCTCGACAAGGGTGAGCCTTCGGTCGCGGTGACCCTGCTGACGCGCGCCCTTGGCGAGCCGGCCGCGGCGCAGGGGGACGACACGTTGCGGGGCGTCTTGTACCTCCTCGGCCGGGCAAGTGAGCAGATTGGGGCACGGGAAGAGGGGCTACGCTATTATCAAAGGGTGTACGCTGTCGATATCCGCTTCCGAGATGTCGCGGCCCGTATTCAGACCCTGCAGCAGCCTGCTTAGATGAGCCTACCGGTTCCCGCGAGGGCCGGGCTCGACAACCCGCTCGCCGGCATTCAGTATCCGGTCCGGGCGGAGCTCGAACTCGTATCGACGCGCATGTGGGATATCGTCGCCGACGAAAACCCACTCATCGGCGAAGTGAACCGCCACCTTCAGGGCATGCGGGGCAAGCTGCTCCGCCCCTCGCTGGTGCTTCTCGCGAACGCCGTCGAGGAGACACGCAGCACGTTGGCGATCGATCATGCCGCAGTGGTCGAACTGATCCACCTGGCTACGCTCGTGCACGACGACTCCGTCGATCACAGCGTGCTCCGGCGTGGCATGCCGACCGTCAACGCGGTGTTCAGCCACCAGGTGTCGGTGATGATGGGCGACTACCTGTACGCACAGGCGGTGCGCCAGCTCGTCAACACGCGCGACATGGAATCGCTCAGCGTCATCGCCGAAGCGACCAAGACCATGACGATGGGCGAACTCTGGCAGCTCTCGGCCGTCGATCGCCTGCAGTTCAGCGAGGAGGAGTACTTCCAGCTGAACCATGCCAAGACGGCGTCGCTGATGAGCGCGGCCTGCGAAGTCGGTGCGATCTGCGGTGCTCCGTCGCATCGCCAGGCGCTCGCTCGCTTTGGCGAACGGCTCGGCATGGCATTTCAGGTCGCCGACGACCTGCTCGACTATGTCGAGGGCCAGGAGATCACCGGAAAGCCGTCCGGCGCCGAC
Organism: Gemmatimonadales bacterium; assembly: GCA_038249795.1. Classification (GTDB taxonomy): domain Bacteria; phylum Gemmatimonadota; class Gemmatimonadetes; order Gemmatimonadales; family Gemmatimonadaceae; genus JACMLX01. The sequence continues at coordinate 13,474 of JBBSCZ010000024.1, read as the reverse complement.
CTGCGTGAGCGCAAGGTCACTCTGCCGCTCATCGCGGCACTGCGCCGGATGCCGGTCACGGCTCGTCGCGAGGTGGAGCGCTTCTTCGAGAATAGCGAGCCGAGCGAGACCGCCATCGGTCGCGTGATCGCGCTGGTGGTCGAGGCCGACGGCATCGAATACGCTCGACGGAAAGGCGAGATCTTCGCGCAGGAGGCCGAGGAGATCGCGCTCGCCCTGCCGGACACTGCCGCGCGCTCTGCACTGCTCGAGCTCGTTGGATACGTGTTGGATCGGCGGTGGTAATGGCCTCCCGCGGCGGGTCATCCCGGCACCGGCCCGCGTTTCATGCCATCGTTCTGGCGGTCGGTTTCATCGTCGGGGGCTTCCTGACGCAGTTTTCGAGACGCTTTCTTCCGGCGGGGAGCGTCAAGGAGTTTCTGAGCACAGGCGTCACGCCAAGCCTTGGGCCGTTGCAGATTGACCTGGTCATACTCAAGTTTGCATTGGGGCCCATCGCGTTCGACGTGTCTCTTCTGAGTCTGCTCGGGGTACTGATCGCGTATCTCATCGCTCGATCCCTTTTCTAGGAGCTTGCAAATGCCATTCGGAATGGGCATGGGTGAAATGATGATTGTGCTGGTGCTGGTTCTGCTGCTCTTCGGCGCCAAGCGCATTCCAGAAATTGCCGGTGCTCTTGGCAAGGGCATCAACCAGTTCAAGCGCAACGTCAGTGATGTCGAGAAGTCCGTGGCCGATGGCTCGTACCGCAACGAGACCCCGCGAGCCGGCGAACCGGCGCCACGTATCGATGATCCGACAGCCGAACCAAAGCGTCTGATCTAGAGATCGTGGTTCGTAGCGACCTGGCTTGCGCCAGTAGACGGCGTGGAGAGCGGGGCACTGGAGAGTTTCCAGTGCCCCGCTCTCGTTCGCATTCAGCCTGTCAGCAGAATTGGATCAGGCGGCCGACTGTCGGCGCGACGCCGCGTTCAACTTCTTCCGGCTGTCGACGATCGACGCATTCTTGCGCAGTTCCTCGAGATAGTCGCGCACCATCTGCTCGCGCATCCCTCGGAGCACCTGCGCCCGCTGTTCCTCCTTCTGCTTCTCGAACTCGGCACGGTCCGATGGCTTGCGCTGGTCGACGCGGATCACGAACACGCCCTCGCTGGTGCGGATCGGCTGGCTGGTCGCACCGATCGGCAGCGAGAACGCCGCACCGATCGCCTCGTTGAATCCGCCCAGGCCCTCGGTCTGCATCGTGCGAGCGAACATCGGGGTTTTTTCGAGTGAGAGCGCACGAAGGCCGGCAGCCTGCTCGAACCCCTTCTGGGCAGCGGACTGCGTGATGTTGCGGCCCATCGTCATGAACTCGTCCATGACCTTCTCGCGGGCGAGGCGCTCCTTGATGGCATCCTTCACTTCGTCGAAGGATGCAGGGCCGGCGTCGTACAGCGTGTCGAGCCGCGCGACGTAGTAGCCGCTGGCATCGTCGAACATCTCGCTGCTCTCGCCGTTCGCTGAGCCACTGAACGCCCAGGCACTGACATTCGGCACGTATCGCCCGCCGATGGTGAGCGGCTCCCCCTCGACGGCGGTGGCACGCATGACCGGGAGGCCGAGCGTCTTCGCCGCTGCGTCGAACTTCTTCGCCTCGTCGACCGAGGAGGCCAGTGTCGAGAGCGAGTCCGCACGGTCACCGGCGCGAGCGGCTGCCGCATCGTTCATCGTGATAGTGAGAAGGATATGGCGCAGACTGAGCGTGTCGCCCGCCTTCGCGTCGAGGCGGATCAGGTGCCACCCGAAGTCTGTCTTCACGGGCTGCGAGACCTCACCGGCCTTCAGCGCCTTCGCCGCCGCGGCAAATTCCGGCACGAAGCCATCGGCCGTCGTCTGGCCAAGATCACCGCCCCGTGTTGCCGAGGTGGTGTCATTGGAAACTCGGCTGGCGAGGTCCGTGAAGGTGGCTTTCTGATCGCCAGCGGCCATGACCTGGGTGCGCAGCTTCACGATCGAGTCGCGCGTCGCGGCACTGTCGGCGGCGGACAGGGTCATCGGAATGGCGAGCACGGAGACCGCCGCACGGGCCGGTCGGTCGAACTCGCTCTTTCGTGCTTCGTAGTACGTGCGGGCCTGCGCATCGGTGATCTCACCCGGCGCGACGGCGTTCGGTCGCAAGGCGATGTACGACACCTGGGCCGAATCATGCGAATCCTGATAGATCTGCCAGAGGCGCGCATCGGAAACGAAGGCACCGGCCGCGACCTGCTCGAACAGCTTCTGCTTCGGGATGGTGCTGCGGTAATAGCCCTCGAGCTGCGCGAGGACACCCTGCTGGCGCGCCTGCGGATTCCGCAGGAAGCGCTGATACTTCTCGAAGTCGAACTGACCGTTGGTCTGCAATTCCGGGAGCTGCGCGTACTGCGGCGGCGGCGAGAACTTCGCGTACTCGACGATCTCCTCCTGCGTCACGGAGATGCCGCGCTTCTTGTACTCGTGCTCGAGGAGGATCTCGGTCACGATCTCGTCGTAGGTCTTCTTCTCGACCTCTGCGCGCTCATCGAGCGTGAGCGAGCGACCGCGCTGTTGTTCCTCGGACTGCACGGCGGCCTCGAGGGCGCGCTGGTACGCACCATACGGGACGTCCTGTCCGTCGACCTTCACCACGGTCGTGCCGATCGTCGGACCGCTCTCACGTCCGAAGAGGCCTGACGACTCGTAGAACACGAAGCCGCCGATGAACGACACGGCGAGCCCCCAGAAGATGTACACACCGAACGACCGGAACGTCTGCAGCACTGAGCGAAACTCCTCGAGGGAACGGCCTGGACTGCGGGAGAGAACAGCCGTGAAAGCTAGGGCTTCATGGGGGAGTACTTCAAGTGATCGCACGACTTCCGTGCGCTGGGGACATTTGACGCTCGTCCTGTGATTCGGCTATCTTGCGCCTCCCGCGCTGTCGGTGGAGGGGGGCGCACGAGCAGAAAATTTCCGGGGACGCGATGGCGCCAGGGTCACGGCTGCAGGAATTGACAGCCAAGTACATGCAGAACCCGCGGCGCTTCTTCGTGCCGCTCGCGAACGAGTATCACCTGTCCGGGGACCTGGATCGGGCGATTGCGCTCTGCCGTGAACACCTGCCGGCGCAACCCGGACACATGAGCGGTCACATCGTGCTCGGTCGTGCCTACTACACCAAGGGCGATCTGCAGGCCGCGCACGACGTGTTTTTGACTTCCGTTGCGCTCGATGACGAAAATCTGATCGCGCTGCGTCATCTCGGCGACATCGCTCGGAGCCGCCAGGAGACCGTCGAAGCCGGACGGTGGTATGCCCGTGTACTCGAGGCCGATCCAGACAACGCAGAAGTCGAGCAGATCATGCGCTCGCTCGACGCACCCATCGCAGCCGAGTCCGCTTTGTCGGCGCCCACTGCCGGCGGGTCTGGTCTGGCCGAGGGGGATCTGGTCGAGGTGGCCGGCAGCGAGTACGCGCAGGACGGGGAACAGCGCCCCGAGATTGTGTTCACGACGTCGTCGGACCTGTCGGGTTTGGCAGATCCTACGCCCCCCGGTCTGCGAGCGATCGTCGGGAGCAATGCCACGCCGACCTTCGACGCCGATCTCGTCCGCCAGGCTGAGCCGGTGTCTCCGGCGGTGTTGCGGCCACTCGAAACGTTCGACCTCTCCACGTTGGGCGAGACGGTCGAGGACGACGTCGCGTTCGATGCAACCGGATTCGAAGACCCAGCGGAAGCGCTGCCCGCCGACATGGTTCCGTCGGATGCCTTTGATTCTGCTGGCATCGCCGGCGCCGGCTTCACTTTCAGCGATCTGGACCAGATCGTCGAGCCGGTGGTGGCGCCAGCGCTCGACTCGCTCTCGTCAGTCGCGGACGCGGCTGTTTCTTCAGCTGTCCCGACGCCAAGTGCCACGAGCGCCATCGTTGCCGACGCTGCCGTCGACGAGTTGCTGTCGCGACCGGTATTTGGCGCACTGGCCAGTTTCGCCTCGTGGCGGACGGCCCAGGAGCGGCTCACGCCAGCCGCCTCGACGGCCCTGCCGGAGGCGGCGCTGCCCACGCCGGAACTCGCGGTCGCGAGCGACCACGGTGATCTGTTCCTGGATGACTTGCCGACCGATGCTGCACCGACGGCTCCCGAGTTCGTCACGGAAACGATGGCCGCCCTGTATGCGCAGCAGGGCTTCACGCAGCAGGCCATCGACATCTATCGTGTCCTGCTTGCGCGGAACTCCGACGACGCCGCGCTGATGACGAAGGTGCTCGCATTGCAGGCGTTACTGGATCGAGCACCGACTCGTGACTCCCTGCAGGACGACGCCGACGCTGCGTTGCAGTTCGGCGTCATGGACGAGACCGGCTCGGCCGACGCCGAGGTGGAATCGGTGATCGCGGCGATGCACGGAGCCGCGCCGGGGTCTGACGGCGCCGATACGCTCGGCGATGCATTTGACACTGCCTGGAGTCTCGACGCCGATTCGGCGTTGATCGGAGGAGACGACTGGTTTGACGATGCCGCGAACCCCGAGCCGATCGCTGAAACGCTCTTCGGCGGCGACGAGATTCTCGGTCTGGCGATGGCCGGCTTTGCACCCATGGCTGACGTTGCGGCGGGGGAATCGGTGGCCGAGTCGGTGAGTGATCGGCCTGCTGTCGCGCTGATCGACGTGTTTGGCTCGTCGCCTGTCGCGGCGGCCGACGATGCGGCGTCGCACTTGCTGATTGCACTCGCGGAGCAGATGGTCGGCCGCCTGCCGAAGGAGCCGCCGACGCTGCCCGTGCCTGACGTGCTGGAAATGCCGTCGCCGGTGGTCGCCGATGCGACGCTGGGGGCGTCGCCGGCGCCGCTGCTCTCGTTCGATCGATTCTTCTCCGGCAGCGGTTCGCCGCCGCGGCCGCGAGTCGACACCCCGATGCGACCGGGCATCACACCACCGCCTGATGTCCCTGACGCGACAGCTTCGGTACTTCCCTCGCTGTCGCCGACCTTTGGGGGGGTGCCCGTGATCCCTCCCGTGACGCCATCTGCGTCGCCGACGTGGGCCGCGTTCGATCCGCTCGTGGCGCCAGCGGATCGTCCTTCCACGATGCCAGCGCCGGCCCCGCGTGGTGGCGCTGCGGTGTTCTGGACGCCCATCGGTCTGCCGGCGATCCCCGAAGCGCCAGTCGCTCGTCCGGCACCGCCGCAGGATGCGACGCCAGTCACTCCGCCGGCTGCTGTGCAACCATCCGACGAGTCGGCGCAGCCGGAACCGCCGCGTACGCCGCCATCAGATTTCCACCGCTGGCTGGAAGGTTTGTCCTGATGACGGCTGCAACGCGTCGCATCGCAGTGCTGCACGGCCCGAACCTGAACCTGCTCGGCGAGCGTGAACCCTCCCTGTATGGATCGGCGACGCTGGCGGACATCGATGCGCAGCTTGGCTCGATCGCAGCCGAAATCGGCGTCTCGATCGAGACGGCGCAGCACAACGGGGAAGGGGAGATGATCGATACGATCCACTCCTGGCGCGGCGGCAGGATTGCGGGGGCCGTCGTGAATGCTGCTGCGTATTCGCATACGTCGCTCGCTATTCGTGATGCCCTCGTGGGTGTGCGCGTGCCGTTCGTCGAGGTGCACCTGTCGAACGTGTACGCGCGCGAACCGATGCGGCATCACTCGATGTTGGCAGCAGTCGCCCTGGGCGTCATCGCAGGATTTGGTCCTGACAGCTACTATCTTGGCCTGCGCGCCCTGGTCTCGCGACTTGCTGCGAATCAATGAGCCCGGACTTTCCGGCACGCATCGCGGCACTGCAAGCCGTGATGCACGAGCAGCATCTCGATGGTTTGCTGATCGTCAGCGTTGCTAACATTCGCTATCTGACCGGGTTTTCCGGGAGCAACGCGCTGGTGTTCGTCTCGGTGCGTGGGCAGGTCACTCTGTTCACGGATTTCCGGTACCAGACGCAGGTGGTGGACGAGGTTGGCGCAACGGCGCGGGTGATCATCGGACCGACCAGCCTGTGGACCGAGCTTTGGGCCTTCCTCCCCTCCGTGTCGAGCCTCGAAGTCGTTGGATTCGAGAGCGCGCACCTGCTGCATCGTGATTTCGAGCGATTGCTGAGCGATGGCGCCCGCTGGCAGTGGCGTCCGGCTCGCGAGTTGGTCGAAGCGCTGCGTGAGCGGAAGGATGGCGGTGAGGTGGCGCTCCTCGAGGTGGCCGCCAGGATGGCCACGGATGCGCTGACCGCGACGCTGCCGCAGATTCGTGTCGGGCAGCGGGAGACCGAGATTGCCGGGGTGCTGGAGAAGGCGCTTCGCGATGCCGGGAGCGAAGGGTTTCCCTTCGCGACGATCGTGGCGTCTGGTCCGCGGTCAGCCCTGCCGCATGCGAGGACGTCGGAACGTTCGGTGGCTTCGGGGGACTTCCTGCTGCTCGATTTCGGCGCGATCCACGGTGGCTATTGTTCCGACATCACGCGGACCGTGATCGTGGGCCGTGCTTCCGATGACCAGCGCGATGTGTACGATGCCGTGCGACGTGCTCAGGACAAGGCCTGTGTCGAGGTGCGCGCCGGCATGAGCGGGCGCGAGGCGGATGCTCTGGCACGGGACTATCTGAAGGCGGCTGGTCTCGCGGAGGAGTTCGGGCATTCGCTCGGGCACGGGATCGGCCTCGAAGTGCATGAAGGACCTCGTCTGGCGTCGACGGCCGATGCCATTCTTCCCCTGGATGCGGTAGTCACCATCGAGCCAGGTGTGTATCGTGCGGGTTGGGGAGGCGTGCGGATCGAGGACGATGTGCTGCTGTCCGCCGCCGGACCCCGACGATTGACCGACTTTTCCCGCGAGCTGCTGGAGTTGAATTGACCGTGCCACTCGCGTCTTCTGCCGTCAGAGCCTACACATGATCGATCTCAGATACCTCAAGAAAGTCCTCGAGATGCTCGACGAATCGAGCGTCGACTCCCTGGAGATCACCTCGGACAAGGGGATGAAACTCCGCGTCTCGAAGAGTCCTACCCAACGTGGTGGGCCCATGATGGGCACGCAGATGATGGCGGCCCCGGCTGCAGCGGTGCCGGCCCCCGTCGCGGCGGTGGGGCCGATTGTACCAACGGTGGAGACGGCGAAGCCGGCGTCGACGCTGCTGGAGGTCAAGTCGCCAATGGTCGGCACCTTCTACGCCAAGCCGGAACCGGGCGCGAACGCCTATGCCAGCGTGGGTACGCGGGTGTCGAAGGGGCAGATCCTCTGCATCATCGAGGCGATGAAGATCATGAACGAGATCGAATGCGACGTCGCGGGTGTCGTCGTCGAAGTGCTGGTCCAGGACTCGTCCGCCGTCGAGTACGGCCAGGTTCTTTTCCGTGTCGATCCCAATGGCTGATCCTACCGGCGATGGGGCTGCGCACGCGGTTGGCGACAATCCGATCGGCGGCCAAGGTAAACAGCTGTCCGCGCAGCTTCGCAGCTGGTTGGCATCGCTGATCGAACGCGATGGTTCGGACCTGCACCTCAAGGTCGGCCGTCCGCCGACGATCAGGATGGCCGGTGAGCTTCATGGACTCGATCATCCGGCACTGAAGGCCGAGGATCTTTCGGCTCTGGCCGAGCAGATCATGCCGCAGCGCCATCTGAAGGAGTTTCAGCAGACGCGCGAGGCCGACTTCGCGATCGGCGTGTCGGGCATCGGTCGTTTTCGCGTCAACGCGTACCAGCAGCGCGGTACCGTCTCATTCGCCTTGCGCGGCATTCCGTACCAGACGCGGACGGCGACGGAACTGCACCTCCCGACGGTCGTCGAAGAGTTGGCCCTCCGCCCGCGTGGCCTGGTGCTCGTCACGGGCATCACCGGCTCGGGCAAGAGCACCGCGCTCGCGGCGATGATTCATCACGTGAATCAGCATCGCGCGGCGAACATCATCACGATCGAGGATCCAGTCGAGTTCCTGCATCGTGACATCCGCAGCCATGTGAGTCAGCGCGAAGTCGGCACTGACACGCTGAGTTTCGGCTCGGCACTGCGACGCGTGTTGCGACAGGATCCCGACGTGATTCTGATCGGGGAGATCCGCGACCTCGATACTCTGGACACGGCGCTGAAGGCCGCCGACACGGGTCACCTCGTGTTCTCGACGCTCCACACCACCGATGCCTCGACCACCATCGCGCGCATCCTGAGCTTCTATCCGCCGCATCAGCAGACGGAAGTGCGCTTCAACCTCGCCAATGCATTGGCGGGCATCATCTCGCTGCGGCTCGTGCCGCGCAAGGACGGCAAAGGACGGGTGCCGGCCTGTGAAGTCCTGGTGAATACCGCCGCGGTGCGCGACAAGATTCGCGATCCGGCCGCATCACTCGACATCATCGAACTGATCAAGGACGGTGTCGTGCAGTACGGCATGCAAACGTTCGACCAGAGCCTGCTTTCCTGGTACACCCGTGGGGTGATCAGCTACGATCAGGCGATCTTCTATGCGACCAACCCAAGCGAGTTCGCGCTGCAGATCCAGGGCGTCGGCTCGGCCAGCGACACGTCGTGGGATGCATTTCGCGCCCCTGCGCAGTCCTGAGGCGGCATGTTCAAGAAAGTTCTGATCGCCAATCGTGGCGAGATCGCGCTGCGCGTGATCCGCGCCTGTCGTGAGCTGGGCATCCAGACCGTCGCCGTCTATTCGGAGGCCGACCGGGATTCACTGCACGTGCGTTTTGCCGACGACGACGTCTGCATCGGACCAGCTGCAGGTCGTGAGAGTTACCTGAAGATCCCGCGCATCATCGCGGCCGCCGAGATCACCGGCGCCGATGCGATTCATCCGGGTTATGGCTTTTTGGCTGAGAACGCGGAATTCTCCGAGACCTGCACCGCCTCTGGCATCACGTTCATCGGACCGACGGCACACCAGATTCGCGTGATGGGCGACAAGGCTTCTGCCCGCAAGGCAATGGCGGAATGTGGCGTGCCGATCGTACCGGGAACGCCGGGACCGGTCGAGGACGTGGACGAGGCGCTGGCGTTTGCCGAGTCGATCGGCTTTCCCGTCATCATCAAGGCCTCGGCCGGCGGTGGCGGCAAGGGCATGCGCGTGGCGAAGGATGCGGACGATTTCGCGCGCAGCTTCAATCTGGCGCGCAGCGAGGCGCTCTCGGCCTTCGGCAATGGCGACGTCTACGTCGAGAAGTATCTGCTGCGGCCGCGGCACATCGAGTTCCAGATTCTCGGTGACAATTACGGCAACTGCGTGCATCTCGGTGAGCGCGACTGCTCGGTACAGCGTCGTCACCAGAAGCTGATCGAGGAGGCGCCGTCGCCGGCCATGACGCCCGACCTCCGCCTGCGGATGGGTGCGGACGCCGTGCGCGGGGCGAAGGCGATCGACTACGTCGGCGCGGGCACCATCGAGATGCTGCTCGACACCGACGGGTCGTATTACTTTATGGAGATGAACACGCGCATTCAGGTCGAGCATCCGGTGACGGAGATGTTGACCGGCGTGGACCTGGTGCAGGAGCAGATTCGTGTGGCTGCCGGACTGCCGCTGCGCGTGACCGACCTGCCGCCGCTGCGTGGCCATGTGATCGAGTGTCGCGTGAACGCAGAGGATCCGATGCGCAATTTCCAGCCGTCGCCGGGCCGGATCGACACGTTCCATCCGCCGGGTGGTCCGGGCGTCCGGATCGATAGTCATGTGTACGCGGGCTACACCGTGCCGCCGTATTACGACTCGCTGCTGGCGAAGCTGATCGTGCAGGCGCCGACTCGTGCGGAAGCGGTGAAGCGCATGCAGGTCGCGCTCGAGAGCTTCATCATCGAGGGGCCGACCACGACGATCCCCTTTCTGGCGAAGGTGATGCAGAACGCCACGTTCCAGTCCGGCGACTTCGACACGAAGTTCCTCGAACGCGAAACCGACCTGTTTGCGAAGGAGTGAACGGTGCGCCTCGATGTGTTCCTCGCCCCGTCGGAGCTGACCCCGACGGCGCTGGACGGGCGTGTGGTGGCCGTGATCGACGTGTTGCGGGCCACCACCACCATCGCGGCCGCACTGTTTGCCGGTGCGCGCACCGTGATCCCGTTCGTGGAGACTGAAGATGCCGTTCGCACCGCGCGTCAGTACGAGCGCGGTGAAGTGACGCTGGCGGGTGAACGGAACATGCGCGTGATTCCCGGATTCGACCTCGGCAACAGCCCGCTCGAGTTCACGCCCGCACGTGTCGCTAAGCAGACGGTGCTGCTGACGACCACCAATGGCACGAAGGCGCTGCTGGCTTGCGAGGATGCGAAGACCGTGCTGGCGGCGAGCTACGCGAACTACACCCTGACGCTCGAGCGCTTGCAGGCCGCGCTCGATGCCGGCCATGACATCGCCATCGTCTGTGCATCGCACGAAGGCAGCCCCTGTCTGGAGGATTCCGCGTGCGCCGGTCGCTACACGATCGCGCTCGAAGCCGCGAACGAAGCACTGGTGGTGAACGATGCGGCGCAGTTGTGCAGACTGTTGTCTTCGCAGTACGGCGACGACATCGTTCGCCTGTTCGGTGCCGCTGCACATGGTCGTGCATTGCACCAGGCTGGTTTCGACGATGACCTGCACGCCTGTGCCACCGTCGATCTCTATCCCGTGCTCGCCGAGTTCGGCAACCGCGCCATCGTGGCGCGCGCGGCGGGTGCGTCCGGCGCGGGAGTCTGAGTGGTCGTGAAGCGTGAGTTCAGCGGCGTCGGGCTGCTTTTGCTGGCCTTGTTTCTCATCGGCCTGCTGATGACCTACGCCATCGCCACCGATGGCGGGTTGCTCGAAGTGCGCGGTGCATTCGGGACGATCGGCGCGGCGATCGTCGCTCCCCTGGTGACGGTGCTGGGATGGAGCGGCGTCGTGTTTTTGCCGATCCTGCCCGTGGTGCACGGTCTGCGACTGCTCGGTCGCCTCGACCGCGATGAGGACCGCTCGTGGCTCTGGTTCATGAGCGGTCTGATGCTCCTGATGCCGATCGCCTTCGCGCTCGGCCTGCGTGTGGGACGTGAGACGAGCCTCGTGGCGGGCGTCTGGGGCGGCATGATCGCCTTCTACCTCGTGAAGTTCATCGGCTACGTGGGAGCGTGGCTCGCCGTCGTGGCCGGTTTGTCCGGATTGACGATCGGAACGCTGGCGTGGAATCCGGTGCTGGCACTCTTCGATCGTGCGCCGAAAGTGGCGGCGGCACTCAATCCGCAACGTGATGCTGCACTGGCCGCGCTGCAGATGGCGCCGTCGCCCGAAGAGATGCCGGCCATCGAGGACTATTCGGCATCGGTGAGCGCTCGCGACGCGAAGTGGGCCACGCGGAAGGGGAAGAAGAGCATCGGCGCCGTCGTCGGGAGTGACGACCGAAACGACGACTCGAGCGATGAAGAATCGGATCGCGATTCAGCGGCGACCGTGCTCCCGATCGCGCCGAAGCTGAAGCTGGCTGCGCCGACGCGTGAAGAGCGCGTGACGGCCGCAATCGAAGCAACGGCGCAACCTGATGACGATGCCGAATCGCTGCTGCCGCCGACATCGCTGCTGACCGAGCCGCCGCCGCGCAATCTCGATGCGAACCGACGTGAGCTCGATGCCTCCGGGGTGCGCTTGATGGCGGCGCTGAAAACGTTCCGCGTCGAGGGCAACCTGGTGGGCCGCACCACCGGTCCGACGGTGACACAGTTCGAGGTCGAGCCGGCGGCTGGCGTGAAGGTGCGGCAGTTCGCGTCGCTCTCGAACGACCTCGCCCTCGCCATGCGCGCCAACAGCATCCGCATCGTCGCGCCGATTCCGGGCAAGGGCGCCGTGGGCATCGAGGTGCCGAACCCGAATCCGGAGATGGTGGCGTTCCGCGAGATCGTGGAGCACCCCGAGTACCAGTCCGCGCGCGCTGCCCTGCCGGTGGCGCTGGGCAAGGATCTCGAAGGGCGGCCGGTGATCGCCGACCTCGCGAAGATGCCGCATCTGCTGATCGCCGGCGCCACCGGATCGGGCAAGTCGGTCTGCGTGAACACCATCATCACGTCGCTGATCTACCGGCACACGCCCGCCACGCTGCGCTTCCTGATGGTCGATCCGAAGATGGTCGAACTGTCGGTGTACAACACGCTGCCGCACCTCCGGCACAAGGTGATCACCGACAATCGCGATGCGGCGGCGGTGCTCAAGTGGGCCGTGCTCGAGATGCAGGATCGCTACGCGCTGCTGGCGGCCAATGGCTGCCGCAATGTGCAGGACTTCAATCGTCGGGTGCAGGAAGGCGCCCGTCTGCAGAAGCCGCGCAATCCCGAAGTCGCTTTCGAGGTCAACACGTACGACGGTGGGATCCTGCCGTACATCGTGGTCATCATCGACGAGATGGCCGACCTGATGATGACGGTGCAGGGTGAGGTGGAGACGCCGATCGCGATGCTGGCGCAGAAAGCACGCGCAATCGGTATCCACTTGATCCTTGCGACGCAGCGTCCGAGCGTGAACGTGATCACGGGCCTGATCAAGGCGAACTTCCCGAGCCGGATCGCGTTCCGTGTCGCGAGCCAGATCGACAGCCGCACGATTCTCGATGGCTCGGGTGCCGAGTCACTGCTCGGCAATGGCGACATGCTCTTCCTGCCGCCAGGCAAGTCGGAGCCCGGCCGCTTGCAGGGCGCATATCTCTCCAGTGAGGAGACGGAGCGCCTGATGGCGTGGTACGACGCGCAGCGGAAGCGCGCCGATGCCGAGCGTGAGTCGCTCGGTGCACCAATCGTTCCGACGGTCGTGGAGCCCGACATCCTCGAGCAGATTCGTGCGCGCGAGGCGATCGACGCTGGCGGGGGCGGCGATGATGACGGCGATCCGGTGGACCGCGACAAGCTGTTTCGTGAGGCGGCCGAGCTGTGCATCCAGCACCAGGGCGGCAGCACGTCGCTGCTGCAGCGCCGGCTCAAGGTCGGCTACGGCCGAGCGGCGCGCATCATCGACCAGTTGCACGACGCCGGCATCCTCGGCCCCCCCGACGGCAGCAAGCCGCGCGACGTGCTGAAGGGGTTTCAGGATCTCGACGAGATCATCGGGACCTGAAATTTCGCTTCGGCTGTCTGCAACTGCAAACTCTTTTCACACGAAGGCGCGAAGCAGTGAAGCTGGGAAGCACAGCCCGTGCAGACAGCCTTTGACAGGGTCACTGGAAACGGCGACTGGTTCGGTACCAGCGGGCGTAGTTCCCATTGCAGAGCAGTTCTCCTCATCTCTGTTGCTTCGCGCCTTCGTGTGAAAAGAGTTTGCAGTTGCAGTCCTCGATGTCAATCATGCGTTGAAAGGGTGATAGCGGCGTGAATCGGGTGTGCGGCGGCTCAGCGCGTGCTGCAGGTTGTCGCCATGACACAGACCAAGGCACAGGCGCTTGGCGCCCTCGGAGAACGCATCGCGGCACGGTGGCTCGTCCGCGATGGGTGGCAGGTGGTGGACCGCCGCTGGCGGTCGGGACGACGGGACCTCGATCT
>JBBSCZ010000023.1:0-19949 GCA_038249795.1 Gemmatimonadales bacterium | reverse complement strand
GTCGGCGTGGCAAGCGGGTCGCACAGGGGGCGGTGGCAACGACGTTCGTCGGCGGCAATCTCGCATTGTACGAATACTTCCGACGGGCCTGGTGGTCGGGAGCGCGCGCGCCGTTCTTCCTCAATTACGATTGGGACGGGAACTTCCGCGATCAGGACAAGCTCGGACACATGCTTGGCGGATACCTGCTCAGCGAAGGTGGGCGCGAGTTGCTGAAGGCGGCCTGCATGTCGGACAAGAAGGCGGCGATCTGGGCTGCGGCATACTCGGCCGCGTTCCAACTGCAGATCGAGATCTGGGATGGGACGCAGGCCCGCTACGGATTTTCTCCCCCGGACATGCTGTTCAACACGCTGGGTCAGGGGCTGTCGCTGTCGCACGCATTCGTACCTAAGATGCGCGCCGTGATGCCGACGATCTCGTATGCGCGCACACAGGCGCTCAAGAACACACAGGCTGGCCTGATTCCGGGCGACCTTCGGCCCACGGTGGACTACAGTGGACAGACGTACTGGCTGTCGGTGGATGTCGACACGCTGCTGCCGGCGCGTGCGCGTCGCTACTGGCCCGACCTGCTGCGCTTTTCGGTGGGTCACAGCATTACGGACTTCATCGATCCGAATACCGGCGCCGATGTCCGCGCGCAGCGGCGCATCTTGCTCACGCTCGATATCGATCCCCTCAAGCTGCCAGGTAACGCGCCGTGGTGGGTGACCGTGAAGAAGGGGCTGCGACACTATCACTTCCCTTCACCCGCGATCGAGTTCCGCAGCGGGGGCGTGCGGGGTATCCCATGGTACCGGTGAGGAAGATGATGACGATGACGACCCGATCGCGATTGCTGCTGACGGCGATGGCGAGCGTCCTGCTCACGCTGCCTCTCTTCGCGCAGCGTGCGTTGCTGCCGATGGACGACATCGCCTACACCTACATCGATGCACTGCAGGCACGCGGCATGCTGCGCGAACTGCCCATCATCGAGCGGCCGTACAGCGTAGGTGCCGTACGCGCTGCCGTGCGTACCGCGCGAGGCGCCTTGCGTGACGCCGGCAGTGCGCGCTGGCTGACGGCGATCGAAGCAGCGGTCGACAAGTATGCGCCCGGCGTGACGGAGGCCGACAGCGGGATACTGACGCTGGGGCTCGGCGGTTACGGCGTGGCGCAATCGAGCGGGACACGCGATCTGATGCAGTCCGACCGCGTCGACAAGCTCGCCCCCGGTTTCACGGTGCGCGCGTTGCTGGAGTCCGGACCGTTCACCGGCGCGGTGCGGGTGCTGGCTGATCAGCGAATGAAGTTCGATCCTGAATTTCTGGGGCGACGTGATCGCGTGCTGAGCGCCCGCACGGAGGAGGCCTACGTGGGCGCCTCATCCCGCTTCGCCACGCTGCAAGTGGGGCGTGTGGGACGGTCGTGGGCGCTGCCGGGTCAGCTTGGTACGATGCTCAGCAACGGCGCGTACAGCTACGATCATCTCTACCTGCGACTGGGCACCGACAAGGTGCACCTGTCGTCGGTGGTCGCACGCCTCGATGACGAATTCCGGAACTTCAATACCGACACGATCGCACAGCGATTCTTCTCGGCCCACCGGCTTGGCTTCGCCCTCGGCAACTTCGAGTTCGGCGTCAGCGAGAGCGTCATCTACGGTGGTGTGGCACGCGGATTCCAGCCAACGCTCTCGAACCCGATCGGACCGGCCTTTCTGGCGCAGTACAGCGATGGCGAATCGCTCAATGTCGCCTTCGGCAGCGACGTGCTCTGGCGCGCACGCAACGGTGCGATGCTTGGCGCCCAAATCTTCGTGGATGACTTCCAGATCGACAAGTGCGAGCTGTGTGGTGAGCCGCCTGGCATTGCATTCGCGATGACGGCCGACGGCTTGCCGCTGGCCGGATCGGCGCGTGGGTTCGCGAGCTACACACGTGTGACGGCGCTGGCGTATCGCGCGCCCGATCGCTTCGAGCGCTACACCAGTCGCTCGGTCGGATTGGGCCAGCGCAACAGCGACTTCGACGAGGTGAAAGCCGGTGTCGATCTGGGACCGATGCTGCCGGCGCCGGTGCGCCTGTACGTAGCGTATCGTCGACAGGGCGCAGGGGATTATCGCCAGCCCTTTCCCGCCGTCGAGGCACGAAACGACTGGCCGTCGATCTTCGAAGGCGTTGTGGTGAAGACTTTCCGCGTGGCTGCGGCCGGGGCCATCCGCGTTGGCTCCGCAACGGAGATCACCTTCGACGCCGGTCTGAATCGCTCCGCGAATGACCTGCGTCAGCCCGGTGTCACGAAAGTGCGTGGCGAGGGACGCCTGCGCGTGGCGCTCGAGCCATCGTGGGCCCGGCTCAGGCAGCGCCTGTTCTGAGATGAGCGACCAGCTCGACGCACGCGTGGCGCGACAGATCAGCGTCGAGACCGCCTTCTGGGAATCCGATCCCTTCGAACGTCCCGGTGCCGACGCCGTCGAGAACATCGTGAACAGGGGCTTCGACGCGGCGATCCTTCACGAGATCCATGACGCGCTTGCAGCAATCGTCGGCGCATCGCAACGCATCGTGGAGGTGGGCGGCGGGGAGGGCTCGGCGTCGTGCCTGGTGAAACGTCTGCATCCGCACGTGCATGTGACGCTGACCGACGCCGTGCCGGCCGCTGTGTCGGGGCATGGCATCCGGGAACGCGTCTACGGTTGTACTCTCGACGGTGTGATCGCTGCTCCAGCACAAGCACCCTCAGACGGGGGCGGTTCGAGGCACTGTATTACTCGATATTGTCTTGCTTACCTGCGCTTGCTCGGCTGCTGCCGCGCACGAGTGACTTCGTGTTTGTGAAGCCGGGGTGATGTCGTTCATTCGCGCACTTCGTGCGGGAATTTCAGGCATCCGTAGCGCGGTGCGGCATATCGCAGAGGCGTCCGACGGAAGATGGAGAGTATCAAGCCGCCATCTCCTACGTGTGGATTCCCGCTGCTGTCTCGCGGCTGAGACCGTGGGCTTCGCAGCGTTTTCGTTGCTCGCCATGATTCCGGCTGCTATCGGTCCCGCGCGCATCTATGTCCGCGGCATCGCGACAGGTGCCCAATGCCGGCATGCGAAGCCCGAGCAGGGTGCTGCCCGGCAACGAGATGCAGGGATATGCCGTGTCACTCACCGCCGAGGGAGCACCGGCGGGAGGTGACGGTACCGCCGTGGCACTCGCCAGTCACTACACCCGATCTGCTGGCGACTCTGCACCAGACGACAGGACGTGGACCGAAGAACCACGCGGCGCGCAGCCGAGGGGCAGTTCGCGACCCCGGATCACTCGCCACCGGAGATCGAGTCGATCTGCTGTACCGGAGCAACTTGACCAAGCTGACGACACCAGATACTGTCAATCATGTCACCTTCTGGAGTCGCACATGACTGCATTGTTGAATCGTCCCTTTCTGGCCATGGTCGGCGCGGACGCGTCCGCACCTGACATGTCGCCGGCGTCGGAAATTCTGATCGCACGGTTCAGTTCGCTGATCTACTCCCTGGTCAGCCGTGCGCCACAGGCGGCGGTCATCCGAGCGGCTGCTGCCGGGTCGAATGCTGAGCTCGTGCATGCGCTGGCGGACATGGTCATCACGGAGGCACCGGCGGACGACGCCTGGACCACGGCCCTCATGCAGGGCAGCGTCGCGCTGGCAGCGTGCCTGGAAGCCGCGGGCGGTGTCTGGACGGCGGACGAGGCGACGACCCGCCTGATGGTGAAGCGGCAGACGCTGCAGCAGTGGCGCGACAGCGGGCGCGTCCTCGCGCTGCAACGTCATGACGGCTCATTCTCCTATCCCGTGGCGCAGTTCGAGCCCCCCGTCTCGGATACTGGCGTCCCGCGCCCGTATGAGGCCATTGCGCAGATCAGCGAGATCGTCGGGTCGCGGCTGAGCACGGAAGAGCTGGTCGCCCTGCTGGCGACGCCGCAGGTGATGTTGCGCGACAAAACCGGTCAGCCGATGACGCCCTTCGCTGCGCTGGCGCTCGGCGAGACCACTCGCTTCCTCGATCTCGTACGGTGGGTCGTGACGCCACCGGATGCCGATGCGCCCGACGTGGCGACAGGGGCGCACGCCAGCACCACGGCGTGAGCGCATTGCGCTTTGGTCCCGCCGGCGGCCTGCCGGCGGGGTACGCCCGGTGCGAGGCAGGCACGGTGCTCGTGCGCGGCCACAGTCCGAACAAGGCGCCAGACTGGTTTGGCCCAGCCGTGGGCCGAGCCGGCGTCCACCGATTCGACGTTCCCCTCCGCACCGAGGATGATCCCGGCGTGTGTTACCTCGCCCCATCGCTCGAAGGCGTCCTCCTCGAGCGCGTCATTCGCGACAGTACTGTCAATCCGTTCAGCCGTGCTACGATGTCGCGCGAGCACGCGATCACTGCGGCGCGCCTGACGCGGGACTTCGTGCTCATCGACTTGCTGGCCACGCCCTGGACGGTCCATGGCTTGCAGATGCCGGAGGTGGCTGCGGTGCCTCCGTATGGCGCGACGCAGCAGCTCGCCCAACAGCTCACACACCTGACGCTCCGGCAAGCGGACGGCGCCTTGCTGTGGCCCGACGGCATCGCATATGGATCGCGCTTCGGGGCCGCGCACGAAAGCATCGCGCTGTGGGATCGCGCCGCGGCCGCGCTCGCGTGGGGCGAGACGGTCTCGCTGGGCGCAGATCGCAACGCACTCGCGCTGGCGTGCACTCGACTGGGGATTGGCCTTCGGGAGTAGCTTCTGTCCGTGCGCAGGTTCCGTCGAAACGGCGCCCGTCCCCCGACATCTCACCAATTGCCGCGGACTGTGTCGGGGGACGATTTTCGGTATGTTAACGTTTGCACGTGCAATTGGGGGCCAGTAGCTCAGCGGTAGAGCAGCGGACTCATAATCCGACAGGTCGTAGGTTCGAATCCTACCTGGCCTATCCCCTCGCTCGACGTCGCGTGATACTCGTGGATCGAGTGCCCTCCCCCTTTACCGAACCTCCTGTTACGGTTAGACTTGCGTGCTTCGACGCCTCAGCCATTCCGGGGTTCGAAACTGGGGTTGCCGTTGGATTTGAAGGACGCGTAGCTCAGCTGGTTAGAGCGCTGCTTTCACACAGCAGAGGTCCGGGGTTCGAGTCCCTGCGCGTCCATAGCCCCCCCCGCTCGTGGTCCCTCAGCCATACATACAGCGATGAATCGCCTCTTCCTTCGGCCGCTGCTCGCGGTCGGGGTCTTTTTGTTTGTGGCGTCGGCGCTTGACGCGCAAAACGTCAACCCGCAGCAGGCGCAGCAACTGCTGCAGAGCCGGCCCGATCTCTTGAATCAGCTCCGTCAGCGCATCGGCGGCAGCGGCCTTTCGCCCGATCAGGTCCGGGCACGACTCCGGGCGCAGGGCTATCCCGACAATCTGCTGGATTCCTATCTCCAGGGCGAAGGTCGTGGCGCGGCTGGTGGCGCCTCGCCAGATCCATCCGGTTCAGGAATGCCGGGCGCCGCAGGAATGCCAGGCGCTGCAGGTGCGGCCGGCAATCCCATGATGCCCAACTCCGACGTCTTTTCGGCGCTGCGCGAACTTGGCATTGCCGACTCGAGCGACTTCGATTTTCCCGGCGACACCAACCGTACCCGGCGACTGCGCGGCGACACGCTGGAGACACCGTTCGACAGTACGCTCGACCGCCGCATTCCGCAGGACGTGCGCGGACGTGATGGACGACCACTCACGCCATATGAACAGTTCCTCTACCTGCGCTCCGACTCGATCCAGCGCGACAGTGGCTTGAAGGTGTTCGGCATGGACCTCTTTTCAGCGCGCAACGCATCGCAATTCGATGCCAATCTCGCCGGGCCTGTCGACCCCAGCTACCGACTCGGCGCCGGTGACCGACTGGTCTTGATACTGACCGGTGATGTCGAGCAGGCGTACACACTCGACGTGACACGCGAAGGCTTCGTGATCATTCCGCAGGTGGGCCAGATCAGCGTCGCGAATCTGACACTCGCGCAACTCGACGACCTGTTGTTCGCGCGACTCGGACGATCCTACTCCGGCATCCGTCGAGGCGCTGGCGCGACCACCACATTCAGTATCAGTGTCGCGCGGCTTCGCTCCAATCAGGTGTTCGTCGTCGGTGAGGTGTCACGACCAGGCAGCTATCGGATCTCCGCTGCCGGAACGGCGCTCACTGCCTTGTACGCAGCGGGCGGCCCGACGATGAACGGCTCGCTGCGCGCGGTGCAGATCCGCCGCAATGGCCGCACGGTGGGCACCATCGACCTGTACGACTATCTCACACGCGGCGATGCGTCGCGCGATTCGCGTTTATTGAACGGCGACATCGTGTTCGTGCCGTTTCACACGGGTCGCGTGCGCGTCATCGGCGAGATCAATCGTCCGGGCACGTACGAGGTGGGCACCAGTGGCACGCTGGCCGACGTCATCCGCGCTGCGGGCGGACTGCCTCCCACCGCCGCGCGCTCGCGCATCCAGATCGAACGACTCACGCCGGCGCGCGATCGAACGCAGCCCGGCAGTGATCGCGCTGTGCTCGACGTGGCGAGCATGTCGGGTGGCGAGATTCCAGCCCTGGCGTTGTCGGATGGCGACGTCGTACGCGTGCTGAAGGTCGCCGACCGTGTCCGCAACCGCGTCGTCGTCCGTGGCAACGTGTACACCCCCGGGACGATCGGCCTCGCAGGTGGCATGCGGTTGAGCGCGGCGCTGCGGAAAGCGGGCGGCCTGATGCCTGACACCTATCTCGGGCAGGTGCTGATTTCCCGACTGAATTCCGATTCCACGCGCTCGCAACTGCGCGCCGAGCTCGCCGACACGCTGGGCAACGTGATCGCTGATCCGTTGCTCCAGGAAGAGGACGAGATCCGCGTCTTCGGACGCAGTGAGTTCCGGCCCGTACGCTACGTCGCAGTCACCGGCGCCGTGCGCCGCGTGGGCCGCTATCCGTTCCTCGAGGGCATGACGATGCGTGACCTCGTGCTGCAGGCCGGCGGCCTGCTCGAAAGTGCGCTGCTGACCGAGGCAGAGATCGCGCGCATGCCCGAGACGCGTGCGCAGGGCGTCACTGCGACCACGCTCCGCGTGCCGCTGGACTCGAGTTTCCTGTTCGAGCGCGGCGCCAGCGGCGGGTACAGCGGACCACCCGGCCTGCCGAGTGCCGCTGCGGGCGCCGTGCCCGTGGCGCTGGAGGCGTACGACAACGTGCTCATATTGCGGCAGCCCGATTGGGAGCTGCAGCGCACCGTGTACGTGGGCGGTGAAGTCAAGTTTCCAGGTTCGTACTCGTTGGTGAAGAAGACCGAGCGTTTGAGCGATGTGATCCAGCGCGCCGGCGGTCTGCTGCCGGAAGCGTACGCCGACGGTGTGAACTTTTCCCGTCACCGCAACCGCGTCGGTCGCATCGGCGTGAATCTTCCGGCAGTGTTGAAGGATTCGCGTGATGCGGACAACATCATTCTTTTCGACGGCGACTCGATCACGATTCCGCGATTCAACGCCGTGGTCCGGGTGGATGGCGCCGTGAACTCACCGACGGCGCTGCCATTCGTGAGCGGCCGCGACATGCAGTACTACATCCAGGCAGCAGGCGGCGGTCGCCTCGATGCCGATCTGTCACGAATCTATGTCACACAGCCCAACGGCCGCGTGGATGCGGTGAAACGTCGCTTCCTGCTGCCTGACGGCCAGCCCACTCCGCGCCCCGGTGCCACCGTCACGGTGCCGCTGCGAGATCGTGCGGATCGTCAGGACACGCTGGCCGCTCGCACGCAGCTGGCCGGAATCATCGGAACGTTCGCCGCGGTGCTCGCATCGCTCGCGACGATCATCATTCAGACGCGCTAGTCCCCCCGATGGATGACGAGGCACCGACAGGCGTACGGGCGCCGCTGACGCCGTCGCTACTGCGTAGCGGCACCTTCAGTCTCGTTACGAGCGCGGCGCCACTGGTCGTTGCGCTCGCCGCGCTGCCGGTGCTGACACGGATGCTTGGCGCCGAGCGGCTCGGACTCCTGGCCCTGGCCTGGGCTTGGCTCGGGTATGCGGCGTTGCTGGATTTCGGACTCGGGCGTGCTCTGACTCGTCTTGTGGCCGCATCCGATGCGGGGGAACGACTGGAGGCACCCATCGGGGCCTTCGTCAACACAGCGCACATCCTGTTGGTGCTGGTCGGCACCGCGGTCGCACTCACCGGCGCACTGCTCTCGCCCTGGTACGTGACGCAGGTGCTCGCTGTGTCTGCTGATCTGCGCAGTGACGCGCTGGTCAGCGCCGTACTGTTCGCGATAACCGTGCCTGCAGTCACCGGGGCCAGCGCACCCCGCGCCGTCCTCGAAGCTCGGCATCGTTTTCGTGACGTGAATCTCGTCAGGCTTCCGGTCAGCGTCGGCACGTTTGCGGTGCCATTGCTGCTGCTGCCGATTACCGCGTCGCTGACCGTGATTGCCGCGACGCTGGCTGTGGTACGCGTGTGGGCGTGGTGGCGCTACACGACACTCGCGCGACTCGAGATCCCGGAGCACGCCGGCGACGCAGCATCGCGTGCACACCTGCGACCGCTGTTGCGCGCCGGCGCCTGGATGACGGTCAGCAGCGTGCTGAGTCCCCTCATGACGTTTGCCGATCGATTTCTCATCGGATCCCTCGTCTCGGTCAGTGCGGTCGCACTGTATGCGGTGCCATGGGAAGCGGTCACGAAACTCTGGATCGTGCCCGGCGCGCTGACGATGGTGCTCTTTCCTGCACTGGTCCGCCTGTTCAGGAGCGCACCGGAGCAGGTGACGGTGCTGAACTCGGCAAGTGTGCGGCTGATGACCGTGCTCGTGGTTCCTGTCTGCTCCATCGCGTGCCTCCTCGCACCCTGGTTGCTGCGGCTCGCAGGCGGCACCGAGTACCTCAGCGCGAGCGTGACGGTGCTGCGCATACTGGCCATCGGTGTTGCGGCAAACTGCATCGTTGCGGTGCCGTTCACGCTCCTGCAGGCCAGCGGTCACGCGAGAACGACGGCAACGCTTCACCTGATCGAGATCATTCCGTTCGTGTTGCTGCTCTGGTTTGCGGTGACGCGCTATGGCATCGTCGGTGCGGCGGCCGCATGGACGACTCGTGTCCTCGTCGATGCCGCACTGATGGCGTGGCGAGCACAGGCCATCGCACCGTTAGCCACGTCAACGCTCGTCTTCTGTGCCAGCGGCATCACGATGGTGGCTGCCTCGGCGTGGCTCGGCGCTGCGGCCACTGAGTCCAGTCGCATGCCGTTGATGGCCGCATGCCTGATGGTCTTCGCCATTCCTGCGGCGCTCTGGAGCCAGCGGAACAGCGCCGAACGTTTGGTCGTCGAGCGTTTCGGCGGCGCGTCATGAGTGCGACACTCGCGATCGTCGTGCTGCAATATGGCGGCTGGCGCGACACCGTCGCATGTCTCCAGAGTCTCGTGCCGTCGGTACGCGCAGGCGGTGTGCGAGTGATCGTCGTGGACAATGCCTCACCTGACGACAGTGCCGTGCGCTTGCACGCGTGGATGGAGGGACGCCTTGCGGCCGATGTCGCGCAACCCGTGCATGACACCGTCGCGGCGCACTGGTGGCCGCTGCGCGGCGCCGACGATGTGTGGCAGACGGTGGATGGGTCACGCGGCGATGAGTCACTGACGTCATCCTGGGTGCTCGTCCACGCGTCGGAGAATCGCGGGTTCGCGTCCGGCATGAACGAGGGGATGCGCCACGCGCTGCGTGATACCGGCGTCGACGCCGTGTGGTTGCTGAACAACGACACTGTGGTGTCGCCCGAGGCAGCGTCAGCGATTCGACACGCCCTCGACACCCTTCCTGCGTCAGTGGGGCAGCTCGGCACGACCGTCTGCTACTACGATCGACCGACGATCGTGCAGTCGGTCGGATGGTGCCGGTGGAACTCGTGGCTGGCCACGTCGAACCGTATTCACGATGGCGCGAGCCTTGCGCAACCGCTCAGCCGCACCACGAACGCGCCCGGCTATGTGTGTGGCGCATCGTGGGTCTTGCGCGCCACAGCGCTGCGCGATGTGGGTCTGCTCTCGGAGGAGGGGTTTCTGTATGGTGAGGAACTCGATTGGGCGTGTCGTGCGGCCGGCACGTGGAGCACTGCGCTGGTCGAACACGCCCTCGTCTGGCATCGCGAGGGCGCGACCGTCGGCGCTGGAGCCCACACCATCGCCACGCGCAGCGAACTGGCCGACCTCTGTGCCATCTCAGCGCGACTTCGGCTGAGTCGCCGCTTTTTTCCGCATCGACTACCTCTCGTCTACGCTAGCTTGTTGGGTGCGGCGCTGAACAGGCTGCGTCGCGGCGACGCACGTCGAGCGGCCGCCGTTGCCAGATTGGTGATTGCCGGCGGCGATCCCGCGCCGCGTCCCTCAGTCACACCTCACCGCACACCGCCGCTGTGACCCCCGAATCGCCCTCCGCCAGTGACGCTCGACCGCCGCTGCCAGTCGAAGAGTTCTCGATCGTCGAGCTCCGGCGCGGCGTGGCGCAGCGGTGGCGGTGGCTCGTGTCGATTCCCCTGATGGCCTGCGTGCTGGGGGCCGTTTCGGCGGCGCTCTGGCCGAAGACGTGGACGTCGACGACGAGCTTCGTCCTCGAATCGACGCTCGGATCCAACAATACCAGCATACTCGGTGCATTGGGCGGCATCGGCTCGCTGCTGGGAGAGGCGGGCGGTGCAAGTGCGCTTTCCAAACTCAAGGATGGCCCGTCAACCGATTTCTTTGCCGATGTGCTGACCAGCTCGGAGTTGTTGAGCGCCACCCTCCGGACGCCGTTCACCGACCCCGATGCCAAGGCGACACAACGCCCCCTGCTCGACCTGATGGACGTCAGCGGAACCACGCCTGAACGTCGGTTCGGCAACGCACTCCGAACGTTCGAGAAGAAGGTGTTCGTCGTCGTCAGCCGGAAGAGTAGCATCGTGAAGCTGAGTGTGACGCTGCGCGATCCGACCCTGTCGGCGGCGGTGGCGAACCGGATGTTTGCACTGCTGAATCGTTTCAATCTCGAACGGCGCCAGCGGTCGTCCACGGAGCAGCGTCGGTTTGCCGAAGCGCGTCTGCTGACTGCGCAACGGGAGCTCGATTCCACGGAGCGTGCGAAGCTGTCCTTCCTCGAATCGAATCGGAACTATTACGAGTCATCGCGTCTGCTGGCGATGTACGATCAGCTGGACCGCAGTGTACGAGTAAAGGAAGGGATTCTGATCGGACTCACGAAGACGTTCGAGGAGAGCCGCGTGGCGGAGGTCCGTGACACGCCACTGCTGACCGTTGTGGACGTCGCGATGCCGCCGGATCGTCCGGCACAGCGACCCGTTCTGTGGGGCGCTGTCGCAATGGGTGCTGGTCTGGTGATCGCGTTCCTGGCAGTAGCGCTCGCCTCTCTTTCCGATCAGCGCACCGTACCTGCGGCGCCACGCTTCGCCTCCGACGACGCGCCGATGCGCGTCACATCCTGATTGCCGGTGCAGGCGATCGCGATCACGCCTCGCCTCCTTGCACAGGACGGCACATCCGTTCGACAGGTTGCGACGCTGATCATCGTCGCGACGCTGCCGCTGACCTACGCGATGACGCTGCGGATCGTGTACCCCATCAAGATCTACGATTTCATACTCGTGTTGGCTGCGGCGTGCGTGCTGTGGGAGGGACGACTGGTCGTCGCGCCAGGGTTGGCACGGTTCTCCACGCCGATCTTGCTCCTGCTCGGCTGGTCGACTGCGGTGCTCTGCTTTCGATTTACGCTGCCGCTCGACTCCTTCACCACCGAGGGATTCTCTTCGCGCATCGGGCCGATAGGCGACGCGGTGGTCAAGCTATCGCAATGGCTGCTGGCACTGCTGGCTTTCGCGATGGTGGCAACCGCGACGTACGAGGATGAGCGACGCGTCGGTCGCTGGTGGTGCATCGGAGCCAACATCGCCGCCGTGTACGGGTGGTTGCTGACCCTCTCATCGGTCTTCAACCTCCCTGCCCCACTGCTGCCAGGCATGATTGCGCCGCACACCGTCAATATTGCAGGTCGGTACATTTTTCGTGGTGGCACGTTCGAAGAGGGAAACTTCTTCGGCATGTACTTGCTCATGTCGCTCGCGATTGCGCTCTGGTTGCGCTGGCGATGGACGGCGGTTCTGATGGCAACCACCGTGTTCATCACCTTTTCCACTGCAAGCGTCTTCGCCCTCTTCCTGTGCGGCGGCATGTATGCCTGGGGCGTCGGATCGCCGAAGCGCGACACGCGCATCAGGCTTTACACGGTGGCGGGTTACGCCACCATCCTCTTCGGTGTACTCACCGTGCTCGTCGTCACGGGCTATCTCGAGACGTTCTTCATCGACAAGCTGGCGACCGAGGAGTACGGCTCCAAGATCGACCGTGCCAATCTTGCCATCGCCGGTCTCCGAATGGCGGCAGAACATCCAATTCTGGGGGTTGGACTCTCGCACTACGGGTTCAACTGGCAGCAGTATCAACTGACCGATCTGCTCGATCAGGTGCGAGAGGGCAAGGCGATCGCGAATTCTCCGTGGATCGAGTTGGTCGCCGAAACAGGGATCGTGGGCTTTGCCTTCGTCGTGACTTTTGCGCGTCGCGTGTGGATGCACGCATCCGGACACGATGGCCTTGCGTTTCGCACCGGCCTCTTTGCGATGGGCCTTGGGCTCATGACGTTCCCCAGCTTCACCGTGGTGTTCCTCTGGGCTTTCTGTGGCGTGGTCGTTGGCGTACGCCTGCGCCGCGATCACGACGAGTCGACCTGCGCGGCCGCGGCGATGATACGGCAGCGCGAATTCCTGCGCTACGGAAACGAGTCACCGATCGCGCAACGACGGCTCGCAGTGGCCGAACGTACTGGCACCGCAGACCTCGCCGATGGCGCCTGAGGTGGTGCCAGGGCTGCGACGCGTCGTCATCGTGAATGACTTCGGCGCGGTCAACGGTGGTGCGGCGCAGGTGGCCATTGCATCCGCCCTCGAACTCGCCCGACGTGGGCTGCAGGTCGATTTTCTCTGCGCCGTTGGGCCGGTGGACGCTCGTCTCGCTGCGGCTGGTGTCGCGGTGACTTGTCTCGGTCAGCACGACATTTTGAACGACCCTTACCGTCTGCGCGCGGCGGTCCGAGGAATCTGGAATCTGTCGTCCGCACGTGCGCTGGAGCGACTGCTGACGGCAGCGGATCCGGCATCCACGATTGTGCACGTGCACGGGTGGACGAAGGCGTTGTCCGCCAGTGTCTTCCGCGTCACGCAGCGGTTGGGGTTGCACGTCGTGGTGACGCTTCACGAGTATTTCACCGCGTGTCCGGAAGGCGGCTTTTTCGACCACGGTGCGGGTACGATCTGCCAGCGCCGCGCAATGGGTGCCGCGTGTCTGGCGGCCAACTGCGATTCGCGCAGCCGCGCACAAAAACTGTGGCGCGTCGCCCGCCAGGGAGTTGCGACGGCTTTCACGGACGTGCATGGCGGGCTACCCGATGTGATCTACATCTCCGATCTGTCGCGTTCCTTGCTCGCGCCGTATTTCGGGCCGACGACGCGCTGGCACTTCGTGCCGAACCCGATCGATCTGGAGCGGGGCCCTCGCAGTGACGCCGAGAACCAGAACGAGTTCGTCTTCGTCGGCCGGCTTTCGGTGGAGAAGGGGTGCGCTCTGTTCTGTGAGGCGGTTTCGGTGGCAGGGGTCGAGGCTGTCGTCATCGGGGATGGTCCCGAGATGGCTGCGTTGCGGAGACGCTGGCCTCGCGTGCGCATGACAGGATGGCTTGACTCCGCTGGGGTGCGGTCCCATCTGCGCCGCGCACGCGCGCTGGTGCTGCCATCGCTCTGCTACGAGACGCAGGGTCTGGTGGTGCACGAGGCATTGTCTTGCGGTGTACCAGTGATCGTGGCCGACCGAACCGCGGCACGCGATGCGGTGCTCCCCGGTACGAATGGGTTGCTGTTTCAGCAAGCCAGCGCGGCCTCGCTGGTCCAGGCCATCGGCACGCTGCAGTCTGACGACGTCGTGCGACGGATGAGCGAGAACGCCTACGAGGGTTTCTGGTTCGCACCACCAACGTTGCGGGCCCATGGAGACTCGCTCCTGACGGCGTACGCAGATGTCCTGGCGGTTGTCCGATGAACTCAGGCGCAGGGTTGGCGGCGTCACCTCTCCCGGTGTTGCGCTGCGCGGCGCCGCGATCGCGTGTCGCGCCGAGTCAGTATCCCGTCGTTGCGCCGCATCACCGGATTTCACGCTGATGCGGGTAGCGATCGTGCATGACTGGTTGACGACGTGGGCCGGCGCCGAGCGTGTCCTCGAACGCATGCTGACACTGTTGCCGAACGCAGACCTCTACTCGACGATCGACGTCCTGCCGGACGGCTTCCGGGCGGGGCTGCAGGGGCGCACGCCACAGACGACGGCGCTGCAACACCTCCCAGCGCTCCAGGCGCACTACCGTTCGTTGTTACCGCTGATGCCGTTCGCCATCCGCGCATGGGACTTCAGCGCATACGATCTCATCCTGTCCAGCTCACACGCTGTGGCGAAGGGCGTTCGTGTGCCGCGCGGTGTACGTCACGTGTGCTACTGCCACACCCCGATGCGGTATGCGTGGGATCTTCAAAGCAGCTATCTGCAGTCGAGCGGCTTCGGTAGCGTCAAGGCATGGGCCGCTCGGCGTGTGCTGTCGCGATTGCGCGATTGGGACCGGCGGACATCCGCCAGCGTCAACGACTTCATCGCCAATTCCTCGTTCATCTCCGAGCGAATCCGGCGCTGCTATGGGCGTGACAGCGTTGTGATCTACCCTCCAGTAAACCTGCGCGCATTTCCACTCGGGGCCGAGCCACGCGGCGGGTCGTTCGTCACCGCCGGACGGCTCGTGCAATACAAACGCGTGGACGTGATGCTGGAGGCGTTTCGGATGCGTCCGACAGAGCACCTCACGGTCATCGGTGATGGTCCCTTGCGTGCACAGCTCGAGGCGAGTGCGCCGCCGAATGTCTCGTTCGTCGGCCGTCTGCCGCACGATGCGATGCTGCGACACCTGCAGCGAGCGAAGGCCTTTCTCTTTGCGGCGGAGGAGGATTTCGGCATCGCACCGCTCGAGGCGCAGGCATGCGGCACGCCTGTGATCGCGTACGGACGCGGCGCGGCCACCGAGACGATTGTCGGCCCCCGGTCAGCGGCGCCGTGTACCGGCATCTTCTTCGATGCGCAGACTCCCCATGCGATCGTGCGGGCGATCGACGAGTATCATGAGCATCGGTCCTCGATCTCGGCCGCCGCGTGCCGGACGAATGCGGCGCGATTCGATACGGTGCATTTCGATGCAGCACTTTGCGCGATCCTCGGGCTTCCGACGGACCCCGCCGCAGCGCTCCGCACGTCGGGGTAAACCCAAAGCCTACAGCGCCCCATCCATCCGAATCACCGCAGGAAGCGTTCGAACGAGGATCATCGCATCGCGTGCAAACGACCATTCGGCGATGTACCGTGACTCCAGTTGCACCACATCCTCGAAGTGCATGATCCGATTGCGACCCGACACCTGCCACGGCCCGGTGAGGCCAGGGCGCACATCGAGGCGAACGAAGTGATGCTCACGATAGCGCACCACCTCGTCGGGGAGCGGTGGACGCGGGCCGACCAGCGACATGTCGCCGCGCAACACATTCCAGAACTGCGGAAGCTCGTCCAGACTGGTGCGACGCAGAAAGTTTCCGAGCGCGGTAATGCGCGGATCATGCGCGACCTTGAACAGGGGCTCATCGCCGTAGAGGTTCCGGGAACGCAACTCCGCCTGCTGCTCTTCGGCGGTCGCGATCATGCTGCGGAACTTCCACATTAGAAATCGTCGTCCGCCTTGACCAATGCGCACCTGACGAAACAGCGCCGGTCCGCGCGATGAGAGGCGAACTGCGGCGGCAATCAGCGCGAACAACGGCGCCAGCATCACGAGAAGGACTGACGATATCACGAAGTCCATCGCTCGTTTGACGACGAGCTGGCGCCCACGTTCACCGGGACGCACCAGCCGCATCAGCGGATCGCCGTGGTGAAAGACGAGTTGCGGCTCAAAACCGTGCAGCACCGCTGCGCGCGGCAAGCAGACGACATTGCAGCCGGCGGCATCAGCCACGCGCGCCAGCCGCTCGGCCAACGGCTCACTCAGGTGCCCGAACAGCACCACGGTGTCTGCCCGTTTCTCGTCGATCAGGCGCATCATGGCGCTGGTCGGGCCCAGCGGGCCTTCAGCCTGCTCACTGTGTGTCGCGTCCACCTCGCCGACGAAGCGAAACTCCGTCGGATCGCCGAATGCCGGGTTGGTCCGACCGGCTCGAAGCTCGCGACTCGGCGCGATCAGAATTGCGCGCAGCGCAAGGGTGGCGCGGGGCCGCAGCCGCTCCACCACGATGTCGAGGACCGATCGCACCGTCACCAGTGTCGCGGCGATCGCCAGCGTGATGAACACCACCCCATTCAGCCGACTGAGCACTGGCGGCGTGAAGAGATCCGTC
This sequence comes from Gemmatimonadales bacterium, assembly GCA_038249795.1. Classification (GTDB taxonomy): domain Bacteria; phylum Gemmatimonadota; class Gemmatimonadetes; order Gemmatimonadales; family Gemmatimonadaceae; genus JACMLX01. The sequence goes on along the minus strand of JBBSCZ010000023.1, from coordinate 3,413 downwards.
CAGGTCACGAACAACACGCCAAGCACCGCACCCAACGCGACGGAGTGGACGTGGCGCTTTCGAGCCCCACCGACATAGCCGCCGCAGATGGCGAGCCCAAGGAGCACGGCGGCCTGCAGCGGCAGCGCAGGAACCGTTCCGGCGGGGACGATGCTCGCAAGATCGGCGGCGATCCGCGGACCGAACCAGGCCTGATCGCGCGCTGCGGAGAGGATGATCTGCAGCAGCTCCAGCGTCATCAGGTCCACGAACGCGAGAACCGTGATGCGGAGCAGCGTACGCCGCAGATGCCGCGACACGGCGTGCGGTGCGCGCGCGTGCAGGATTTCGGCAAGCGGGACACCGCTGTACTTCGTCTCGTCGGCTTGGCCGAAAGCCAACGCCGTGTCGCTCGGTCGCCGACGCGACCGTGACCGTCCTGACGAGGGCGGCAGGGACGTCATGTGGCGGCGCGAGCCGTCGGCTCAGTCGGTCGGAACACTCGTGGGGTCAGCTGATCGATGGTGGCGCTGGCGCAGTGGACGGGCTGGAGGAGGTTTTCGAACACCTGGGAAAGCTACCGTCAGCCGCAGTGCCCGTGCACTGGGGCTGCTACCGAACTCGCGGGCGGAAGCGGAACTCGAGGCTCAGGTTCCGCTTGTCGACCTGCAGAATCTGATTCTCAAAGCAGAAGCCGAGCGCCTGCCAGAACACATTTTGCCGATTCTGGCTCGTGAGAGTGCCTTCGAACGCACCGGCACGCGTCACCAGCGAGCCTCGCACCCCTGCGGCGAGGCTGACATCATGCTTGCAGACCCCGTCGCCGAACGGCCGCGCGATGGTGAAGTACGAATCGTCATCCCACTTGATCCGATAGACGAATGCGCCGATCGAACGCTTGGGGCCGGCGAAGTCGAGATTGAGACGCTGGGTCACGCTGCCCGGCCCGATCATCGCCCCGATCACCTGCCCTTTCTGCGAAAAACCCGCTTGCACCGCGCGACTCGTGTACCACCATCCCATCGGGCGCTCGCGGAACGTGGAGCTCTGACTGGTCTGCGAGTACTCCGCGCCAACGCGCCAGGTCCAGTCTTTCCAGGCAGGTTGCACCTTCTGCAGACCGATGGTCAGCGCCTGAGAGCGATTCGGCGATTCGAAGAAATCGCGGAGACTCTGCGGGAGCTCGGCGCGGGCCCACTCGGCCCAGATCTCGGCGCCATCCGCCGGCAGCCGCCAGTTCGCGAACACGCTGACGAGCTGATCCTTGCCAGGAAACTGCGTCGAGTCTTCCCGCCCGACGCCGTTCGGCGTGCCGACATTGACGAGTGGGTCGAGCAGGTGCTTCAGGTAGGCGCGGCCGGTCATCGGCGCCATCACGAGCCTTGCAACCCCGATGCTCAGGTTCTTCTCGAACTTCGGTCGCCAGACCACCGCCAACCCAGCCAGCGAACGCGTGGTGTCGCGCGGATTCTCGAGGAAGAAGAAGGGAGAGTAACTCATCCCGCCGACGAAATACTGCACATCGACTTCACCGGCGAGCTGCAGCGGTTTCACCGTGCGCACGTAGCCGCGCGGAATGCCCGCAGCCTGAGTGCTGAGCAGCAGCGCGTTGTACTGTCCGGGTCCCCACCACGCCGGCTCCGTCGTCACGCCGAACTCGAGTCCGCGCGCCTGACCGAACAACGACAGCGTGCCGACGTCGAAGCGGCGATAGGCGGTCGGACCGAAACGCCGCGGGACATCGAGTGATCGCGGCATGTAGTGATAGCGTGATGCCCACGGCGAGTAACCGCCAATGTACGGCGGCACGATTCGCGGATCCTCCGGCAGCGTGAAATTCGAGTTTTCCGCATACCAGTATGTCGGCGCGATGATTGCGCCCCATCGCCCGCGCTTCCCGCAGACGGCAATGCCGCCTGTGATGCTGTACGACCTGCCCCGCCCCGCCCACATCGGCCCATCGTTGGCCGGCATCGGAAAATCCGACTGATTGGTGAACAGCACCTCGGGCAGCACCGCGGACACGCGCAGTGGGGCGGTGGACGTACTGTCAGCACGCATCCGCGCTTTCGCCTCATCGGCGGCACCGCGCAGCAGCGACCAGGTTGCACCGCTGCGGATTCCCGCCGCCCGAACCTGCTCATCGCGCAGACCGCCGGGCAGCATGGTCGCCAGCGCGCCGCCGGCGCAACGAGCGGAGGCTGGCACGTCCTGCGCTGCAGCAGGCAGCGACAGACCGCACAAAAGAAGGAGGACAGCGCGCAAGTGTCTTGGCATGGCGTGGATAAGCTAAGATACACGGATGCATGAATGCTTACGAACGGTCGTCACGGTGTGCGCGGCAGTGACGGTGGCAGCGGCAGCGCCGGCGATTGCGCAGCGGCCGATGAACACCGGTCCAGCCGGTGCCGCAGTCGGGGCACCGGTGGGCGGTGATCTCGAGCGTTACATGCGCGCGCTGGAGCTGACGGGGCGGATTGCTCCGGCCCCATGGGCCACGCGGCCGTTCGATGCGAACGATCTGCAGGAATTGCTCGAAGCACCGTCGACGAAGCCGCATCCGTGGCGCGATGCGATGCGTCGTAGTCTGGCGAAGAAGGCGGCGGTTGGAGGCTCACTATTCGTTGGCGCGAACAGCGGGTTTCCGTGGGGCTCGAATGATGGGCCGATGTGGCAGGGGCGTGGGGTGAATTCAGCGATTGCGCTGACGGCGTCGGTGCGGTGGGGGCGGTTGACAGCGGTTGCGGCGCCGATGGCGTTTGTGGCGCAGAACAGTGGGTTTCCGTTGATGGGGGTTAGTGCCGACGGGTCGCCGTTTGCGGATTCGCTCTACACGGGCATCGACTTGCCGCAGCGCTTTGGCGATCGCGCATATCATCGGATTGATGGAGGGGAGAGCTCGATCAGCCTGCGCGGTCTCGGGATGGTTGCAGGCGTCTCTACCGCGAGCCACGGCTGGGGACCAGGAGAATCGTTCCCGGCAGTCCTTGGACCGAATGCCGGCGGGTTTCCACACGTTTTTATCGGAACGACAGGGCGTGGCATTCGCGTGCCGCGGATCGGTCACTTCAATGCGCGCTATGTTCTGGGTGTACTCGACCAGAGTGCGTACTCACCGGTATCCGGTGGTGAGGTATTTGTCGGCGGTCTGCAGTCGGGTACGAAGCGCGTCGCCGTCGGCATGACAGTCAGCTACATGCCTGCTCTTTTGCCAACACTTGAAGTGGGCGCAACGCGATTCTACCATTCCCCGTATCGCAAATCGTCTCAGCGATGGGACGCGTGGTCGAAGCCGTTCGAGGGCATATTCAAGAACAGCTTTGACGGACGCAGTGGACCCGAAGGCGATGTGAATGGTGACTTCGACAATCAACTGGCGTCGGTTTTCGTGCGCTGGAGTTTGCCGGGGCGTGGCGGTGAAGCCAGTTTCGAGT
>JBBSCZ010000022.1:0-20943 GCA_038249795.1 Gemmatimonadales bacterium | reverse complement strand
CCGATGGCGGGCTCTCCGGGCGCGACATTGTTCAGTTTACCGTTTTTCATCCACTGCTCCAGTCGACGCACTTCGTCGAAGAGGTGCTCGAAGTCGTTCACCACGAAGAGCAGCGGCTGGTAACGGTGGATCTCGAACGACTGGTTGATCACCCACTCGAGCTGCATCGGGACTCGCTGCACGGTCGGACTTTCGACCGCGTGCTTCATTTCGCCGAAGCTGCTCAGCAGACCGCTGCCGTACACCTTGCACTCGTTCGCGTCGGGGCCTTTCATGAGGCCGAACTCGATCGTGAACCAGAAGAAGCGCGCCATCGCCTGCTGGATCGACGTGAGGGTGCGAATCTGTTCGATCGGATCGCTGATGCCCTTGACGATGTCGGCAGCGACGTGCGCGCACTCACCGAAGAGAACGAGCGTGTCGGCGAAGGCCGGATCGGTGTGCATCGGCACATGGCCGCCGATGTCGTGGAAGATGTCGGGCTCGGGGAGATAGTCGAGCACCTCACCATCGCGGATGGTGATGGTGGTCGGAAATTCCCGGTTGCGCAGGCAGTCGAAGAAACGAAACGCCGGTACGTAGCCGCTGACCGGCTTGGCGCGAAATCCTGTGCGCGGCGACATGAACTGATTCACGTCCTCGAGCTTCGGTACGCGAAGCGGATCGAGGTTGAGCGTCGTGATGCCGTCGAGGAACTTCGGGTTCGCGTAGCGAGCCCAGCGCGGCGTCATGCGCTCGTACAACCGGCGCCACGTGTCGTGGTTCGCCTCGCTGTACTGCTCGTATGGCTGGACGATATAGAGCTCACCACGAGCCTGGGCTGCCTCGATGAAGGGCGCCTTGGTGGTGGTGAGTCCGGGCGGGGCAGCCGCTGGTGCCGTCATCGGTCGGGGGCTGGGAAGGACTGGGCGGTGGGGACGAGCAGACAGGTGTCGGAGCGTGCAGACATGTAAGATACGGACTCGACACCGCTCCGTGGGACCGGGTTCCGTCGGTTGTCATCACCGCACCCTCCCTGCTCCCGGTGCCGCCGCTGTGCCGGCGTCAGGCGCACCGTCCGATGACCCTCTCGCCGCTCACGATGCCGACGCGCCCCTTCCTTCGTCGCTTTCTCGCCATGACCGTGCTGCTGTCCCCCGCCGTTGCCGAAGGGCAGCGCCCCGCCCCGCCGGTCGCAGTCAAGCAACCGAAAACGGACACCTTGCACGGGCAGGTGCTGGTGGACGACTACGCCTGGTTCCGCAACCGGAAAAACCCGGCGGTGCTCGCGCATCTGGACGCGGAGAACGCGTACACGGAAGCCATGACGGCATCGACCAAGCCGTTGCGCGACGCGCTCTACGCTGAGATGGTGGCGCGCATCAAGGAGACCGATCTGACCGTGCCCACGTTCGATGCCCCGTTCTGGTACTACACGCGCACGGAACAGGGCAAGCCGTATCCGATCTATTGCCGGAAGTTGCAGACGCTGGACGCGGCTGAAGAGGTGATCTTCGATCAGAATGCCGAGGCGAAGGGTCGGAAATTCTTCAGCCTCGGCGGCTTCGATGTGAGCCCCAATCATGCGCTGCTGGCCTTGCTGATCGACACGACGGGCTACGAGGACTTCACCCTTCGCATCAAGGACCTGCGGACGGGGCGCTACCTGCCGGACCGCAAGGAGAAGCTGGGATTCGGCCTGGCGTGGGCGAGCGATAACCGTACGCTGTTCTACATGAGCACCGACACGGCCAAGCGCTCGGATCGCGTCTGGCGCCACGCCGTGGGCACGTCGGTCCGAAACGACGTGAGCGTGTTTCACGAGCCGAACGTGCTCTTCAACGTGGGTGTCAGTCGTCTGCGCAGCGGGCGCTTCATCTCGATCTCGTCCGGGAGTTTCACGCAGGGCGAGACGCGGGTGATCGATGCGCTGCGGCCGGACCAGCCAGCGCGACTGATCGCCGCGAAGCGAGCCGACGTGGAGTACGACGTGGAGCATGGCAACGGTCAATTCTGGATCGTGACCAATGCCGGAGCGCCGAACTTCCGGGTCGCGCGCGTCCGTGACGACGCACCCGATCTCTCGAAGTGGGAGGAGTGGCTGCCGGCGCGGGCCGACGTGTTCGTGGAGGGCATCAACGTCTTCCGCGACTTCGCCGTGGTGAGTGAGCGTCGCGAGGGACTGCGGAGGCTGCGCGTGACCGCCCTGGGCGAGGGCTCGACACACGACATCAGCTTTCCGGAGCCAGCGTATGGTGTGTCGGTGGCAGAAAACCCGATGTTCGAGACCTCGACGCTGCGTTTCTCGTATTCATCGCTGGTGACCCCATCGACGGTCTACGACTACGACCTCGCCGCGCGCACGCGAACGGTGCAGAAGCGGCAGGAAGTGCTCGGCGGCTACGACCCGGCGAAGTATGGCGTCGAGCGACGCATGGCGCGGGCGCGTGACGGGGTGATGGTGCCGGTGTCGATCGTCTACCGGCTGCCGCTGGTTCGCGATGGACGGCGTCCGCTGCTGGAGTACGCGTACGGATCGTATGGATCGAACAGCGAGCCGACATTCAGTTCGACGCGGGTATCGCTGCTGGATCGCGGCGTGATCTTCGCCATCGCGCACATCCGTGGCGGACAGGAGATGGGCCGCTCGTGGTACGACGACGGCAAGATGCTGAAGAAGATGAACACCTTCCACGACTTCATCGACGTGGGTGAGTTCCTGGTGTCGGAAGGGTACACATCGAAGGATCGCCTGCTGGCGAACGGCGGGAGCGCCGGCGGGCTGCTGATGGGCGTCGTTGCGAATCAGCGGCCCGATCTGTACAAGGCGATCATTGCCGCCGTGCCGTTCGTGGACGTGATCAACACGATGTCCGACGCCAGCATTCCGCTCACGGCACAGGAGTGGGAGCAATGGGGCAATCCGGCGAAGGCTGACGAGTACGCGTACATGCGCCGCTATTCGCCCTACGAGAATGTCGAGCGGAAGGAATATCCGGCAATGCTCGTGACAAGCGGGTTGAATGACAGCCGTGTCGCGTACTGGGAGCCGACCAAGTGGGTGGCGCGGCTTCGTGAACGGAAGACCGACAGCAATCCGCTGCTCCTGCGCATGAACATGGGCGCCGGCCACGGGGGCAGCAGCGGACGCTACGAACGGCTGAAGGAAATCGCGTTCGACTACGCGTTCATGCTGCAGCAGGTGGGGCTGGCCGGCACCATTCCCTGAGCACGATCGCTACCGTGGCTGCATCTCCGGCAACGTGGCCAGCGTGCGGAAGAAATCCAGTGCCTCCGGGTTTGCAAGCGCGTCGGCATTGAGCACCGGTCGGCCATGAATGACATCGCGCACGGCGAGTTCGGTGATCTTGCCGCTCACCGTGCGCGGCAGGTCGGGCACCGCGAGGATCACTTTCGGCACGTGATGCGGGCTGGCCTCGTTGCGGATGCGATTGCGGATCGCGGTGCGCAATGCATCGGTGAGCGCAAGGCCATCGCGCAGGCGCACGAACAGCACGATGCGTACGTCGGGTGTGCCGTCGGCCACGATCTCCTGACCGATCACCATGCTCTCCAGCACCTCCGGCACCTGCTCCACCTGGCGATAGATCTCGGCGGTGCCAATCCGAACGCCGCCCGGATTGAGCGTGGCATCGCTGCGCCCGAGAATCACGAGCCCATGATTCGGGGTGCGCTGCGCCCAGTCGCCGTGACGCCAGGCGTTCTCGTAGTGCTCGAAGTAGGCCGCGCGATACTTCCGGTCATCGGGATCGTTCCAGAAGCACACGGGCATGCTGGGGAACGGCCTGGTGCACACCAGTTCACCCGGCATGCCGATCACGGGTAGACCGTCGGCGTCCCAGACTTCCACCGCCATACCCAGGCCGAGGCACTGCAATTCGCCGCGATACACCGGCAACGTCGGTGCACCCAGCGCAAAGCACGACAGCAGATCGGTGCCGCCGCTGATGCTGCTCAGGCGGATGCGTGGCGATATCCGTTCCTGCACCCAGTCGTACGAGTGTTCAGCCAGCGGACTGCCGGTGCTGTAGATCACGTCGAGTGACGACAGCTTGTAGTTCTTCGACGGTTCATGCCCGAGCTTCTCGGACATCGCGAGATACTTGGCACTGGTGCCGAAGTGCGTGACCTGCTCTTCGCTTGCGAGACGCCAGAGCAACGGTGTTTCGCGTCGCGGAATCGGCGAGCCGTCGTACAGCACGATCGTCGAGCCGACGGCCAGCGCGCTCACCAGCCAGTTCCACATCATCCAGCCGCAGGTCGTATAGTAGAACAGGCGGCTCTCGCGCCGCATGTCGCCGTGCAGCAGGTGCTCCTTCAGGTGTTGCAGCAAGGTGCCGCCATGGCCGTGCACCATGCACTTGGGCAGGCCGGTGGTGCCTGACGAATACATGATGAAGAGGGGATGGTCGAACGGCACCGGTGTCACCGGCATCGCATCGTGCTGCGAATCGACGCCGAGTGCGCGCCAGGCGATTGCGTACGGCAGCCCGTCGAGCGATGGCACGTCGGTGAGATAGGGCACCACCACGACGTGTTGCACCGAGGGCAGGGCGGCGGCGATCTCGCGCGCACGGTCGAGCGTGTCGATGTTGCGGCCATCATAGCGATAGCCATCGGTGGTGATCAGCACCTTCGGCGCTACCTGGCTGAAGCGATCGAGTACGCCCTTGGTGCCGAAGTCCTGCGAGCACGAGGTCCAGATGGCACCGAGTGAGGCGGTGGCGATCATCGCGATCACCGTCTCACCGACGTTCGGCATGAACGCCGCGACGACATCGCCCTGCTGCACCCCGAGCGCCTGGAGTCCCTGCGCCACGCGGGCGACGTCGGTGAAGAGTTCGGCGTAGGTCCAGCAGCGCGTCCAGCCTCGCTCCGTCCAGGCGACGATGGCGTGGCGCTGATCGCGATACCGGACGAGATGCGCCCCGTAATTGAGCTGCGCGTTGGGAAACCAGCGCGGACCACCCGGTGCGCCCGGCGGGGCCATCACATCCAGGTGTTCGCCAGCGGGCGTGGTCGGGTCAGTGCCATCGAGAGCAGTGGCCGACACCTCGCCAAGGCGCCAGAGCTCCCGCCAGAAGGTGGCCCGCTCCCTCACCGACCAGGCGTGCAGGTGCACGTAATCGTCCCCCACCGAGGCGGCGCCGTGGGTGGCGCGCATCAGATGATGGAACCGGGCCAGGTGCGACAGTGCGGCGTGGCGAGGATCGGGGATCCAGACGGCAGTCATCGGTCGCCTCTTGAGGTGTCAGCACCACAGGTCGACACAGAGAGTGGTCGGCGCAGGGTCACAACATCGCGAAAAGCGAGCCCGACTGTTGCGTGTGTACCGCACTCAAGCATGAAAGGACGTCATCAGCAGGTTTCGTATGTGGCTGCAATGCAACGGTTTAGGTGCCCAATGGATGAGCTTCGATCTTGTTACTGCGAATGGTTGGGCTCGTCTATACCGCGTTGAGTCGTTCCCCTGCGCCACCGCGCGATGACGCGCCCTGCGGCAAGGTCACATGCTTCATTCCTGTCGGTCCCTGCTGGTCATGCTCTGCTCGTTCGGCGCTGGTGTGCCGACCGTGGCATCGGCACAAGAAGTCGCTGCGGCGCACTCCGAACGCAGTATCTATCTGCCCACGCCCTTCATCACGCCGGCGGTCGCGGCAGCCACGGCACCGGTCATCCGGCTCCCGCTGGGATACGACCGCATCGACGCCGAGCTCACGCGGGGAGAAAACTACCTGTCGGAGCAGCTTCGGGCGCGCGATTCGGTGGTGCGCCGATGGAACCACCGCACGGCATCGCCGGTGCGGGTGTGGATACAGTCGGCGCGTGCGATCGACGGCTGGGACGATGCGTTCCCTGCCATGGCCCGTCAGGCGCTCGAGGAGTGGCAGACGGTGGAGCTGCCGGTACGCTTCAGATACGTCCCAGACTCAGCGACCGCCGAGATTCACGTATTGTGGACCGACCGGCTGGGCCAAAACGAGAGTGGTCGGACTGTCTGGTGGAGCACGTCACAGGGGTGGATCACCCGTGCCCGCGTGACGCTGAGCACCCACGCCAGTGACGGCCTGCCGCAGACGCCGCGCGCGCTGCGTGCGGTGGCGCTGCACGAGATTGGCCATGCGCTGGGACTCGGACATACCGCCGACGCCCGCAACATCATGGCGCCATGGGTGGAAGTCACCGAGTTGAGCGCTGCCGATCGCAATACCGCGGCGATGCTGTACCGGATGCAGGCTGGTCGCGTCGCCGCCACGGTGGCCGACGGTGCGGCGAGCGCGATGCAGCGCCGGGATCGCGTGGCACGGAGCACGACCCCCGAGTAGCCACGCGCCGTGCGCGGACCCACGGTGCCTGCCCACGGCGGGCATCATGCATTCCAGGCGTCACGAATGCGACACGAGCCGGCGCAGACCCTCGCGGTGCCGCGTGCGCCGGGTGAGAATTTCGGTATGTCACTCCTTCGCTCTGCCGGCGCCGCGCTCGCGGTCCTCGCCCTGCCGCTTCAGCCGGCGCGGAAGATCGACGCGCCAACGCGCGGTGCACTCCCGATCGTGATTGCCCATCGCGGCGCCAGCGGCGACCGCCCCGAGCACACCCTCGAGAGCTATGCGCTGGCCGTGTCGGTCGGTGCGGACTACATCGAGCCGGACCTCGTCAGCACGAAGGACGGTGTGCTGATCGCGCGACATGAGAACGAGATCGGCGGCACCACCGACGTGGCCACGAAATTTGCGGACCGGCGTCGGACGCAGGTGATCGATGGCGATACGATCACCGGTTGGTGGACGGAGGATTTGACGCTCGCCGAGCTGAAGACGTTGCGCGCCAACGAGCGCCTCGAGTCGCGAGGGCACTCGTATGACGGTCAGTTCGAGGTGCCGACGTTCGACGAGGTGCTGGCGCTGGCGCAGCGACTTGGCCGCGAACGCGGCCGGCCGGTCGGCGTGTACCCGGAGACGAAACACGCCGCGCACTTTCGCCAGGTCGGACTGCCGCTCGAGGAAAAGCTGGTCGCCGCACTGCAGCGCGTGGGATGGAATCGCCGCACGGCGCCGGTGTTCATCCAGAGCTTCGAGATTTCGAGCCTGCTCCGCCTGCGTCCGATGACTCGCGTGCGCCTGATCCAGCTCGTCAACGCGACGATGGCACCTCCAGACTCGGCCGAGATCCCGTTCGCCGAGATGCGAACACCGGCCGGGCTGCGCAGGGTGCGTCGATATGCCGATGGCATCGGTGCAGCGAAGGCGCTGATTCTCGATACGGGAGCGGACGGGCAGGTGGCGCCGGCGAGCAGACTGGTGCGCGACGCGCATGCTGCCGGGCTGCTGGTGCACATCTGGACCATTCGCAGTGATGCACCGTTTCTGCCGGCGATGTGGCAGGGCGACCAGGCTGCCGAATTGCGCGCCTTCCGTGATGCAGGGGTGGACGGGATCTTCACCGACTTCCCTGGCAACGCCGTCGACGCGCTCCGTCCGTAACCGCGCAGAGGGTCGCGCGGCGCGATAACATTGCGGGCATGTGGCTATTCCTCCTTCCCATGCTCGTGGCGCAGGTCCCGGTGGATCGCGCCGTCCTCGACGCCGAGCAGGCGCGTGCCGCCGGTGTGCCGGCGCTGACCCGTTTCGCGCAGAGTCGTGACCCGAAAGCGCAGCGACTTGCGGCCCGTGCGCTCGGTCGGCTGGAAGACACGGCGCAGCGGGTAACGCTGGTGCCGCTGCTGACATCGCCCAACGCTGGCGTGCGTCGATCCGCAGCGGGTGCGATGGCGCAATTGCGCACGGCACATGACTACACGGGCCTGCTCCGCTACGAGCGTGATCCGGCGGTGCGCGCCGCACTGTTCGAGGCGGCGGGGCGTGCGCGTGGTGCCGATGAGCAAACAGAGGTGATGCTCACCAATGCACTGCGTGCACCGAACCTCATCGCAGCGACCGGTGCAGCACGCGGTCTCGAATCGCTGCTTCGTCTCGGTGGCGACTCGACCAGATTGCAACCGACCACGCTGGCCGCGCTCGAGGGTGCTTTCCTCGCGAATCGCGACGCGTCGTTGCGGCAACTATTGCTGTTGACGCTGAATCGGGCACGCTACAGCACACCTGCGCTGGTGGCAGCGGCAACGAGCGATCGGCATCCCGACGTTCGACGCCTCGTGGCACGGCAAAGCGCGGCGGCACTGGCGAATGATCCCTCGCCGATGGTGCGCTACGAGGCACTGCGATTCGCCGCGACGTGCAACGACGTTTACGGCTTTCTCGCCGACGCCGACGATCATGTGATGCTCGGTGCGATCGAAGCGACGGGCCGCCGTGAGGGTTGTGATCGCACGCGTCTGGCACCGCTGGTCACGACGGGCCGCACCTGGCGCATCCGATCATTGGCGCTGGTCTGGGCCGCAATGGACGACGCCGATCGGCTGCGCGCAATTCGAACGATGGCACGGGACACGATCTGGCAGGTGCGTGTGGCAGTCGCCACCGCCGCGCGTCTCGCGAAGGACAGTGCAACGGTCGCGACGCTGGTTCGGGATTCCAACCCGAACGTCGTGATCGCGGCGATGACGCGTGCCGAGGATGCGGTGCGCAACCTGCGCAGTGAACACGCCGGGCTGATACTGGCGTCGGCCAATCTGCTGATGAATCAGAAGACCGACCTGCGCCCGCATCAGCAGCGTGTGTTGGGTGCCTACCTGAGACTGACCAACGACGGCACCATGACGACGCGCGATCCACGCTTTGCGATCCTCAAGCTGCTCGGCGCGCTGCCGGACACCAGCACGACTGCCCTGCTCCGCGATGCGCTGTACGACCGCGATCCCGCGATTGCGGCAGAGGCGGCGCGCATTCTCACCGTTCGCACTGGCACGTCGGTGGCTGCCGGCACGACGGTACTGCCGATTCCACCGATGCCGCCGGCATCGTACATCCGCGGCCTGATGGGTGCGAGCGCCCGCATTCGCATGCGCGGCCTGGGCACGATGACGGTGGACCTGCTGACCAGCGAGGCCCCGGTGACGGTCGGCGTGTTCGCTCAGCTGGCCGAGTCAGGGCAGTACAACGGTTTGACGTTTCACCGCATCGTGCCGAACTTCGTGATTCAGGGCGGCAGTCCGGGCGCCGACGAGTATGACGGTCGCACACGCGAGTTCCTGCGCGATGAGGTGGGCTTTGCCCGCAACGCCCGTGGCACGATCGGTATCTCGACCCGCGGCCGAGACACGGGCGACGGGCAGATCTACTTCAACCTCGTCGACAACGTCCGGCTCGACCGCGACTACACCGTGATGGCCACGATGCGCTCCGGTCTCGACATCATGGATCGCATTCAGGAAGGCGCCGTGATCGAGCGGATCGACATCATCCGCCGACCCGTCTCGAAAAGGCGCTGACTATGCCCTCAGATGACCGCTGACGAGCTGTCAGCGGGTACGCCGTGCACGAGCGTCTGACGGAGCAGTGGCCGGCGCACCGCCGAGCACATTCCAGTTCGCGATCGCATTGAAGGCCATGGCCATCGCACCCTGATTCTGCCAGCGGTACCAGGGACGTGTGCCCATCAGGATCACGTGACCCTGACCGACCGGCGCATCGACCACCGCCGCGCGACCAGCCATCTCGGCGCCGCCAGCGATGAGGCCCGACATCAGCAGTGAATCAGCATTCTGCGACCAGCGCACGACGACCCGAGCCCGATAGCGGTCCGCCTCGGCGAGGACTGCGGCATCCACCGGCCTGCCGCCGATCCCCATTGCCGGGCTGCTCGCCGCAGTCTGCGCACCACCGCCGCCGCCGGCAACCTGCAGCACCGGCGCCTGCGAGAAGAAGAGGGGGAAACTGCGACGTTCGTAGCCATACAGCATCGGGTGCGTGGCCGTCACGATCTCGCCGCGGAACACGCCGCCGCGCGCACGCAGGTTGGGCGTGTCGACGGCGCTCACCTGCGGATGGAAACCCATGTCGGCCACGAAGCGCGACGTGGCGCCTTCGGTGAAGAGCAGGCCACCACGCTCAGCGAAGCGACGCAGCGCCAGCAATCCATCGAAGCCCATGCCTGGACGGACGTCATCGGTCTCGTCGTTCGAGCCGAGATGCGGTGTCTCAGCGGTTTTCTTCCACGGCACCGGCGGGCCGGCCATGCTGCGGCCATTCAGCAACGTGGCAGCGCTGGCGCCAACGTGCGGGTAGATCACGACGTCGAAGCGATCGAGGAAGCCGGGCGCCTTGATCTCCTGTTCGGAGATCGATGTGTACGGCACTCCCAGGCGATCGAAGGCGTAGCGCACCCAGCCCTCGTCCTGCGTGGACGTCCACGAGTGCATGATGGCGATGCGTGGGATCGTGATGGCATGTGCGGCAACGGTCACGTCGCCTGACGCCACCGCCGGCAACCCGAGTGCCGCCACGCTGGTGCGCACGGCTGGCGCGTCGGCGAGGAGAAAGGTGCCTGCCGCGTAGCTCGTGCCGGCAATGGTGAAGGCGCTATCGGCCACGCGCACGCGTGCACCGGCGACCTTCCACGGCAGGATCGCCGACCGCCAGTCACCGAGATGCGGCACGATCAGCGTCGAGCCGGTGCCGGCGACGGTGCCGGTGACGACGACATCAGCCGTGAGCAGGCGCATCGGCTTCGTGAGCACGGTGGAGTCGGCGATCTTGAGCGTCGCCACGTGACGCAGCAGGTCCATCGTCCAGCCGGTGTCGTCGTACGGCTGTGGATCGGTGGGCTTGAAGCTCTGCAGCGCGAGTACGGTGCGCGGAAACTGGGTGTACGGCTGATCGAGACGCACGATCCAGTCACCGGCGTCGACGCGCATGGAATCCTTGCCGCTGCCGAGCGAGAACGAGGTGGTGGCCTCATGCACCTCGGTGCCCTGCGTGCGGAACAGGTTCACCATGTCGGCCGCTTCGGCCGCACGACGCTGGCCTCGCGGCACGACGAAGGCGTACGGTGCTGCACGCTGCCCGCGCGCGATCGTCCGCTCCGCCTTGGCCACGGCGTTCTCGAGATACTTCTGCCGATTGTCGGCCACGTGACGCAATGCCACGAGCACGCCCGATTGCTGGTAGTTCACATTGCTGCGGATGCACCACCGGATGCCATTGACGGGCGGATTGGGACGATACCACTGCACTGAGGTGGCGTTGGCCCCGAGCTGCACGTTGTTGATGCAGTCAGCGCCGCTGGAGGTGTACGTCTCGTAAAAACGGCCGATGGAGTTATGCAGGTTCGCGATGGAGAGGCCGTAGTTGGGCGCCCAGCCGTCGTAGAACTGGTACGTGAACACACCCGGCAGCCCGCGGCGCGTCAGCTCGGTGATCTCGGAGTAGGCGAGCGAGAACCATTCGTCGATCTGGATCGCGTCATACTCCGTGTTGTACGGACCCGTGCCGGTGCTGGTGTAGAGAAACGGCACCGACTCGTGCAGGTCGTGCGTGACGGTGGGACGCCAGTCGAGGAACGTCTTGAGGAAGGAGCGCGTCAGCTCGAGGGTGAGCGCCATGCCATCGCGATTGTTGTCGTGTGCGACGTACTTGCCCCAGTACGGTAGACCGATGCCAGCGCCGGCGGAGAGATTGAGGCGGCGATTCTGCTGGTAGAAATCGACGTAGTGATCACGTCCGTCGACTTCCCACACCGGAATGATCATCGTGATCACGTTCTCGCGGATCTTGCGGATGTTCTCACTCTCGTCGACGGCGAGGCGGTAGAGCATCTCGATCATCGCCTCGGGGCTGCCGGTCTCGGTGGAATGCAGCGCGCCACTGAGCAGGTAGACGGGCTTGCCGAGCTGAATCAGCTGCGTGCGTTCGGCGGCGCTGAGGCCACGCGGATCGGTGAGTTTCCGAAGGATGGCCTTGTAGTCGTCGAGCTTCGCGATGGTCGCTTCATCGGCGATGATTCCCATCACCATCTCGCGGCCCTCCTCGGACTTGCCGAGGCTCACCACCTGCACGCGATCACTGGCGGCGTCGACGGCGCGGTAGTACCGGGCCGCTTCCGCGCTGTAGGCGAGGCGACCGATGGTGCCGGGCACATAACCGAGCGTCTGCAGCGGTGTGGGCACCGTCGCGGACGACGGCAGGTAGTCCACCATGTCGGTGCTGAACTTGTGCTGCGGATGCGTGGGTGTGAGTTCGAGGATTCGCGCGGTGTAGGCGGAGTCGATGGGCTGGGTGCCGCGCTGTGCGGTCAGCGGCACCGCGCAGAGGGCCGCGAGGGCAAGGCCGGTCAATCGTCGCATGAAGTACGGGGCAGGAGTTGCGTGGTGTACGTCGCCGAAGGTGAAGACGCTGATGACGGCGGTTTCGGATGCGGGACTCACTGCGGGTCGTCAGCGCGGGGCGACCCGGAGCTCGGCAAGTTGAATCGTGCTGGAACCGGCTGTGGTACCGGGGATCGTCCACGCGAGTGCAACGCCGTCGCCAAGGCGGGTCATCCGCGGAAACCCGGTGGCGCGCCCAGGCGGCAGCTTCGACACGGTCAGTGGCGGTGCGGCCGAGCCGTCGCGTCGGACGAGGCGGGCGCGGACCTCGCTGGAGTCCTTCGCGGTCCGTTCGATCCAGGTCACGACGGCATCGCCACCGTCGAGGAGTTCCACATCCACGCGACCGGCCGGCACGCCGCCGTCGATTCGCACCGGCGGGCCGAAGGTGGCGCCGGCATCGGTCGAAAACACGAGCTGCACCTTGGCCGTGTCGCGGGCACCGGTGAACCAGATCGCCGCCACGGTGTCGCCGACCGCTGCGATGGCGGGGCCGTTCACGGGGCAGGCATCGATGATCCAGTCGTCGACGTGCAGCGGAACCGACGGGGTCCACACGTCACCGACCAGACGACGGACGCTGATGTCGCGCCTCTCCGTTTCGCTGCGGTCTCGATACAGCACCACGGGTCCACGCCCGGTGATGGCGGCAGCGGTCTGGCAGCAGTCGCAGGTGCGCTCGTCGAGCGTCGTGGGGGTCGGCGTCACCTGACCGTCGCTGCCCCACCGGGCGTGCGCCAGCCGCATGGGTGGACCGTGCCCCTCGGACATGTGCGACATGCCCGGCGCGAGTGAGGCGGCCGCGCTGCCGTTCAGAAAGAAGATGTCGGCCGACCCGTCATCGCGCGGGAGCAGCGTCACGAAGCCATGCTCGGCCTGAATGCCTTCGCCGTGCGGGGTGACACTGGGCGTCCACGTTCGACCGGCGTCCACCGATTGCGCGAGCCGGACATCGTAGGCGTACCGGCCCTCCCCGTTCCGCTGCAGCCAGTGGGCCAGCAGGCGCCCGTCGGCGAGAGGCACCACCGACGGGAAGTCGGCCCAGTTCACGAAGAGGTTCCGGGCCCGCACGACATCGACCGGCGCCGACCACGTTCCGGTGGAATCCTGCACGGCAAGTCGCAACGCGACCGTGACCGAGTCTGCCGCTCGCTCGAGCCAGCTCATCGCTAGTTTACCGTCCGGCGAGGTGCTGAGGAACGGTTCGGCGGCGCGGTCTCCGGCCGGACTGGGCTGCGATACCATCGACAAACGCGGATCGATCCGGTCCGAGGAATCAGCCGATTGGCACGCGATGAGTTCGCACAGCAGCAGTGAACGTATTACCTGACAGGCGAACGGTCGCATCGACGTCGGGTGAGAGGATCGGCGGAAGGTGATCGGTGCCACAGTCCGGGTCAACGTGGTCGCCGCTTGCAGAAGCGGGCACCGGGTTTTGCCGTGAGCCGCGCCATCGGAACACGGGTTCACCTTTCCGCACCTTACTTGATGTGTTGATGATCAGGGCTACGCCACACGAACCTCTGCCAACCGCCAGTGCGCCGCCGGCGCTTTGGCGAACGGCGGCCTTGATCGCTGTCGTGGCGTTCGGCTATCTGGCGAGCGCGATGATCGGGCTTTCGATCAGCCGTCAGGCGGGGAACATCGCAACCCTCTGGCCGCCGAACGGCATGCTGGTAGCAGCGCTGCTGCTCTCGGATCGCCGTCACTGGACCAGCATCCTGATTGCGGGGGCCATCGGCAGCGTCGCGGCGAACATTCTCAACGGCAACAGTGCCCTCGCCGCCGGCTCGATCACGGTGGCGAACCTGGTCGAGGCATATATCGCAGCGGCGATCATCCGGCGTGAAACGCAGGGTCACTCGCTCTTTCAGCGATCGAGTGACGTCGTCGTGCTGATCGTTGCCGCGATCACCGCCGCGCTGACCGCAGGCGCGTTGAGTGCCGCGTCGGCGAGCCTGCTGGCCGGGGCACCGTTCGTCACCATCTTCGTCAAGTGGGTGTTGGGCGACGTGCTCGGCCTGCTGGTGGTGATGCCGATCGCGGTAATCGCATACGACCTGATCACGCGCGGACCGGACCTGATGCTCGCGCGCAGCACGCATCTCGAAGCAGCACTGATTTTCCTTGGCGTGCTGGGGGTGAGCGTGGCTGTTTTCGTCCCCGGGCTGCCGCCGGTGCAGTTTCTGGTGATGCCCACGGTGTTGCTGGCGTCATTCCGGCTCGGTCCTCTCGGAGCCGCGCTGTCGACGGTGATCGTCGCCATCGTCGGATCGATCGGGACGGTATTGGCGGCACAAGCCGGTGCCAGTTCACCGGATCAGGTCACGCTCAGTGTCTTCACCTTTCAGCTGCAGCTGGCCACGCTCTTTCTCACCGCCCTGCCAATCGGCTCGGCGATGGCGCAGCGCTCACGGCTGGAGCAGAACCTGACCGACGAGAAAGAGCGCGCGGACCGCTTCGCGCGCGAGATGACGACGCTGGTCAACGTCGACGACCTGACCGGCCTCGCAACCCGGCGTTGCTTCCTCGATCAGCTCGATACGATGGCGGCTACGGCGCGCCGCGTGAATCAACCGCTGACGCTCGCAATGATCGACATCGATCACTTCAAGCCGATCAATGATCAACATGGCCACGCGGTGGGCGACGCAGTGTTGATGGCGATCGGCGCCGCGTGTCGCACGGCGGTACGCTCCAACGACGTGATCGGCCGACTGGGTGGCGAGGAATTCGCGATGCTGATGCCGCTCACCGATCAGGAGACGGCGTACCGCATCGTGGACCGGCTGCGCGAGGCGGTGGCAGCGATCGCGATTCCCACCGGCGACGGGAGGGTGGTCTCGGTGACGATCAGTGTTGGCATGGCGATGTTCGCCAACCAGCAGATCGACCGGCTAATGCTGGATGCCGATCGCGCCCTGTATTCGGCGAAGCAGACGGGGCGCAATCGTATCGTGCTGGCGGAACGGTCTCGCACGCCGGTGCCGCTGTCGTGACGGCCTGAGGCCGCCGTCATCACCGGTCGCGCGTTGACGGCCGCAACGCGCGAACGGTAGTGATGTTCACACCAGCGCAGGTACCGACGCCGTCAGTGCCTGTCCGAGATCAGCCACCAGATCCGGCAGATCCTCGATCCCGACGGAGAGCCTGATCAGGTCCGGTGTCACACCGGCTGCCAGACGTTCACCCTCGGAGAGTTGCTCATGCGTGGTGGACCACGGGTGAATCACGAGACTCTTGGCATCGCCGACGTTCGCCACCAGCGAAAACAGCTTGAGCTGTTTGATGACGCCATGCGCGGCGCTCTCCTGTTCGTCGACCGTGGCATCCTCACCGGCATTCACACCGAAGGTGAGCATGCCGCCGAAGCCGCCGGTCAGGTACTTGCGAGCCAGCGCATGTGAGGGATGTGACGCGAGCCCGGGATATTGCACCCATGCCACGGACGGATGGCTCTCGAGGTATGTCGCCACGGCCAGCGCATTCTCGACATGGCGCTGCATGCGGAGATGGAGCGTCTCGAGCCCCTGCAGGAGGAGAAATGCGTTGAATGGTGACAGCGCGGCACCGATGTCACGCAGCAGCAGCACTCGCAAACGCAGCGCGAACGCTGCGTTCACCGGTCCGGCGCCGAGGTCCACCGCGCCGAAGGCATCGGCGAACACGAGGCCGTGATACGCCGCTTCCGGGGTGTCGTACAATGACCTGAAGCGCGGTGCATTCTTCCAGTCGAAGCGGCCGCCATCGACCACCACGCCGCCGATCGCCGTGCCATGTCCGCCGATCCACTTCGTCGCCGAGTGCAGGACGATGTCAGCACCATTCTCCAGCGGCCGGGAAAGAATCGGCGTGCCGAAGGTGTTGTCCACCACCAGTGGGACACCGGCGGCGTGCGCCACGGCGGCGAGCGCCTCGAAGTCGGGAACATCGAGTTTCGGGTTGCCGATCGTCTCGACGTAGACGGCGCGCGTCCGCGGGGTAATCGCACCCGCGAAGGCGGCGGGTCCGTGCGCGAGATCGACGAACCTCGTGGTGATGCCGAGTCGCGGCAAGGTGTGCGCGAGCAGTGCGTAGGTACCGCCGTAGAGCGAGGTAGAGGCCACGATCTCGTCGCCGGCTTGCGCGAGATTGAGCAGCGCGAGTGTCTGCGCCGCCTGCCCGCTCGCCGTGGCCACGGCGGCCACACCACCCTCCAAGGCGGCAATACGCCGCTCGAAGACATCCGTGGTCGGATTCATGATACGCGTGTAGATGTTGCCGAACGCGCGCAGGCCGAAGAGGTCGGCGGCATGATTCGGGTCATCGAACACGTATGACGTAGTGGCGTAAATCGGCACCGCGCGTGCATTGGTCGCGGCGTCGGGGTGTTCCTGCCCGGTGTGCACGGCCCGCGTGCCAAGACCAAGGCGAGGGGCGGTGGAACCGGCAGCAGTGGTCGTCATGATTGCCTCTGAGGCGATGAATGCTGCCGCCCGGTCGGCGCGTGCATGCGGGAATCACCTGCGTGAAGCAGGAAAACCCACATACGACAAGGCCCGGCAAGCTGGAGGCCGCCGGGCACTCGCGTTTTAGCTCCTTCTTTTACGTGGCGGCAAGAGGCGGCAAAAGACCACGGGTGTTCGGTTGTTCAGGGAGTGTACGCCAGCCCGTGGTGCCATGTCAAGCGCTCGTCGGCGGGCGAGCACCGCGTCGGGCGTCAGGTACATCAACTTCAGACGCGGCGTGTCGTCATCGATTGTGATTGGTCGTCGCGTCGATGAACGTGATGTCGTCAAAACCGGCAGTCCTGAGCGCTCCGCCGATGTACGCCACCCGGCCTGGCGGCCAGTGGCCGACTATCTCCGCGCCACCGGCGTGGTAGTTCGGCTGGATGCAGATGTTCGCAAGTTCTCGTAAGTACGTCAAGTGCATCAAAGCTGGAGTTCGGTCCAGCCTTTGCGTGGCGGTATATAGAAAGGCGCCAGATACCGTTCGCTACCGCAGCGTTTTGCGGTTGCGGTCGGCAGCACGTTGGCAGTGTGACGGCATCGTCGACTGCGAGTGCACGCGCACAGGAGCAACCAGCATCGCGAGCCATCGGGGCACGCATTTCCCTACGATCACAGGTGTCTTGACGCGTCCGGACCGGTTCGACCATGTGCAGGTCACGATATGAGCACACGCGCTGAACGCTCACGTGCCGAGGCAGCCGACGAGCTGCTGACCGGGCCCATCGCAGGCGAGCTGTTGGGCGCCGATCATCTGGCCGCCCGCGCGTGCTCGGTGGCACGAGGGCAGCGCCTCGTCAAAACGCAGGCGCCGTTGCGGCCCGCGCGACTGCTGGCGCGACTCGCTGAGACGCGCCGCATTCTCTTGACCGCGCAGGAACGGCTGATCGCCGCCGGAAGCGATGGCATCGATGCCGGCCCGGCCGGTGATTGGCTTCTCGACAACTATCACGTCGTGCAGGAGCACCTGCAGGAAGTGCGCGCCAGCCTGCCAGGTGGCTACTACCGGGAACTGCCGGAGCTTGCTGGCGGTCCGATGACCGGCTATCCACGTGTATACGAGATCGCCATCTCGCTGATCTCGCATACCGAAGCGCGGATCGACCTCGAGAACGTTGATCTGTTCATCGAGTCGTTCCAGAGCGTGACGCCACTCTCGCTCGGTGAACTCTGGGCGATGCCGGCCATGCTGCGCCTCGGGCTGATCGAGAGCGTGCGTCGCATGACGCTGCGGACGATGCAGCGGCTGGACGAGATCGAGCTGGCGAGCCGCTGGTCGGACCGGATCCTCGCCGCCAGTGCGCGTGGTGGCATTCCGCTTCGCGAGGCGTTGCGTGACTTCGCCGATGCTGAGCATGCGCTCACCCCGCACTTCGTCTCGCGCTTTCTGCAGCTTCTGCGGCAGACGGAAGGCGCGTCACCGGCGCTCGCGTGGCTCGAGAACTGGATGCGCGACAACGGTGTCAGCCCCGAACTCACGGTGGCGCAGGCGACGCATCGCGCGACCCTGACGCAGCTGATGATGGCCAACAGCATCACGAGCCTGCGTGAAATCGGCCGTCGCGACTGGCGGACGTTCGTCGAGAAGCAGAGTGTCACCGAAGCCGTGCTGCTGACGGACCCATCGGGTCACTATCCGATCATGACGTTCGCCACACGCGACTGCTATCGACATGTCGTGGAGCGGATCGCCAAGCGGACCGGGCACGCCGAGGCCGCGGTTGCGGCCTGGGCAATCGAGCTGGCGCGTGCGCCGTCACGTGCACCGGTGCCGGTGCCGGAGTCGGTGCGCACGCACGTCGGCTACTACCTGATCGACGCCGGTGTGCTGGAGCTCGAACAGCGTGCCGGCTACTCACCAACGCTCGGTGAAACGCTCGAGCGCCGCGTGCACGAGCACCCCAACGCCGTGTTCGTTGGAGGGCTCACAACGCTGCTGCTGCTCACCACCGGCGGCGTTCTGTCGCTGGTGACTCCGGAGACGCGCGAGTCGCTGTGGCTGCTGCTCGCTCTCGCTTTTCTCCCCGCCCTCGACATCGCGATCACGGTGCTGAATCAGCTCGTGACCGTGCTGCTACCGCCAGAGACGTTGCCACGGCTCGACCTGGACCGCCACGGTGTGCCATCCAGCTCCCGCACGGCGGTGGTGATCCCGACGCTGTTCGGAAGCGTCGCCGATGTGGACGAGGCGCTGGAAACGCTCGAGGTGCAGTTTCTCGCCAACCGCGAGGCACATCTGCACTTCGCGGTGCTCAGCGACTTCACGGACTGCGATACGGAGACGGCACCGACCGACGACGCGATCATCACCGCCGCCGTCAACGGCATGCTCGAGCTGAACACTAGGCACGCAAACGGGAGCCCGGGGCCTTTTCACCTGCTGCATCGCCCGCGACTGTGGAACGCGCAGCAGTCCACGTGGATGGGGTGGGAGCGCAAGCGCGGCAAACTGTCGGAGTTCAATCAGTTCGTGCGCGGCGCGGCGAGCGAGGCGTTCAGCGTCATCACGGGCGATACTGCCGCGCTGCTCGGGATCAAGTATGTCATCACGCTGGATGCCGACACTGTCCTGCCCCCCGATGCCGCACCGTCCCTGATCGGCGCGATGGCCCATCCGCTGAACATGCCGGTGCACGATGCGAAGCGTGGGATGCTGCGCGGCTACGGCATTCTGCAGCCGCGCGTGGCGGTGACCCTGCCCAGCGCACACCGGTCGCGCTTCGCAGCGGTCGCGTCGGGTCACCCGGGCGTGGACCCCTACTCCGCAGCTGTCTCGGACGTCTACCAGGACCTGTTCGGCGAGGGCACGTTCACCGGCAAGGGCATCTACGACGTGGACGCCTTCCAGGAGGCCACGCACGGGCGGTTCCCGGAGAATACCCTGCTCTCGCACGACCTCATCGAAGGCAACTACGCGCGCGCCGGCCTCGCCACCGATGTGATCGTCTACGATGACTATCCCACGACCTACCTCGCCGCGACGCGCCGCAAGCATCGGTGGATCCGCGGTGACTGGCAGTTGCTGCCGTGGCTGCGGCGCACCGTTCCGGGGCCGGATGGGCCGGAACGCAACCGGCTGTCGCTGGTGTCGCAGTGGAAGATCCTCGACAACCTTCGCCGCAGCACGGTAGAAATCTCGCAGCTGATCTTTCTGATCGGCGGCTGGACGCTGCTTCCGGGGTCGGTGCTGCGATGGACCATGCTCGGTCTCGGTGCCATCGTCGCCCCGTGGGTGACGGTGCTGGTGATCGCACTGCTGCGACCGCCGCGCGACAAGTCGTGGCGCGCATACTACGACGCCGTCGCGCAGGATGCGGTCGTCAGCCTCGAGCAGGCGTTGATCGCGATTCTGACGCTGCCGCATCAGGCGCTGATCTCTGCCGACGCGATCGTGCGCACGCTGTACCGCCTGCTCGTGTCGCACAGACGACTGCTCGAGTGGCAGTCGGCCTCACTGGTCGAACGGTCGCTGAGTGACATGCCGGCGGTCACCCGGCGCGCGATGCGCGCGAGTCAGGTGGCTGTGGCGCTGGGCATGACCGCCGTGCTGGCGAACGGCGTGCGGCGCCAGCAGGACTCCGGGCTGGCACTCGAGTCGCTGCTGTTCGTCGGTTTCACGGTGAGCCTGGTCACGGCGCTCTGGCTGCTGGCTCCGCGCATCATGATTGCCATCAGTCGGGCGACCGTCCAGGTGCGCCGCCCCCTCACCGGCGAGGCACGCGTCACGGCGGTGCGTTACGCGGCACTGCACTGGCAGTTCTTCGAGACGTTCGTCACCGCCGAGACGCATTGGCTGGCTCCGGACAACTTTCAGGCCGAGCCAGAGCCGGTGGTCGCGATGCGCACGTCACCGACCAACATCGGACTGCAACTGCTGGCCACGGTGAGTGCACGTGACCTCGGGCTCATCGAGGTCGACGAGATGACGATGCGCCTCGAGCGCACCATGGCGACCCTGGAGCGGATGCGACGCTATCGCGGCCACTTCTACAACTGGTACGACCTCACGACACTGGAATTGCTGGAACCGCACTACATCAGCACCGTCGACAGCGGCAATCTCGCGGGACATCTGCTCGCACTCCGACAGGCGTGTCTGCAGGTGGCGCAGCTGGAGCCGGCGCTGCATGCGCGTCTGGTCGCGTTGGCGGATGCCGCATACGGCTTCGTTGAGGCGATGGACTTCGG
>JBBSCZ010000021.1:0-21992 GCA_038249795.1 Gemmatimonadales bacterium | reverse complement strand
TCGGGCTCGACCGGCACGGCGCCCAGTCTCGAACGCGCCGCCCTTCGAGTCGGCGCCGAGCGGGCTAATCTGCTGCACCGTGCCCTCGGCTTGCAGCCGGCTACCGAGCATGAGAGGCTCCTGCGCCACGCCGTGCGACTCTGCGCCCTGGCCGCGGTCGCTGGCCCGACGAGCGTGGCGCATACGCGTGCGTGGCTCCAGCAGCCCGAGATCGAGCATCGCCTCACCGAGGCGACGCAACAGCTCTCCGACGCGTCGCAAAAACCGGGAGCGATGCTCTGGGGCATCTGGCGCCGCCTGCTGCTCCACCCTGATCCCGCCACGGTCGACCACCTGATCGACGCGCTGGCTGCGCTGCGTGAGCAGCGGCGAGGTGTGACCGACCTCTCGCCCAGCACCAACGAGACGGATTTGCGGCTTCGCTTCCAGCTTTTCGTGCGAGAGCGGCTTGCCGATGCTGCCGGCCTGCTGGCCATAGGTCTGCGCGGTCGGGGTGATCCGCAGCAGCTGGCGGTCGAGCTGACGGCCCACTGTACTGCGGCGCGATCCGCCTCCACCGGTGATCCCAATCTGGATCTCCTCGCGGCGTGGCTCGAACTGGCGGCGCTCACGACGCTCGCGCCGCGCCTGAGTGCCGCGCGCTGATACAGACGATGCCCCATGCAGCAGCATGGGGGTCCAGCAGACCGCGTCGTTCGGGGGTTGTGGCGCTGACATCTCGGCGGAGTTCCTTGCATGCGACGATACCTGGTGCCCGTCGCGACCCAGCGCCGGCCGCGGAGAACAAGGCTACACTCATGAACCACCCCTCACAATCCCGAACAAAAACCACCTAAGTCGTTGTGGATATTGTGGATACGTTCTCCACTCCGATGTGGACAAACGCCCGAAGTCGTGCGCTGACAAGGATCTCCGGCGTTTGCGTCCTGTGGAAACCTCCGGAAATCGTCCTCTCTGCCTCTCCGGTTTGCACTCAGCAGTATGATACGGAGCTGAGCAGGACCTCCCACCGTCCGTCGGGCCTGTCGTGATCCCTTCGCTCGACTCCGGCCTCGCGCCGATCGCCGTCCACGGTCCGCACGTCACGCGCTTCGCGCGGGGACGGCTTTTGCTCTGGCTCCTGCTCAGCGTGCTGGCGGCGGTGCTGTATCCGGCGCTCCTCGGGCAGTCGCCGCGATGGGTGTTCACCATCTGGGCCGGTTGGATCGCCGCCAGCGCGCTGCTGGTCGTGGCACTCGAGTATGTGGTGGTGCCGCAGCGTCGACCCTGGCTCGACTCCGCGCAGGCCTGCCTCGACCTGCCGGTCATCGCGCTGGTCATCTGGTATGCAGGGGCCGGCCCCTATCTGCTGGCGGCCTGCCTGGCACTGCCAATGGCATCGGCCATCGGCTGGCTGCCGCGAAAGCCCGCCGTCGCCGTGGTGATCACCACCGAAATCGTGATGCTGGCGTTCATAGCCATCATCGCCACCGACGGTGGCCTCCCGAGCCCGCTCGGTGCTGCTGGCGGCGAGCTCGCACCACGCAGCTTTCTCGTGATGGTGATGGCGTTGCAGACGGGTGCACTGGCCGTGATCGCCTGGCTGCAGGCCTCCGTCGTGCGCGTTGCCAGGGATCGGCGCGATCGATGGCATCGTCTGTTCGACGGCGCGCCCGACTCGATCTTCGTGCTGGACCGCGATGGCGCGGTGGTTCGCATGAACGCCGCCGCACGTCGGATTGCCGGCATGCGCAACGACACTCCGGCCGGTGGATACGCGGTGCCTCTGGGCGGCGCTGACGATCGGGAACAGTCCGCCGATCAGGTGCGACGCGCACTGGCGGGACAGCACACCACCTACGAGGCGCAGAGTACCCGCGCCGACGGCACCGTGGGCGACGTGCTCGTCTCCAATGCACCGCTCGTCGAGGACGGGCAGATCACAGGGGTGCTCAGCATCGTCCACGACATCACGGACATGCGCCGAGCCGAGCGTGAACGCCGGCAGCTGGAGCAGTCGCTCGACCAGCACCGCCGTCTGCTGCAGAGCATCGTCTCGACGGTGCCGACGTACCTCTACGTTTTCGACTACCGCCTGCGTCGCCTGACTTTTGCGAACGATGCGTTGCTGCTGATGGTGGGCCACTCGCTCGACTCGCTGTCGGCCATTCCCCGCGATGCGGCGATGTCGCTCTACCACCCCGATGACCTCGAGGCCCTGCTGCACGCGTCGCGCAGTCTTCGGCAAGGCAATCTGGCGAAGCTCGATGTGACCTATCGCGTCATGTCGCGCGACGGAACGTGGCGCTGGCTGAGCGATAGCATCACCGTCTTCGAGCGCGACACCGACGGCAACGTCACCCGCCTGCTCGGCTCAGCCATCGACATCACCGAGCAGAAGCGCGTCAGCGAACAGCTCCGGTTCAGCGACGAACTGTATCGCACGCTGATCGACAATTATCCCGGCGGTGCCGTCATTCTGTTCGACGGTGCCGCGAGGCTGCTGTTTGCCGCCGGTCGCGGCATTCGCGACGCGGGACTCGACTCGCCCGAGCTCATCGGGCAGCCTGTCGGTCACCGGCTCGATGCACACACCGCCGCCCTCATGCAGCGCCACTGCCACGACGCGCTCGCCGGCCACGAACAGCAATTCGAGATGCGGCTTGGCGGTAATATCTACGACGTGCGCGCCGTCCCCGTCCGCGATGCCGACGGTACCATCCGGTTCGGCATGGCACTGACCCTCGACGTGACCGAGCGTCGCCGCCTCGAAGCCGATGTCCGCCAGTCACAGAAGATGGAGGCGGTCGGCACGCTCGCCGGAGGCATCGCGCACGACTTCAACAACATTCTCGCCAGCGTGATCGGGTACGCCGAACTCGCCATGCTCGACGCAGTGTCCGATGAGCTGCAGTCCGACCTGCAGCAGGTGCTCACTGCCGCCGCGCGTGGACGACAGATGGTGCAGCGTATCCTCGCATTCAGCCGCCGCAGCACTGAAGTGCTGCACCCGGTCGAACTCGAACCGATCGTGTCGGAGACGCTGCGGTTGCTGTTGCCGACGCTCCCGGCCGGGGTCACCATCGAACTGCACGACGACGCGTCCGCGCCCGCCGTACTCGGCGATGCCGGACAGTTGCATCAGGTGATCCTGAATCTCTGCGCCAACGCGATCTATGCCATGCGCGAGACCGGCGGCACACTCACGGTGCGGCTGCTGCGCAGCGACACGCCGGGCAGGGAGAATCTGCGGCTCGAGGTCATCGACACCGGCACCGGCATGAGCTCAGCGGTCCTGGAGCGCGCGGTCGACCCGTTCTTCACCACCAAGCCATCGCACGAAGGCACCGGCATGGGTCTCGCCATGGTGCATGGCATCGTCACCGGCATGGGTGGCATATTCCGGCTCGAATCGGTGCTGGCGCGGGGTACGACCGCCATCGTCGAACTGCCTGCTGATGTCGGACGGCCCACACCCAGCACGCTGGTTGCAGTCGCCGGTGCGACCCCCACCGGCAGCGAACGGGTACTGGTGGTGGATGACGAGCGCGCGGTGGCGGCGTTCTTCTCGAATGCGCTGGCGAAGTTCGGATACCGCACCACCGTCTTCACCAGTGCCGAAGCGGCCATCGAACATCTCGGTCAGGAGCATGAAGCGTACGATCTCGTTCTTACCGACATGACGATGCCGCGCATGTCGGGTGAAGACATGTTGCGCGAAGTGCGGCGCATGTTTCCGTCGGTGCCCGTCGTTCTCTGCACCGGCTACAGCGCCAGCATGACGCCGGAGCGGGCCCGCGAGCTGGGTGCTGCCGGCTATCTCACCAAGCCGCTCTCCGTCCATGAATTGGCGCTGCAGGTGCGACGCATCCTCGATTCCAGCGGAACTCAGGAGACCGTCGGAAGCATCTGACAGCCGGAGATCGTGCCGCAGGCACGTCGCGTCTTCATGAGAGACAGCGCGCGCACCGCATCGGCCGTCCTTCCGCTCAGGCATGCGTGCCTGTGAAAGAAGCCGCCGCGACCGATCTGACTGGATAATCCATCGGCTTTCTCGATCTTTCAGCCATGACGAAATCACCGACACCTGCCGAACTCCCGAGCCTCAACTTTCATCACCTGCGACAGTTCCGGGTGGTGGCTCACGAAGGCAGCATTGCGGCGGCGGTAAAGATTCTTGGCCTCTCGCAGCCGACGATCTCGGAGCAGTTGCAGGCGCTCGAGGAGTCGTTGGGGGCACCACTTTTCGTACGGCGCGGGCGAAATCGCGCACTCACGGAGCATGGGCATCTCGTGCTCCGCTATGCCGACGAGATCTTCACATTGGGCCGTGAACTGCTCACCGCCACGCGCACCAACGTCGTTGGCCGGCCGCTCCGTTTCAGCGTCGGCATCACCGATTCGCTTCCGAAACTCACGGCCTGGCGTCTGATCGAGCCCGCGTTCACACTGGGTCCGCTCTGGCGGGTCACGATTCGCACGGATCGCACCGATCGCCTGATTCAGGACCTCGCGTCTGATGCCCTCGACCTGGTGATCGCCGACGCGCCGATGCCGAGTGGTGCACGGGTGCGTGCGTACTCCCACCTGCTCGGCGACAGCGGCATCACGCTCTTCGCCGCCGCGACACTCGCCGCGAGACTGACGCCCGGCTTTCCGAAATCACTCGATGGCGCGCCACTGCTGCTGCCAGGAGACGGTTCGATGCTGCGCCGTCAGGTCACGCAGTGGTGCAGTGACATCGGCGTGGAGCCCGACGTGGTCGCGGAAGTGGACGACATGGCGATGCTGCAGTTTCTGGGGCAGGACGGTATCGGCGCTTTCTGCGCACCGAGCGTGGTGGAGACCGAAGTGCGTCGAACCTTCGACGTGCACGTGGTCGGCCGCCTGCGCGGCGTGCGCGAGCGGTTTTACGCGCTCAGCGCGGAGCGCCGGATCCGGCACCCCGCCGTCCTCGCCATCGCCGACGCCGCCCGCCGACGCCTCGCCGCCCGCCGACGAGGTGCGCCGGTGCGGAGCTGACGACTTGGCGCGAGGCGGGTGTCGCCTGAAGCCGTTGCTCTTGATGTCACGAAGATGCACGAAGGGGGCGCCTCCTTGCGGAAGCGCCCCCTTCGTCGTCGAGCTGGACCCTTAGCGGATCGGCTTCATCTCCACGCGGCGGTTCAGACCACGACCCGCTGCGGTGGCGTTCGTTGCACGCGGCTGGGACGGACCATAGCCTCGCACTTCGAGACGGCCGGCATCGACACCGGCGGCAACCAGCGTCCGCTTCACCGTGTTGGCACGAGCCAGCGACAGGCGCTCGTTGGCACGAGCCGAACCGCGGCTGTCGGTGTGACCACCGATTTCCACACGGACGTTCGCCGATGCTTGCAGCAGCGTCACGGCGCGCAGCAAGGTGGTGCGACCGCTCGGCGTCAGAGCCGCAGATCCCGTACGGAAGTTCACGCCTTCCAGCACCAGCGTCTTGGCGGTGTCGAGCACCGAGAGGACGATCGTGCAGCCAGTCGCATCGACCCTGGATCCGGCCGGGGTGTTCGGGCAGCGATCGGCATCATCCATCACGCCGTCATTGTCCGAGTCCTTCGGCATCGGGCAACCCTGAGCGTTGACACGCTCGCCACGCGGGGTGTTCGGGCAGCGGTCAGCCGAGTCGTTCACGCCGTCGCCGTCCGAATCCATCGGGCAGCCGGTCGCGTCGACCTTCACGCCTGCTGGCGTGTTCGGGCACTTGTCCAGATTGTCACTGACGCCGTCCTTGTCGCTGTCCACCGGGCAGCCAGTGCTGTCGACCGTCACACCAGCCGGTGTGTTGGCGCACTTGTCCTGATAGTCAGCCACGCCGTCGCGATCGCTGTCAAGCGAGCAGCCCGTCGCGTCGACGCTGACGCCCGCCGGTGTGCTGGGGCACTTGTCGTTCTTGTCGGACACACCGTCGCCATCGGCGTCGTTCGGCTTCGTGTTGAAGAGGTAGCTGACGCCGAACTGGCCGCCGATGTTCGTGCTGCGCTTGCCGTCGAACAGACGATTGTCGGCCCGATCGAACTGCGAGCCGTCCAGCGTCACAGCTCCGCGGAACGCAATGTTGTCGGTCAGGCCGAGGCGCGCGCCGATCATCGTCGCCCAGCTGTACTCACTGAACTTCGAGATGGCCCCTGTCGTGTTGAATCCAGCTGGAACGTTCGGCTGCTCCCAACGTTGCTCATTGCGGACAGCGCCAAGACCCAACAGCAGTTCAACCTGCTCCTGGACGGGAATCGAGAACACACCACGGAGATGAATCGGCGTGTACGACGACAGCGAGCTCCTCGAGCCGCGTATGTTGCTCAGGCGGCCGTTCGCCGACGAGATTTCCGTCTCGATGGCGAAGTTCCGGTGCAAGTACAGACCGAGCAAGCCGGTCGGGGTGGTCACGGACGAAAAGTTCCTTATGCCGACGTCCGACACGCGGACACCAGCATTCAGTTCGACCGTTCCTGCCTGTGGGGTCTGCGCAAACAGCGGCGCGGCGCTGCTCGCGAGCGCGAACAGCGTGAGCGCCGAGCGCACACGGACAGATAGCGTCATGCCACCTCCGAAGGGGTGTAAAGTGCGAGTGTGCTGCAAAGAACCGGAATAGTCACCCACCAGCGCCGAATGCGCTAGCGGACCGGAACCTCTCGTTACCGCAAGGGACGGGCCGACTGACACACCAATACTTGCGATGTGTCGTGTGCAGTCCCTGTCCGACGGACGGAATAGTGCTGTGTCCAGTCGCATTCTGCCAGTGATTCAGCGCAAATCATCCACTGACCGCGAAAAGCCGAGTCCGTCACCGTCACCAGCGACGACACCGAGCCCGCACATCGCAACGACCGTCCGGAGTGGTAGTGTCGGTTGCAGATCCGCATGGCGCGACCGTGCACGTTCCGGACTCGCCGACAGTGCCGGTGAGGCGTCCCGCAGTTTCGTTACAAAAGACGGTCGAACGGCCCGGGGTCTTTCGTGATGAAACCGTGCGTCACGACTCTACAGCCCACCCGCCGTCTCTCGACGCCACCGGATCAGGACGATCGAGCCGGCCAGCAGGCACACCGTCACCCACCCGATCGTCGGCAGCCCTGCGTCAGCCGGCACCGTGGCCGCCGTGAAGACGACGCTCACGAACGCCCAGCCAGCGATCACCAGCAGGTGGCCTGCCACCTTCTGCTGCACCACCACATGCACCGCCAGTGAAAGCAGCATCCAGGCCACGAACGGCAGCAGCAACTGTGAGGCGGCCAGCGCCGGCAGCCCGAACGGCACGCCCGCACCTTGCCAGACGAGGCCAGCCGTGACCGCCGCCACGAGCCCTGCCACCAACACGCACTGTGCCGCCACGGCGCCGGCGATACGGCCCACGATCAGCGCCCCCTCAGCAACCGGCAGCGCGTCGAACAGCGGCGCCGATCGCTCCTCGCGCTCACGCCAGACGAGCTCTCCGGCATAGATCGTCGCGAGGAGAATCAGGAAGAGTCGCGTATGCTCCAGCAGCAATCGAATCGCGGTGCGATCGACATCGGCCGCCGCTGGGGCGAACACTGCCTGCACGCCCACGTTCACCGCGCCCAGCAGCGCCAGCACTCGCCACCCCGCGTCACGCAGCATCCAGCGCGCCACGTATGACGCCGTTCCCGTGAGCCCCGTCCACCAGTGCGGTGTGCCGGCACGCACCAGCGCCACCGCGCGCAACCGATGCCGGGGCACATCGGGCGTCACTCGCACGGTCGGCGCCGTGCCGGCACGGCGCCGTTCGCTCCGCACAATCGCCACGCCCGCCGCCATTAGGCCAAGTACGAGCCAGGCGACCCGACTCGCCATCAGCAGTGGCGTCAGTGGCATCGGACGCACCGACCGTTCGAATACGCTCCACTCACGCGTCGCCATGAGCAACGGCGCACTGCCGAACGGATCGAGCAGCGCCACCAGCGAACCACCACCGCGCCCCATCTCCGTGATCGCCGTCGTCCACAGCCAGATCAGCACCAACCCCTGCCCCACGATCACCCACAGCCGTCCACTCAGCACGCCAACGGCAAGCTGCAGCGCGCCGATTGCGAGCATCGTCGGCAGCACCACCACCACGAATGGCGGGACACTGCCGCGCACCGCCTCGCCGAACGAGCCACCACCGAGCAGTGCACCCGTCACCAGACCACACGGAATCGCCGTGTAGATCAGCGCCAGCATGACCAGTGCGGCCAGCAGCTTGGCCAGTCGGTACTCACCTTCCGTGAGTCGCGTGGCGACCAGCAGATCCGCCACGCGATCGGCACGGTCACGCAGTACCACCGTCGCCGCCACCATGGTCGTGATCACCTGCCCGAATGCCGTGATCGCAGTACTCGCCAGCATCAACGACCATGCGGCATCGCGCGGCACCGCGCCACGGTCGCGCACCAGCTCCACCGGTCCCGCCGCCGCAAATGCCATCGCCAGCAGCGCGAACACCAGCATGTAGAGCACCGTCAGCGGTTCGCGGCGCTGCACGCGCAGTTCGAGCAGCACCACCGCGCGCACACGCGCCCAGCGAGCGCTCACGGTCCGTCGCCAGTGGACTCGGCGAACACGTCATCGAGCGTGGGTTCAGCGGCCTCGAATGATGCGCCGGGGTGCTGATCGGCCATCACCGTCAGCTCCACGGCCCCGCTCACCAGGAACCGGCGAATCAACTGCGCACCATCTGGCAGCGTCGCCGACTCGCTGCGTGTCACGCGTGCGCGATACAGTCGCCCGCGCAACGCGCCTGCCAGCGCGGCGGGTGCGCCCGCACGCACCACCCGACCGCGGTGCAGCACGACGGCATGGTGACAGAGCGCATCGATATCGCCGACGAGGTGCGTGGAGAGCAACACCGCGCGCTCCTCCGCCAGTTCCAGCAGCAGGTCGTGCACGCGATGACGTTCGGCCGGATCGAGCGCCACGGTCGGCTCGTCCACGATCAGCACATCAGGCGCACCGATCAACGCGACGGCGATGCCAAGCCGCTGCTTCATGCCACCGGAGAGCGTCTTCACCGGTCGCGTGCGATCCTGCCAGAGATTCACGCGTTCGAGCAGTGCACCCACCGCGTCGCGACGTGT
Organism: Gemmatimonadales bacterium; assembly: GCA_038249795.1. Classification (GTDB taxonomy): domain Bacteria; phylum Gemmatimonadota; class Gemmatimonadetes; order Gemmatimonadales; family Gemmatimonadaceae; genus JACMLX01. The sequence goes on along the minus strand of JBBSCZ010000021.1, from coordinate 12,909 downwards.
GGCACGTTGTTCGAGTCCCTTGAGCAGCGCGAAGTGATCGAGCAACTCGAGCGGAGTCAGCGTCGGTGGAAAACCAAACTCCTGCGGCAGATAGCCCAGATGGCGCCGTGCCTCGCCGGGTGCAAGAATCGCGTCGACTCCGGCGATGGTGACGCTCCCGGCATCCGGCCGCTGCAGCGTGGCGAGCACGCGTAGCAGCGTCGACTTGCCCGCACCGTTCGGCCCGAGCAGTCCCAGCACCTCGCCCTTCGGCACATCGAGCGACACACCGTCCAGCGCCGAGGTGCCGGAGCGATACGTCACCGAGATGTCACGCGCCGAGAGCATGAGTCTGCGCTGCAGCGGCGATCAGTCTTCGTCGCGGCGGTTGGTGCCGACCACGAAGTTGAGCACCGCCGCCGTGATGCTCACCACAAGCGAGCCGACCATCGCCGGCACGAGACCATCGACGTGGAAGCCGAGCGCCAGCTGCGACGACAGGTACGACGTGAGCATCAGCATCAGCCCGTTGATCACGAACAGGAACAGGCCGAGCGTCAGCAGCACCACCGGCAATGAGAACAGCTGCAGGATCGGCTTGACGAACGTGTTCACCACCCCGAACACCAACGCCACACCGAGCAGCGAAACGAACGAGCCGTTGTGCGTGATGCCAGGCACGAACCGGGTCGCCACGAAGAGCGCGGCAGCGGTGACGAGCAGGCGAATCAGCATGTTCACGATCGAACCCTCGGCGTACGAACGGGGAAGATGCAGCGGGCGTGCTGCCGTGCAGGCAAGCTATGCCCGGCGTTCAGGACGTGGCGACTGTCGCGCTTCCGCCGCGCTGCACCGCATGCCGGTCGAGCACCTGACGCACCATCGCCAGCAGCTCCTGCGGAGTGAACGGCTTTTGCAGGAACATGTTCGCGGACGGGTCATCGCTCGGCATCGGGAAATTACCGGCGGTGTAGCCCGACACGAACAACACGGCAACCGACGGCAGAAACTGACGTGCCAGTTCGACCATCTCCTTGCCGCCCATCTCGGGCATCACGACATCGCTGACGATCAGATCGATCGTGTCACGTTCACGTCGCGCGACCTGCACACCATCGCGACCGTTGGTGGCCTCGAGCACTCGATAGCCCGCCGAGCGCAGCGCACGTGCCGCCACCGCGCGCACCTGCGGTTCGTCCTCGACCAGCAGCACGGTCTCGGTGCCGCTGCTGACGGGGGCCGGCGTGGGGCTCGGCGGCCGGCCGATTGCCGCATCGGGCAATGCCCCCTCATGGCGCGGGAGAAGAATGAAGAGCGTGGTGCCGCGCCCCGGTGCCGACTCGATCCAGATCACGCCATGGTGCTGCCGGATGATGCCGTAGCACATCGCCAGCCCCAACCCCGTGCCCTGCCCCACCGGCTTGGTGGTGTAAAACGGTTCGAATACATGGGCGAGCGTCTCCTCGTTCATGCCCGAACCGGTGTCGCTGATCACGATCTCGACATATTCGCCGGCGGGCATCGGCCGTGGAAGCACGATCGTCTCGTCCTCGAGCACCCGGTTGCCGGTGCGCACCGTGAGACTTCCACCGCCCGGCATCGCGTCGCGCGCATTCACGACGACGTTCACCAGCACCTGCTCCAGCTGCGGGCCATCAGCGCGCACGAACCAGAGATTCTCGCCAAGGGTCACGCGCAGCGCGATGTCGGGGCCGACGAGGCGCGAGAGCATGCGCTGCATGGCAGCCACGTGATCGTTGAGCGCGATCGGCTTCTGCGACACCGGCTGCCGTCGTGCGAACGCGAGCAGTTGGCGGGTGAGCTGCGTGGCACGTTCGCCGGCCAGCTGCACGTCGGCCAGGTCGGCCTGTACCTCGTGATCCGGCGGCAGGCATTCGCGCGCCACCGAAGCGCTGCTCAGGATGGCCGTGAGCAGATTGTTGAAATCGTGCGCGATGCCGCCGGCGAGCCGTCCGACGGTGTCGAGTCGCTGCGCCTGCTGCAGCTGCTGCTCGAGCTTGCGGCGCTCGGTCACGTCGCGCGCCACGATCACGCCGCCGACGATGTCGCCGTCATCGCGCATCGGACGGGCGCTGATATCGAAAAACTCCTGTGCTACCTCGGGCAATTCGAACGCGGCCTCGAACACGACGTCCTGTCCGTCGAGCAGCGCCGTGATGCGCTGCGCCCAGTCGTCCGTTGCACTACGCGGCATCACCTCGCTCAACGGCATTCCCGCCGTCGGAGGCGTGCCGCCGAAGCGCGTCACGAATGTCTCAAAGGCAGGATTCCACGCCACCAGCCGTGCATCGGTGTCGATCACCGTCACGAGGTCCGGCACTGCCGCCAGCGCCGAGACGAGGCTCGCGCCCGACGCCCGTGCCCGGCGTTCTGCATCGACCTCGCGGGCGGCGGCGCGCTGGATCGCACCCTGTTCGTCCTCGACCAGCGCGATCGCCGTGCCGATGCCGAGCGCCGCCGTGACCAGGATGTCGAGGAGCGGCAACGCTTGCGGCACTCCCGGTGTGAATACCAGGATGCCCGCCGGCGACATGCCGATCAGCATCGACGCGAGACGCTGCACACCCAGCACGAGCAGCACCGCCCACATCCACCGTACGCCAAGCGTCGTCGCACCCTGCACTGAACGCCGCAACAGGACGACCGAGGCGAAGGCGGCCGCCGCCGTCACGCCCGACATCACGCCGACATGAATCTGATACCGGAATTCGATATTGCCCGGCGAGCCCGAATGCGGCACCAGCAATGTGGGGAGAAGCGCCAGCAACGCGCACGCCGCCACCGCCAGGCCAACACCAGTCCCAGGCTCATGCTGACCGCGGCTCAGTGCCCTCGCACCCATCACCAGCAGCGTGGCATGGATGTATCCCGCCGACTGCGACAGCCACGTGAGCAGCAAGGGCACCGCCGAGGCGTCGGACTGCCCGCTGGCCTCCAGCATCAGCACCAGCAGCCCGAGCGCGACATACGCAGCATCAGCCAGCCACGCCGCTCCCCACAGCCGGAGGTGGTAGCGAGGATAGTAGCGCCTGAGCACATACAGTGCGCAGGCGAGCAGCAGCGCCGTCGCCGCCTGCATCACCACACCAGAATACAATACGAAGTAGGACGGGCGCATGCCGATGAGCCTTGGGTAGCACGACTGGTGCGCGCGGCGACCATCGTCACCGCGTCAGAACCACGACCGGAAACGTACACACAGAATCACCGCACGGGCTCGAACGTCGGTTCATCTCCTTCTCACAGGCGCGAGACGAGCACACTGGCCTTTGCCCGAGCCGTCTTGCACTATTAAAGGATGATCATCTACGAAGTGACGACGGACGTCGCGCCGTCCAGCGTTCCGGCCTACGAGGCCTTCATGCGCGACACGCACATCCCGGCAGTGCTCAGCACCGGTTGCTTCGTTCGTGCCTCGATCGCGCGCTCGTTACCGGGCCGATACCGGATCCGCTACGTCGCGATCAGCATGGATGTGCTCGACCGCTATCTCGGTGAGCATTCGCAGCAGTTCCGCGACGACTTCGCCGCCCATCTGGGCGCCGAGGTGCAGGTGGCGCGCGAGGTCTGGTCGGAACTGCAGCATTGGGAGGGGGGTTCCGGACGGACGCCCTGACGGCAGCCGGCTACGGGGGCGACATTGCACCTCGAGCGCGCCACACGCCAACCGCCTCTTCCCTTCACACACGCCATGCGCCTCCCGTCCATTCCCGTCGCCGCCCTCGCCCTCCTGTTTGCGGCTCCCGCTCTGCAGGCACAGGCCGCTACTGCCACAGCGGTTCCGGCTCCCGTCATCGGCATCCTGCTGCCGGCCAATGGCGCCACCGTGACGAGCCCGGTGACGGTGCGCTTCCGACTGGCGAATTACGGCGTCGCTCCGGCTGGCACCAACGTCGACCGTACCGGACACTTTCACATCCTGATCGACAATGAGGCCGGCGCACCTGGCACGATCATTCCGGCCGATAGCATGCACATCCATTACGGAAAGGGTCAGATCGAGGTGACCGTCCCGGTCCCGCTCGGTCGTCACACGTTGCGCGCCGTGCTTGGCGACCATACGCACAAGGTCATTTCGCCCGAACTCGTCTCGGCGCCCGTCACGATCCGCGTCGTCCCCGCTCGCCGACGCTGAGGAACGCATCGGTCCGGCATCACTCGGCCGGACCGGCCACCGGCTCGAAAATCTGTCCCTCGATCGAGCTCAGCGGGTCCGTCGGCATCGCGAGCGCGGCGGCGATCGGCATCCGGCTCATGCCGATCGCCGCGATTCCCGCGTCGAATGCATCCTCCGACGCGGCCATCATGCGTCGCCATTCGTCGCGCAGTTCCGGATAGATCTGCGCCAGCCAGGCCGCACGCTTCTCGGCGCTCCGCTTCATCACCGGGCCGGTGAAGTGACGAGGCCAGATCTCCACCACGGTGTGTGACGACGGCGCATCGAATGGCCACACCGCCCAGCCGGCAGCGCGCAGTGTGAGCAGCATCGGCATACCGCGGACCGAGCCGGTACCGACCGAGCCTGCGCCGCCGATCTGGAACACCGATTTCGGCTGCAGCCATCCGACCTTTCCACTCTCGGTGCCGCGCAACCCGCGCTCCACCGCATGCGGACGCGTGATGCCCGGCCGGCCCCAGAACGGTGGCGCACAGCTGCGCAACCATCCCTCACCCTCGTCGCGCGCGGCGGTCCACACGGCATGCACATCGTTCCACCCGCGCTCCGTGGCATACCACGCTGGTACGCTGAAGGCGAAGTCGAGGCCCACCAGCACTGGCGCGGAATCCTCCCTTCGTGCGAGCAGCGCCCGTGCCACGGCGTCGCGAGAGCCAGGGGCCACGAGGTCGGTGAGTTCACCGCTCCGGGCCGTGGCGATCCAGATACGGTTCGCCGCGCCCGTGAGTGCGCCAGACCAGTCGACCGCGATGCACTCCACGGCTGACGCCTAGCGCCGCCGCTTCCCCATCAGCGTGCCGAGCAGCGATCGCGTGATCGTGCCGGCCACGGTGACGGCGATCGTGCGTGCCACGGGCGAGCGGAGAAATGCGCCAAGCGCCCCCTCCTCCTCACGCGCCGACTTTCTCGGCGGCGCGCCCTTGGCGGCCTTCGCAGCCATCTCTGCCTCCGCCTCGGCGATCTCCGCGTGCTCCAGCAGGGCGACCTTCCGTTCCAGCACCTCGCGCGCTGATTCGCGATCAATGGCGACCGCGTACTTGCGTGCCTGCGGTGTGATGAGGCGCGGCGCCACTTCCGCCTCGGTGAGTGGGCCCATGCGTGATGCCGGCGGCACCATGTGACAGGCGAATGGCAGTGTGGGCGTGCCCTTGGCCGTCAGTGTCGAGACCAGCGCCTCACCGGTGCCGAGTGTCGTGATCAAGGACTCGATGTCGTAGAAGTCGGTCTTCGGGATGGTACGCGCCGTGCTGCGCAGCTGCTTCTCGTCATCGGGGGTGAAGGCGCGCAACGCGTGCTGCACGCGGTTGCCCAGCTGGCCCAGCACGGTTTCGGGAATGTCGCGTGGATGCTGCGTGACGAAGAACACGCCCACACCCTTGGAGCGAATCAGGCGCACGACCTTTTCGATCTCGTCGCGCATCGACTTGCTGGCGTCGTCGAACAGCAGGTGCGCCTCGTCGAAGAAGAACACCAGCTTCGGCTTCGCCAGATCGCCCACTTCGGGGAGCATCGCATACAGCTCGGCCAGCATCCAGAGCATGAAGGTGGAAAAGAGCGCCGGCTTGTCCTGCACGTCGGAGAGCACCAGCACCGACACCAGGCCGCGTCCATCGCGCTCCACCGAGAACAGGTCGTTCAGATCGAAGGCCGGTTCACCGAAGAACTGGTCGGCGCCCTGCGCCTCGAGTCCGATCAGGTTGCGCAGCAGTACGCCGACCGTGGCCTTCGACATGCCGCCGTAGTCCTTCAGCTCCGACGCGCCTTCGTCGCTCAGGTATTGCAGCACCTCGCGCAGATCGCTCAGGTCGAGCAACAGCAAGCCCTTGTCGTCGCAGTACTTGAAGACGAGGGCGAGCACGCTGGCCTGCGTCTCGTTCAGCCCGAGCACCTTCGACAGCAGCAGCGGGTCGAAATCGGACACGGTTGCGCGGAGCTGTCCGCCGGTCTTGCCCGTGAGTGACAGCAGTTCCACGGGGAACGCCGAGGCGTTCCAGCCATAGCCGGTCGCTTTCACGCGCTCGTCGATCTTCGGATGCGGTGAGCCCGCCATCGCAATGCCGCTCACGTCGCCTTTCACGTCGGCGAGAAACACCGGCACGCCCTGCGCCGAAAGCTGCTCGGCCATGAGCTGCAGTGTCTTCGTCTTGCCCGTGCCGGTGGCGCCGGCGATCAGGCCGTGACGCGTCATCATCGACAGCGGGAGTCTGATGAGAGGCTGCGGATCGATTGCCCCCTCGTGCAGCACGGCGCCGAGCGTGATGCCCGGCAGATCGGTCGGGAAGGCGGACTTCGCAGCGGCGATGAGGGCGTCGTTCATGGCGCGGGCATGGGGTGGAGGGCGCAGGCGGCAGGCGCGCGAGCTGCGGACAATGATATCCCGTGGTGCGAAAGCGCGATGCGGCACGATGCCGAGGCGTCGCGCACGGGCCTTGCTTTTCAAGACGGGGCGAGGCGCACCCGCTCTCGTTCCTGATTCGGCTCACGTGACCACTTCCGCTCTGCAATGCGCAAAAAATCACACGCCGTGAGCCGCGATTACGCGGCGCCGGTCCGGCACGTTCTGACGGCAGTTCTTGCCGTCATGGCAACTTCTGCCTGCTCCGGCGGCGGTTCCAGGGCTGCGGCACCGATCACCGAACCGGTGACCACAGCCGTGGCGTTATCGGTGTCGGGCAGTGGCAGTGGTAGCGGCACGGTGCGATCGACTCCCGCCGGCATCGACTGCCGCGTCAACGGAGGCACCACCAGCGGTACCTGCTCGACGGTGTTCACGGCGGGCATGGTCGTCGCATTGAACGCCACTCCGTCGGGGGATGGGGCGTTCACCGGCTTCAGCGGCGACTGCACTGGTCAGACCTGCATCGCGACGCTGCGGCAGGGTGCCATCAGCACCGTTGCGGCAGCATTCACGGCCGCCGTGATCCCGGTCATGCTCACCGTGGCGCCGTCGCCGGCATCGCGTGGCAGCGGCACGATCACCAGTACACCGGTCGGCATCAGCTGCACCGTGAACAACAGCGTCGCGAGTGGCGTCTGCAGCGTGCTTCATGCCCCCGGTGTGGTGGTGACACTGACGCAGACGCCGCTGGGCAGCACGCTGTTCGAGGGCTGGAGTGGTGACTGCATCGGCAATCCCTGTCAGATCACGATGACGCAACCACGCACCGGAGCAGTGACCTTCCGCGAACCAGCGCCGGGTATCGTCACGGTTGCAGGCAGCGGCACCGGCAACGGCGCAGTGACCAGTTCACCATCCGGCATCTCGTGCACGATCACTGCCGGAATCACCACCGGGATCTGCAGTACCAGTTTCGCGGCGAGCAGTTCTGTGACATTGATCGGCGGGGCGAGCACTGGCGGCAGCTTCGATGGCTTCGCCGGCTCGTGCACTGGCGGCACGTGTGTAATCCCGGTGACGAGCGGCGTGACGAGTGCCGTGAGCGTCGGCTTCACCGCCGCACCCCAGCGGCTCACTGTGGCACGGGGCGCCGGCGCAACCGGATCGGGGGTGATCACCAGCGTGCCCGCCGGCATCAGCTGCGTGATTTCCGGGTCCGCTTCCAGCGGCACGTGCAGTGCGCTCTTCCCACTCAACACCGTCGTCACGCTGCAACAGTCCAGCACCGGTGATGCGGTGTTCGATGCATGGGCGGGAGCCTGCACCACCGATCCCTGCCAACTCGCGATGTCGGAGGCGCACATCGCGCTCGTGATCTTCAAGATCCAAGGACTCACGATCAGTGGCGGTGGTTCGGGCACCGGCACCGTCACCAGCTCGCCAACCGGCATCAGCTGCGTGATCACCAATGGTATGGTGGGCGGAACGTGCAGCAGCACCTTCGCGCCAAACACACTCGTCACGCTCACCTCCACGCCGTCGGGCATGAATTCATTCTCCGGCTACACTGGCGCGTGCAACGGTTTCGCCTGTTCGCTGACGATGGTCACCGGTGCGATGGCCGCCGTGACCGCGCAATTCGCCGCCCCACCCACGCTCACGTTAAGCGCCGTTTCCGGATCCGAGGGTGGCGGCACGATCACCAGCGCGCCGCTCGGTATCGCCTGCTCGCTCACGTTCCGCGCGGTGAACGGCTCCTGCGTGCATGCGTACGCGCTCAACACCAGCGTGACACTGACGCAGACACCGAGCCCCGGCAGCGTCTTCGTCAACTGGGTGGGTGCCTGCTCCGGCGGCGCCAGCACCTGCACGGTCTCGCTGACGCAATCGCGCCTCGTGCAGGCGCTCTATCGACTGGCGGTGCCTGGCTCGGTGACGGTGTCGTCAGGCACCGGCACCGGCAGCGGCTCGGTGTCCAGCTCGCCGGGCGGCCTCGCGTGCAGCATCGCGAACGGCGTGAAAGAGGGGATCTGCCGCGCACTCTTCCCGATCGGCTCCACCCTCTCGCTGATTCCCAGGGCTGGCAGCGGCTCGACTTTCACCGGGTTCAGTGGCTCGTGCAGCGGCATGACCTGCGTGCTGACCGTGCCGGAGAACGGTGACATCTCCGTTACGGCGAACTTCAACAGGTAGTGCCGATATCTGCGCGACACTGCCCATGACTGCAATGGTCCGGTGACGAGAACGGCCGGTGTGGCGCTTAGCTTGCAAGTGCTACGCGGAACCGGCGTACGGTTCAATGCACGTCGCCTCTCACTATTTTTGTCATGCCCTCGATCGATTCCACGCTGATCGAAGCGCCCCAAGCGCACCCAACCGCCATTAAGCATGCCGCGCATCGCGCCGGTGGTGTGCTCGGCGCCGTTGGCACTGCGGTACGAGGGCTCGCGCTGCTTGCCGTGAGTGTGCTGTTGCTCCCATACGTGGTGGTGCCCGCGTACACGTTCCACGCGGCAGCGCCGTTCTCGGGTTCGACGCTGGTGAATCCGTATGCGGGTGCAGGCGCAGACTGGAAGCGCGCGAATTTTCATGCGCACTCGCACGCCTGGGGCGGAGTTACCTCGGGACATGGCACAGCCGGCGAGGTGCGTGCTGCCTATCAGCGTGCCGGATACGACATCGCCGCCATCTCGAACTATCACAGCATCGACCGCGCGGCGAGCGACACCGCCTTCATCCCGGTCTACGAGCACGGCTTCAGTATCCGCAAGACGCACCAGCTGGTGATTGGTGCCCGTGCCGTCACGGCGATCGACTTTCCGCTCTGGCAGACTTCGCAGGCAAAACAATATCTCCTGGCGCAGCTGCGAGATACCGCCGCGCTCACCGTCATCGCGCACCCGTACCTGCGCAACGGCTACGGCCAGGCGCAGCTCGCGCAGTTGTCGGGTTACGACTTGCTGGAGATCCGCAGCCACTGGAATGATGCGTCCGGGTGGTGGGACTCGGTGCTCACCGCCGGAAACCCGATCTATGGCATTGGCAACGACGATTCGCATGACGTGTCGAGGCCGAATGTTGTCGGCGTGGTCTGGACGATGGTGAACACTTCCGACATCCATGCCCCGGCCGTGCTCTCCGCGCTGCGACGCGGCGCGATGTACGTGGTGGCCGGTGTGCGCGACTCGACTCCCGCAGCGCTGCGCAGCATGACCGTGCAGGGTGACACCATCACCGCCACCTTCGACCGTCCGATGGATGACATTCGCGTGATCGCCGACGCCGGAGCGACGCGTGACAGCGCCACGCACACCGCCAGCATCTCCTACGTGATGACCGACGCCGATCACTACGCTCGCATCGTCGCCAGCGGCACCGGTGGCACGCTCTACCTGAACCCGGTGATCCGTGCCGACGGCCCATTGGCGGTGCGCGAAGTGCCGGCGGAGCGGCCGCTGGCCAGCGTCGTCGCTCGCATCAGTGCGCTCGCCCTCTGGCTCTGCAGCATCGGCCTGCTGCTGGTCGCACCGCTCGCGCGCCGACGCGAGCGTCGGATGCTGCTGCGGCGTACAGCCCTGTTGCATTCGGCGCTGCTCGCGCTGCTGCTCGTTCCAGACAGGCTGCCGGCACAGGACGCATCGACGCACACGTTGCCGTTCAAGCCCGGGGAGTACCACGAGTACGACCTCAAATTCGGCGTGCTCACTGTGGGCAGCGGGTCGCTGTCCATCAGCGGGCCTGATTCGCTGCGGGGCCGCGAGGTTTTCAAGCTTCGCTACGAGATCAACGGCGGTATTCCGCTCTTCCGCGTGCATGACGTGATGGAGAGCTGGTTCGATCCGATCGCGATGTCCAGTCTTCGCTTCACGCAGGACCTGAACGAGGGGCCGAAACACTACAGCCGCCACTTCGACTTCTTTCCCGACGAGCTGATCGTGCTCGAGCGCGGCAAGGCGCGGGCGCCGACCGTCGCCGCACCGCTGGACGATGCCTCGTTCATCTTCTTCGTGCGGACGCTTCCGCTCGAGGTGGGCCAGACGCTGAGCTTCGCCAGGTATTTTCGCCCCAATTCCAATCCAGTCACGATTCAGGTGCTGCGCAAGGAGACCATCACTGTCCCTGCCGGCACCTTCAACACCGTGGTGGTGAAGCCAACCATCCGCACCAGCGGCATCTTCTCCGAAGGGGGGCAGGCGGAGCTCTGGTTCAGCGATGATCCCGCGCACACGCTGATTCAAATGAAAGCAAAGCTCTCCTTCGGTTCGCTCAGTCTGTATCTGCGGCCGGCGCGAAACCGCCACTGATCAGCGCGTCGGCGCCTGCCACGCTCGACGCAAGCGGGTGCCGGAAAAGACGCCCAGCGTGAGGGCTGTGTCGGCGCCGCGCAGTACCGGCACCGTGCGCACGAAGCGCAGCGAGTCGAAGAGCGGCGCATAGGCGATCGCCGATGCACGCACCGAATCCGCCGGCATGGTCGGCGGCACCTTCATCAGTACCACGCCATCGTTGCCGAGCAGCGGTGCGACGTCGGTGGCAAATGCGAAGTGTCGCATGTCGTCGTTGAACACCAGCAGCGGATGCCCTGCCCCGAGCGCGTAGCCGATCTTCGAGCCGCGCAGCCAGTCGGTACTCGCGATGAATTGCGCAGGCTGCAGCAATCCCGTGGCCGTCAGCGTGTCGCGCAGCGAACGATATTCCAGCAGTTCGAACGCCGGATCCCTGGCGCGCAGTGACGGCACCAGCGTCGCTACCCACCCGGTGGCCGCATGTGTGACGACCACCGTCACCAGTGCTGCGTAGACCCCCGCTGCCGCCGTCATCCGTCGCCGTGCGATCGCCGGCCTACGACGCTCCCATCGTGCGATGGCCGCACCCAGCAGCGGCAACAACAGGAAGTAGCCTGGTGCTGGCCAGTGCGGCAGTCCGGCCCGTCCGCCGAGTGATGCGAGCGTGAAGACGAGCACCGGCGGTGCGCCGAGGCAGATGCAGAACCAGACCGCGCGATCACGTGGCCCGGTGCGGATACCGCGCACGAGCAGCAGCACCAGCGGCACCCAGAACCAGGGCAGCAGGTAGCCCGCCTGTCCGGCGATGTTCTGCAGCAGCGAGTTCAGCGGATTGCCGGCACCGTTGGCGCGCGCGCCCTGAAAGCGAAACGAGATCCAGTCGTGCTGCGCATTCCAGATGAACACCGGCAGCACGCACAGGCCGGCCAGCAACAGCGCTGCGTAGGGCTCCACGCGCGTGAACCAGCGCCGTGCGCGGGCGTCGCTGGCCATGAAGGCGAGCATGCCAGCGCCAAGCAGTGCCGTGTGATACTTGGAGAGTCCGGCGAGTCCGAGTGCGATGCCGACGAGCAGCCAGTGCTGCCACGCCTTCGTCTTCACCTCGTTGTCGGCCGTTTCCGGCACCGGTACCGCCCATGCCAGCGCCAGCGCGGCCGCCACGCTGGCACAGAGCAGCGGCCCATCGGGCAGCACCCATCCGCCGCCACTCAACGAAAACACCGGAATGATCTGCGCCGAAATCAGCGCCCACAGCCCGGCGCGTTCACCGAAGAGACGCGCGGCGAGTCGGAAAAGCAGCCACGATGTGAGCGCGAAGAGCAGCACGAACGGCCAGCGGAGTGCGAGCGGCGATTCACCGCCAAGCGTCGCGGCCGCGTGCGTGATCCAGAACACCGCCGGCGGATGATCGAAGTAGCTGAGGCTCAGCGTGCGTGAGACCACGGCCGCGTAGCTCTCGTCGACGCCGAGCGGAAGGACGGCGGCGATGAGCAGGCGGAGGGCGGTCGCGAGCAGGATCACGCGGATTGCGAGCCGGTACTCGGCCGGCTGCTCGTCGTCCGGGACCGGCGGCGTCACGGGCATGAGGGATCGACGCTTTGCGCGACCATCACGAGCAATTGAGACAGGGGCGAGGGGAGGCGGCGCGCTGGATCAGCGCTGTAAACTATCGATGCGACGAAGGACGATGCAGGTGACTGCCCCTGACGCCGGAGATGACGTTGGTGCCCGGATGTCGGGAGACCCGGTCAGAACAATGTCAGTGACGTCACGAATTCGGCCACGTTGATCGGTCGCGTCGGGACGCTCACCCACAGATATCGCGCTTTCACTCCGAACCCGTTCGGCAAGCGAATGCCGACGCCCCCCGTCAGTCCGAACCGCTGACCGATCTGGCGCTCGACGGTCGTAGTGCGATCGAAGCGCGTTCGATCGCCTACGGCTCCGAAGAGAACTCCCGTTTCCGCAAAGACGCTGCCCCGACGACCTGAAGCAAGATCGACGGTCAACGCAGCGTAGGGCGCTGCCAGTGAAAACGTCTGCGTGGTGTCGTTGGCAGTGTCGCCGAACGGATTGACCGGCTCCAGGGTCGTGCGCGGACGCGCGTA